>JANNGZ010000332.1:0-2982 GCA_031404155.1 Burkholderiales bacterium
TGCGGCGGTTCGGGTGACCGGCTCACCGCGCTGGAGCAGCACATCTATCTTGAGCCCACGGTGGTGGGCACCACGCTTGCCTTCGACCGCGTGGCGGTCGGCTTCGCCGCGAGCTGCATGCTCACTGCCGGTGGCGAGGCCTGGTGCTGGGGCAACAACAGCGACGGGCTGCTCGGCGCGAGCACCACGCGGTTTTGCTCCGCGGGCTCGGTGCCCTGCAGCTTCGAGCCGGTGCGTGCGGTGCCACCGCGCACCTTCACTTCGCTGAGTATGGCGCAATTGCACGGCTGCGGCCTGGACGCGGCCGGCCTGGCCTGGTGCTGGGGCTTCGGCGTCGGCGGCCAGCTCGGCGACGGCGGCTTCGCCAACAGCACCGCGGCGGTGGCCGTGTCGGGCGGGCGCGCCTATGTGCAGCTCGACGCCGGGCGGGCGTCGCGCCTGAGTTGTGCGCTCGACGCCACCGGTACGGCCTGGTGCTGGGGCCCCGCGGGTGGCGGTGCACTCGGTAACGGCACCACCGACACGTCACGCGTGCCGGTGCAGGTGAGCGCGGTGGCCCAACTCTTCGTGAGTGTGGGCGCAGGGGACGAACATGGCTGCGCACTGGACACGGCGGGCGAGGCCTGGTGCTGGGGCCGCAACACCTACGGCAAGCTCGGGCGCGGTGTCTCGGGTGCGGTGCTGGTGCCGTCGGCGGTGGCCGGCGCGCACCGCTTCAGCGCGCTCGCGGTGGGCGGTGTGGTCAATTGCGCGCTCGACTCGGCCGGCGCCGCCTGGTGCTGGGGTTTTGGCGCTTCGCTCGGAGACGGCGTCGGCCAGCACCGCGACCTGCCCACCGCGGTGAGCGGCGGCCATGTCTTCGTCAGCCTCTCCGCCGGCTACCAACATGCCTGCGGCCTGAAGGCCGACGGCGCGGCCTGGTGCTGGGGCCCGGCGACGCTGGTGGGCGGCGGCGACGAAGTGGAACGCACCGTGCCGGTGGCCGTGGCCGGCGGCCACCGCTTCGGTGTGCTGAAGGCCGGGGGCGTGGCCACCTGCGGCATCACGCTCGCCGGCACGCCGATGTGCTGGGGCTTCAACACGCACGGTTCGGTGGGGCAGCCGAACGTGGCGCCTTGAGCGTGACCGGCGGCTGCGCGCGCCGGCGTGCAGCCGCCTTACTTGCCGCTGAAGTTGGCGGCGATGAAATTGCCTTGGGCGGTGAAGAACATGTAGAGGTTCTCCTTGGTCTTGTCGGCCGCAGCAGGGTTCTTGAAGGTGACCTTCCACTCCTTGCCGCGCTGACCGTCGACCTGATCGAAGGTCGTCGGCTGAATGGCCTGCCAGGATTTGTCGATCTTGCCGTTTGCGACCAGCGCCTGCTGGCGCTTGACCGCGCAGCCGGCCACTGTCGCTTGCGTTGCGGCTTGGGCGCCATGGAAATGGCAGCTGTCCGCTTCACCGGCAAGAGCCGGCGGGCTGAGTGTGAAGCCGCTGGCGACGCATACCGCGGCGAGTAGTTTGTTCATGATGACGTCCTTGGGCGGTGGTGGTTGAGGAACGGCGGAAGTCAGAGATTGTCTCTGTCGGTCTTGGTGCTTTCCTTGATGTTCATGTCTTCATGTTCGTGGCGATGCTCCTGCGCCGGGAAGCGGAAGCTGTTCGGGTCGGCATCGTGCTCGTAGCTGTGCAGCTGCATCAACAACAGCAGCACGCCCGCATACACCAGGCCGGCGTTGGCCAACAAGCTCAAGCGCTTGAACGACGATTGCCTGCGCCACAGGGCCAGCACAGCCAGCATCGCCGACAGCGCGGCGATCTGGCCGATTTCCACACCGAGATTGAAGCTCAGGATGCGTATCAACATGACGGCTTGGTCGTCGCCGAGCGGCAGTTGCTGCAACCGGGTGGACAAGCCGAAGCCATGCAGGAGGCCCAGGCCGAACACCGCGGCGAGCATGTTCGGCGACTTGACCCCGAAATGCTTCTGCAAGCTGCCGTTGTTGTGCAGACCGATGTAGATCACGCTGAGCGCGAGCAGGGAGTCGACCAGGAAGTAGTTCCAGGCGATTTTCAGGAAGGTGGCAAAGATCAGCGTGATGCAGTGACCGAGCGTGAAAGCCGTGACGAACTTGGCGATCTCCTTGAAGCTGGTCAGGAAGAACACCACGCCGAACAGGAACAGCAGGTGGTCGTAGCCGGTGAGCATGTGCGTCGCACCCAGGCCCACGAACTGCAGGTAGCCGCCATCAAGCATGCGCTGCTTCTCGGCCTCCGACATGCCGTGGGCAAGCGCCGCGAGCGGCGCGATCGAAAATGCCACGATCGCGAGCAAGCGTCCAAATCGACTGAACATAGGGTTTGCTTTCAAGGGGGCGGCAGACACGGCGCACTGTCGAGCGCGCGATTCTCGCTCACCGACAGTGCGGATGTTGTGACCGCAAGCGGCGCCAAGGTCAATGTCAACATCGCGCCCATGAGCGAGCCCTTCAACCAGGCCAAACAACTGTTCCTCGACGGCATTGCGCACTTCGAGGCGAGCGAATTTGCGCCGGCCGAAGCCGCGTTCGAAGCCTCGCTCGCGCTGCTGCCCGGGCGGGTCTCCACCCTGATGAACCTCGGCGCCACGCGCATCAAGCTCGGCCGGCCCGAGGCCGCGCTGGCGCTGCTCGACGAAGCGCTGGCGCAGGACCCGAACAGCACCGAGTGCTGGATGCACCGCGGCGTGGCGCTGGGCGCGCTGGCGCGTCACGAGGAAGCGCTGGCCTGCCATGCGCGCGCGCTGGAGTTGCAGGCGCAGCACCCGGTGGCGAGCTTCCACCGCGCCAAGGCCTTGCTCGCGTTGCACCGGCCGGCCGATGCGCTCGCGGCTTTCGAAGGCTTGGTGGCGATCACCCCCGACAAGGCCGAGGCCTGGTTCCACCACGGGCAGGCGCTGCACCTGCTCGAGCGGCGCGAGGACGCGCTGGCGAGCTACGCGCGCGCGCTGGCGCTCGACCCCGG
>JANNGZ010000333.1:0-1770 GCA_031404155.1 Burkholderiales bacterium
GGTTCTGCTTGCGCACCTCGGCATCCGGATGGGCATGCGCCGCGTCGTAGGCGGCCGCGGCCACCAGCGCCATCGCGCGGCAGCCCTCGGTGTGGGCGCGCATGGTCATCAGCATGCGCCGCACGTCGGGGTGGTGGATGATGGCCGCCGGCCCGGCCGCCGAGCCGTCCACCGGGCGGCCTTGCACGCGGTCGCGCGCATAGCCCACCGCCTGCTGGTAGGCACGCTCGGCCAGCGCGATGCCTTGCACGCCGACACCGAAGCGCGCCGCGTTCATCATGATGAACATGTACTCGAGGCCGCGGTTCTCGTGGCCGATCAGCTCGCTCACGGCGCCTGCGCCGTTCAACTTCTCGCCACCATGGGCGCCGAACGCAAGCACCGCGGTGGGGCTGGCCTTGATGCCCAGCTTGTGTTCGATGCTCACGCAATGCACGTCGTTGCGCGTGCCGTCGGGCAGCACCTTGGGGCAGATGAACAGCGAGATGCCCTTCACGCCCTCGGGCGCGCCGGCCACGCGCGCCAGCACCAGGTGGACGATGTTGTCCGCCAGGTCGTGCTCGCCGTAGGTGATGAAGATCTTGGTGCCGAAGAGCTTGTAGCTGCCGTCGGGCTGCGGCTCGGCGCGCGTGCGCACCTGGCTCAAGTCGCTGCCGGCCTGCGGCTCGGTGAGGTTCATCGAGCCGGTCCAGGTGCCGTCGACCATCTTCGGGATGTAGCGCTGCTGCTGCTCGGGCGTGCCGGCGGTGAGCAGCGCCTCGATCGCGCCGTCGGTCAGCAGCGGGCACAGCGCGAAGCTCAGGCTGGCGCTGTTGACCATCTCGCTGCAGGCGGCGTGGATCAGCTTGGGCAGGCCCTGGCCACCGAACGCCGGCGGATGCTGCAGGCCCAGCCAGCCGCCTTCGGCAAAGCCCCGGAACGCGGCCTTGAAACCGGGGCTGGTGGTGACCACACCGTCTTTGAACGACGAGGGGTACTTGTCGCTCTCGGCGTTGAGCGGCGCGACCACACCCTCGTTGAAGCGGGCCGACTCCTCGAGCACGGCGGCCGCCGTGTCGTAGCCGGCGTCCTCGTAGCCGGGCAGCGCCGCCACGGCCTCGATGCCGGCCAGTTCCTTCATCACGAACAGCATGTCCTTGACGGGGGCGCGGTAGCTCATTTCCATTCTCCGGATGCGACGAGGGCGCCGCGAAGGCGCCCTTGCGGGTGGCTCAGGGCTCAAGCAAATGTTGCTTGGCCACTTTGCTTGAACCCCCGCGGGGGGCTGTGTGCCGCGGCTCCGAGCCCGCCTGCGCGGACTTGGACGGCACGAAGGCCCGACGCCTCAGGCTTCGGGCGGGCCGGGCCTGCCCGGCCCTGGGGGTGCTCATCAGAGTTTGGCGACCAGTTCCGGTATCGCCGTGAACAGGTCGGCCTCGAGGCCGTAGTCGGCGACGCTGAAGATCGGCGCCTCAGGGTCCTTGTTGATCGCGACGATCACCTTCGAGTCCTTCATGCCGGCCAGATGCTGGATCGCGCCGCTGATGCCGGCCGCGATGTAGAGCTGCGGCGCCACGATCTTGCCGGTCTGGCCGACCAGCCAGTCGTTGGGCGCGTAGCCGGCGTCCACCGCGGCGCGGCTGGCGCCGAGCGCGGCGCTCACCGGATTTCGGACTTGCTCCGAATGCCAGCGACGCAGATCGTCGCCTGAAACTTGCCGAATGGGTGACGCATCCTGACAACCCGCTGTTTGCACGGGTGATGGTGAACCGGCTGTGGCAATATCATTTC
>JANNGZ010000334.1:0-5590 GCA_031404155.1 Burkholderiales bacterium
CCGCAACCTGGCTGGCGAGCGAAGGCGTCAACGCCCTGCCCTACCACGCCGGCCTGGACGCGCAAGTGCGCAAGAAGAACCAGGACCGGTTCCTGCGCGAGGACGGGAGCGTGATGGTCGCGACCATCGCCTTCGGCATGGGCATCGACAAGCCCGACGTGCGCTTCGTCGCCCACCTCGACCTGCCGAAGAACATCGAGAGCTACTACCAGGAGACCGGCCGCGCCGGCCGCGACGGCGAGGCGGCCGACGCCTGGATGGCCTACGGCCTGGCCGACGTGGTGAACCAGCGTCGCATGATCGACGAGAGCCCGGCGGGCGACGAGTTCAAGCGCCTGCAACGCGGCAAGCTCGACGCGCTGCTCGCGCTGGCCGAAGCGCACGACTGCCGGCGGGTGCGCCTGCTCGGTTACTTCGGCGAAGCGAGCGTGGCCTGCAGCCCGACCCAGAACGCCTGCGACAACTGCCTGACCCCGCCGGTGACCTGGGACGCCACCGAGGCGGCGCGCAAAGCGCTGTCTTGCATCTACCGCTTCCACCAGAAACACCAGCATTACGGTGCCGGCCATTTGATCGACGTGCTGCGCGGCAAAGCCACCGAGAAGGTGGCGCAGCACCAGCATGAGCTGCTCTCCACCTTCGGCATCGGCGCCGATGTCAGCGAGCAGCAATGGCGCAGCGTGTTGCGCCAGCTGATCGCGCTCGGCCATGTGCGCAGCGAGGGCGAATACAATACGCTGGCGCTGAGCCCCAGCGCGCGCGCGGTGCTGCGCGGCCAAGTGCAGTTGCTGCTGCGGGTGCCGAGCGACGCGCCCAAACGCCGCCAGGGCAGCAAGACCAAGACGCCGCGCGCCGGCGGCAAGGACAAGCTGCCGCCGATCCCGCTGGACGCCGAACAGACCGAACGCTTCGCAGCGCTGAAGGCTTGGCGCGCCGAAGTGGCGCGCGAACACAACCTGCCGGCCTATGTGGTGTTCCACGACGCCGCGCTGGCCGAGATGGCGCGCCAGGTGCCCACCAACCTCGCCGCGCTGGGTGAGATCAGCGGGGTGGGGGCGCGGAAGCTGGAGGCTTACGGGCGCGAGATCCTGCAGGTGCTGGGAGACCGAGCGTGAACCCAGCCCGTGGGCCGCGATGCCTTCGTCGCAGCCATCGCAGAGGGGCGACTCGCGGGGTGCACAACCGTTCAGACACACGCCTCGGTGACCGTGTGCTGGTGTCCGTCACCCACGCTCGAAGTCACCGTCACCATCGACCCGGCTTTCAACTGCGCCAGCTGCGCGGCGCTGAAGGTGACCGAGTGGGTGTGCACGGCGCCGCCCTGGATGTCGTAGGTGCGCGGGGTCAGGGAGTCGAGGCACGGCACGCCGGCGCGCTGGCGCGCCATCGAAGCCAGCGCTCTCAGATCCCGCCCGCGCTGGTGCCCTGCGGCGGCAGCCACAGCTCGATCATGCGTTCGCTGCTCTTGACCTGCAGGCTCTTGGGCAGCTCGCCGACCCAGACTTCGCGTTCGCCGCCGCTGACACGCCAGGCGGCACTCACCGTGGCGCGCAGCGACTGCGCGCAGGGCTCGTCGGCCTTGCGGTGCACGATGAAGGTGGGCTGGGGCCAGGGCACCGGCTTGCGCTGTTGGCGCAACTCCGAACTGCGGCTCACGTTTTCGATCGGCGCCACCTGCACGTTGGCGCCGACCTCGGCCTGCAAGCGCTGGCGCAAGAGCGCGGCGAGCCGCCGCGAGGGTTCGTCGTAAACCTGCACATAGATGCGCAGCGGCTCGCTGGCGTCCGCGGTGCAGGCCCGAGCGGCCGGCGCCGCGGCCGGGCTCGGCGGGCTCTCCGGTTTGCGCTCCGGGCTTGCGGTCGCAGCGGCTTCGCCGGCCGCCGCGCCGCCGCCGGCTCCTGCGTCACCACTCGCTGCCGGCGCCGCACTCGCGGGGCGTGCCGCCGGCTCCAGCGGCTCCCGCTCGGCGGGCGGCGCCGCCGGCGCTTTCGCTGCACCGCTCGCCGCCACCGCCACCGCCGCGTCGCGCTGCCACAGCGCCAACAGCCGCTGCCAGGCCACCTGGGCGGTCATCGTCTTGCGCTCGACCGGGTGCCAGTAACTCAGCGCGTCCACCGACGCCAGCGGCTTGCCGACCACGCTGCAGATGCCGCCACCGGCCTGATGGCGCACCGCTTCGCCACAGTCTTCGTTGGGCAAGGCCACGGTGTTCTCGCACTTTTCGCGGGTGCGTTCGAGCAGGCGCTGCACCGACACCCTCTCGATCGGCAACAGTGACGGGCTGGCCGAGAGGTCACGCAGCAGCGACACCTGCAGCGTCACATGGTCGGGCACCTTGGGGCAGGCGAAGTTCACCTCCGAGAGCGCCTTGGAGACCTCGGTGAAAACGCTGCGCACCTCGTTGCGCTGCGTGGTCTCGTTCTGGCGCACCTGCTCGCCCACCTGCCACAGGCTGAGCAGCAGGGTGCCCGAGGCGCCGACGCCGATGGTGGTGCCCAGTGCGGTGCTCTTGGCCGCGCGGCGCCAGGCGGGCTCCTTGTCGCCGTCGCTCGCGGGGGTGGCCTGGCGCACGCTCTGGCGCAGCGCCGCGGGGGCCGCGAGGTCGAGCTGCACCCGGCGCAGCCAGCCGGGCAGGCGGGCCAGGCCACTCTCGTGCAGCGCGCTGCCGGCGTCCTCGCCGAGGCGGTGGTAACTCTCCCACTGCGCCTCGTCGAAAAACTGGTCGCCGGTCGATTCGTGCGGGAACGAGGGGTGGCGCATCGCGTAGGCGAGCAGGTCCACATCGAGCGCGCCGTGCAACGTCGGCTTGACCACCAGCAGCGTGCCGTGGTGCTCCAGCGCATTCGGCCTGGCGCGGGGGTAGCGCACCCGCGCCAGCATCACGCCGCGCACCGAGTGGTTGTCGGCCATGTCCTCGGGCGAAAGCACCTTGAGCGGGCTGCCGCGCAGCTTGAAGCGCAGCTCGGCCTCGTGGCGCGGGTAGAACTCGATCTCGGCACCGAGGTCGATGCGCGCCTTGCGCACCAGGTTCTCCAGGTCGTTGAACTCGTAGCGGCCGTCGGCGCCGCAGTCGGCCAGGATGATGAAGTCCAGCTCGCGCTTGAGCAACGCATAGACGCCGGTGTTCTCGAAGTGGCCGCCGTCGGAGAGGTACCACCAGGGCCGCGCGCGGCCGAAGAAGCTGGCCGTGGCCTCGGCCCACAACATCATCGGCTTGACCAGCAGCGCCCAGGAAGCCGCGATGCGGCGCTCGCGCGGCGACGCGGGAGGCGCCGGCGGCGCACCCGCTTCGGCACGCACCCGGGGCGCGCGCACCCAATGGCCCAGACGCACCCCGAGCAGGAACAAGAGCAGCGCCCAGCCGCGCGAGGTGTAGGAGCCGGCCCCTGGCGACGCGGCGGCGCCGGAGATCGCGATCCAGCGGCCCAAGGTGCCCAGCTCGGGCACCTCCTCATCGTTCCTGCCCAGTTCGGGCACCTCCTCATTGTTCCTGCCCAGTTCGGGCACCTCCTCATCGTTCCTGCCCAGCCCGTCGATCTGCGCGTCGTCCTGGCGCAGTTCGGGCATCTTTTCCGTGGCCGCGCTCACTGCCCTCGCCGCCTCCTCTCGCTTGCCCACCACGGGCTCGACGCGGGGTGCTTGGCAGAAGTCGATGCGCCCGCTCACGCCGATCTCCATCGACGCCGGCAGCACGGTCAGCAAGGTGCCCTTGCGGTCGGCGTTGAAGAGGCCGCTGGAGTCGTCGCGGGTCTGGTTCAGGCAGGTGTTGATCAGGTGCAGCGGCCCGCCGCGGCGCTCGGGGCGGTAATGGTCGAGTTCGACATCGTCTTCGGGCACCACCTGGGTCACGTCGGCGGCGGCGTTGCTGGCCTCGGGTTGAAGCACCGGCCGGCGCGGGTTGCCCACCGAGAGATACGCCCGCACCAGGCGCGCGCGGTAAAAACTGTGCAGCGACGAGGCATTGGCCATGCCCTCGTTGGCCGAGGTGGCGAACCACCAGAGCAGGCACAAAAGCGCCAGGCCGATCGCACGCCAAAGCGGCGGTACTTCGAGCAGCGCGTCGAAGGGTTGTGAGGTGAAGAGCAGCCACTGCGCCACCACCAGCCAGAAGCACAAGAGGCCGAGCACCGCCAGCGTGCCCGCGGCATTGAGCAGGCGCGGCCCCCAGGCTTTGGCGGTGCTGCCGCCGCCACCCTGGGCGAGCAGCTGTTGCAGCGGCTGCGCCAGCGCGCGCATCAACAGCACCGTCAAACCACCGATGCCGAGGCCGCCGAGCAACCAGTCGTGGTCGGCCAGCGCCACTTCGAGCATCCACCAGCTCAGCAGGTCGAGCGCGCCGACGGCCAGCAAGGCCGCGCCGATGCGCAAGGCCAGCGCCAGCGCGGCGGTGAAGCGGTTGCGCAGCCGCGCCACCGCGAGGCCGCGGCGCTCGCTGCTCCATGAAATCCAGAGCAACGTGGTCGAGAGCCCGAGCACCAGCGACCAGCCCGCGAGCAAGGCAAACGGCGTCCAGTTCAAGCCCTGGCGCAGCGCTGGCAACAGGCCCAGGCGCCAGGCCAGCCAGCTGAGCGCGCCCGCCGATGCGGCCAGCACGAGCGTGATCAGGAGGTCGCGCCGGGCGTAGCGGCGCGCATGCGCCTTGGGCAGGGGCCCCTCGCGGGCAAGCCAGTAGCCGAACATCAAGCCGGGCACGCTGAACGACAACCAGGCCGCCGCCAGCGGCCACCACAGCGTGCGCCAGGGTGCCCACGCCTTGGCGTCCAGCGCGTTGGTGCTCACCTGCCACAGGTGCGGTGCGCAGACCAACAAGCTCGCCAGCAGCGCCGCGAGGGACAGCTCGGCATGCATCGCGACAAACGCGCGCAGGTAGGTGACCAGGCCCAGTCCGGCGTCGCGCACGCCCGAGGGCGCGAGGTAGCGGCCGTTGCGGCGCAACCAGTCGAGCACCGGCGAGCGGTTCGAGGCCAGCAGCGCCTGCGCGTCGCGCACCCCCAGCGCCAGCACCAGGCGGCCGAACATGGCGCCGATGTAGCCGCCGCCCGAGACGGTGGAGAGGTAGTCCAGCCGCGGCAGCAAACCGCGTTGCGCCAGCCCGCGCAGCAAGCCGAGGCAGAAGGTGGCGGCGCGGATGCCGCCGCCCGACAGCGCCAGGCCCACCGTGGGCAGCTCACGGATCGGATCGTTCAGCCGCTCGCCATGGGCGCGCACCATCTGTTCGGGGTCGCGCCGCAGGCCCGCGGCGCGGCGGCGGCGCAGCAGCGCCACGCGCTCGCCGCGCCACCAGGGCTCGTCTTCGATGTGGCGCGGGGTCATCGGCGGTCCTGTGGTGGGATTGCGGCGCACTCTAGGCGCGCTGCGCCGGTCTGTCAGTCCCGACGATGTAGGGAATGGACCGCTCCCTGCGCTCGCGGCACCGACGCAGTGGCGCCGCGAACCCATGCGCCGCTATCATGGCCGGTTGCCCTTTTGACGCCCCGATGAACAAGCCCGTGCCCAATTTGGCCGACGCGATCCGCGTGCAACCTGAGGCGAACGCGATTCGCGCGCACCACGAGGCGAACGCGATTCGCGCGCACCACGAGGCGAACGC
>JANNGZ010000335.1:0-1667 GCA_031404155.1 Burkholderiales bacterium
AGACACCGCCTGGACGCCGAGGCCGCCGACGCACTCGTCACCGGCCCGTCGATCGAGAAGAGCATCGCGCCGCTGCGCAGCTTCGTCGCCGAGCCGATGCGCTTCGGGCGCCTCTTCCTGGCCGGCGACGCGGCGCATATCGTGCCGCCCACCGGCGCCAAGGGGCTGAACCTCGCGGCATCGGACGTGGGCTATCTGTCGCGCGCGTTGGTCGATTTCTACCGCGGCGACTCCGGCGGCATCGACCTCTATTCCGAGCGCTGCCTGCGCCGCATCTGGCGCGCCGAGCGTTTTTCGTGGTGGTTCACCTCGCTGCTGCACCGCTTCCCCGACACCGGCGACTTCGAGCGCAGGATGCAGGCGGCGGAGTTGGGTTACCTGGTGCAGTCGGCGGCCGCGTCCACCGCGGTGGCGGAGAACTACGTCGGGCTGCCGATGGAGGTTTGATGCACTTTGCATGCGGCCGCTGAAGCGAGACGGTCGCTGAACGGTTCGTTCACGCAGTACAAGGGCGGGCGTTGAGCCTGGCACTGGAAACGGCGTTGGCGAGGTAGGGCCGCATCTCGCGCGCTGGCGCAGCAAGGCCGCACCCGGGCAGTCCGCCGAGTGCGGCTTGGGGGTAACGGTTCTCGGTATTCGCGGGGAAAACACGACCTTTGCACTCGCGGCGGGCGCCGCCTGCCGCGACGCGCGACATGCAACGTGCAACGTGCGCCACGCCACGCAGTTTTACCCCGCCGCGGCCTAGACTTTAGGGCCTGTGGGCGGCCGACGCACCTGCGCGCGCAGCCGGCGGCGGGCCGATCGTGCCGCCGCGATCGCGGCGGTGAGCGGCGCGCGATCGCAGCTTACAGGGACCTCAGGTACTGCGCCAAGTCGGCCACTTCCTGCGCGTTCAGCCCGAGCGAGCGCCGGGTGTTGTAGGTCTGGACCACAGCCTCCAGCGTGGCGGCAGAGCCATCATGGAAATACGGCGCATGTTGCCAGGCGCCCCGCAGCGGGGTGGTCCGGTACTGCTTGCTTGCGGAGCGCGAGGCATAACTCGGCGACTCGGGTTCGGCCATCGAATCCGCAGGCGGGTGCAGCAGCGAGTTCGCGTCGCTGAACAGCTTGCCGCTATGGCAGCTCACACATTGGCCCGCTCCGTCGAAGAGCCGTTTGCCACGCGCCGCGGCGGCCGCATCGAAGCTGCCGGCCGGCGGCTTGGGTGCCTTCAGCGAGAGCTGGTAGGCCTGCAGTGCGGGCAGCTTGCTGCTGACCAGGTCCTGAGTGCCATTGGTGATGCTCAAATTCAGGCGTGGCTCTGTTACCGTGCCCTCGCCACCCATCTCCGCCACGGCCACATAGCGGTTCCAGTACGCCACCTCGGTACCGTCGCCGGTGTAGGTCACGCTGTGCAGGCCTTCCAGGCCGTAGGCCGGCGGAATGACCACCGGCTTGCTGAGGCCGTCGACGTTGTGCCGCGGGTCGAACTTGCCCTTGCCCCATGAGTTGAAAACCACTTTCATTTCCGCGCTCACCGCGGGCGAGAGCGCAATGATCGCGCCCGGGTTCAAGTCGCGGTTGGCCCAGCCGTCCAGCCGTTTGCCGATGCCGGGCGCGAAGGAGTCGTCCACCGTCGAATGGCACAGCGCGCAGGTGATGCCGACACGCGCCAGCCGGTCCAC
>JANNGZ010000336.1:0-9959 GCA_031404155.1 Burkholderiales bacterium
TCGACGCGGTGGTGGTCGACGCGGCGGGCCAGCTGCACGCCTCCTCGGGGCTGCTCAGCGCGGTGCGCACGGTCAAGAACGAAGCCGCCGCGACGGGTCGGAGAACCCTGCAGCCGGCGGTCCAGCAAGCGTAGCGATTCAAAGGGGAGTGATCATCATGAGATTCAACAGATCGGGGATGGATGGGTCCAGGTGGGTAATGCTTGCGGCATTGCTCGTCGCCGGGCTGGCGGGGTGTTCGAGGAACGGCGACACCGCGTCGACCGTGACCGTGCAGGGCGACGTGCCGATTGCGTATGTGATGCGCGCCAGCGCCCTGGGCGCCAACCCGACCAACGGCGCGCCCACCGCGCCGGGGGGGGATTTGATGATCCGCGAGAAGAGCTCGCCGAGTGCGCCCCAGCACAACATCAGTGCACGCTTCACCCAAGGCGTGGGCGACGCGTCGGACCCCGAGGTGTCCTTCGACGGCAAGAAGATCGTGTTTGCGATGCGCTGCCCCACCAGCAACACCGCCACCGTCGACGGTGCCCCGGCCTGCACCGGGCGCTGGAACATCTGGGAGTACGACATGACCGCCGGTGGTTTCACCGGCGGCAGCTTCCGGCGCATCACCGCGTCGGCCGAGCATGACGATGTCGACCCGGCCTACCTGCCGGCCGGCCGCGGCTTCGTGTTTTCGTCCAACCGCCAGACCCAGTCGCGCACCCAGGCTCTGGGCCAGACCTACTACGCGCTGGACGAATACGAGCGCGAGCGGGTGTTCAACCTGCACACGATGACCGACACCGGCATCAACATCCAGCAGATCTCGTTCAACCAGAGCCACGACCGCAACCCGGTGGTACGGCCCAACGGCGACATCATGTTCTCGCGCTGGGAGCATGTGGGCGACCGCAACCGTTTTGCGATCTTCCGCGTCAAGCCCGACGGCACCGACATGTTCGTGCTCTACGGCGCGCAGAGCCCGGGCAACAGCTTCCTGCACCCGCGCGACATGGACCCGAACGGTCCCTACCGCGGCCAGGTGTCCTCCTCGCTGATGTCCTTGTCGGGCACGCGTGAAGGCGGCGCGCTGATGTTGATCGACGCGGCGCGTTATTCCGAGCACAACACCCCGGCCAACAGCACCGTGCCGGCGCAGGGCGGGCAACGCCAGATCACCGAACGCGAACTCGCCGCCGAACGCGGCCTGTCGCTGTTCGGCCGCGTGACCACCCCGTACCCGCTGTGGGACGGCAGCAACCGCGTGCTGGTGGCCTACCGGCCTTGCGAGGTTGCGCGCGACGGCGTGGTGGTGGCCTGCGCCACGCTCACGCCCGAGGAAGTGACCCGCCTCTCCAACCGCGAGCGACTGATGGCCGACGCCGCGGCCGACCCGCTGCAGGACAACGTGCCGCCGCCCTATGCGATCTACATGTTCAACCCGGTGGACCAGACCTGGCTCAACGTGGCCGCGCCGCCGGCGGGTTTCATGTACACCGACCCGGTGGCGCTGCAACCGCGCGCCGAGCCGAACGCCACCGACCCGACCAGTGTGGACGCCGGCCTCGCCGCACAGGGCATGGCCTTGATCGAAGTGCGCAGCGTCTACGACACCGACGGCCTGCAACGCATGGGCGAGACGATGCTCGCGGCCGCCGACCGGCCCGCCGGCTGCGCCAGCGGCATCGCGCTGAAGGCGCCCATCGATGCCATGGACACGCGCACCATGGTGGCCGACCTGGCGCGCATGAAAGACCCCGCCGACCCGGCCTACCACTGCGCTCCGGCGCGCTTCGTTCGCGCCACCCGCGCGGTGGCCCCGCGCTCGAACACCATGGGCATGCGCGAGGCGATCGGCGAGACCGAATTCGAACCGCAGCAGATCCTGGGCTACGCGCCGATCGAGCCCGACGGTTCGTTCAAGCTGCTGGTGCCGGCGGACACGCCGCTCGCGCTCGCGGTGCTGGACGGCCAGGGCCGTGGCATCCAGACGCACCTGAACTGGATCCAGGTGCGCCCCGGCGAGCGCCGCACCTGCGACGGCTGCCACAGCCCGCGCCGCGGCGCCGCATTGAATGCCGGCACGGTGGTCAACGGCATGCCCGCGGCTCTGCGCCCGGCGCTGGCCGGTGCACACCAGTCGGGCGAGACGATGGCCTCGCTGCGTACCCGCCTGGACCCGGCGGCGCTGAGGCTGATCAGCGACATGGTCTACAGCGACCCCTGGGCCGATACCACCCGCCCCGGCATCACCGCGCGGGCGCCGATCTCGGTGCGCTACAGCGGCAATGCCAGCGCGGCCGACGACCTGGCCACGCCCGCGCCGGTGAACGGCATCATCAACTACGCCGACCATATCGCGCCCTTGTGGACCCGAGCGCGCGGCACGGCCGGCGCCAACACCTGCACCAGCTGCCACAGCGACACGGTCAAGCTCGACCTGCGCGCCACCATCGCCGGCACCGGGCGGCTGCTGTCGTACGAGGAACTGCTGGTCGGCGACCCGGTGATCGACGCCGCCACCGGCCAGCCGGTGACCCGCATCGAAGACGGCGTGCCGGTGATCGTCCGCGGCGCGGCGCTGGTGGAGACGATGTCGGGCAACGCCGGCGGCTTGGCGCGCAAGAGCCGGCTCACCGAAATCATGTTCGGCGAGACGCTGCTCGCGGGCACCGCGGCACGCACCACGCACCCCAACCCGCCGGCCGGCGCGCCGAACCACGCCACGATGTTGAACGCGGCCGAGAAGCGCCTGATCACCGAGTGGATGGACCTCGGCGGCCAGTACTTCAATGACCCGTCCAGCAGCGCCAGCCCGGTGCGCGCCGTGGCCACGCTGACCCAGGCCGGCTTCGAGGCGCGGGTGATGCCGGTGCTGAACGCCAGCTGCGTGGGCTGCCACCAGCCCACCGGCAACTCCGGCGCTGGTGGACCCAATGGCGGCACCGGCACCAGCTACTTGCGCAACCGCTTCGTGCTCACCGGCGACCCCTCGGGCGACTTCAACGTCACGCTGACGATGATCTCCAGCACCTGCAACGCGGCGTCGAATCCGCTGTTGCTCAAGCCGTCCAGCGTGCCGCACCCGGCCGGCGCCACGGCGCAGGCCACCGCGGTGCTGCCCGCCGGCAGCGCCGGCTTCAACGCGATCGCGAGCTGGATCACCACCGGCTGCCCGACACCATGAGCAAACGCCGGCGCCTGCAACTCTTCTGGGCCGCCACCGCGATGGTGGTGGTGGCCTCGCTGGCCGGTTGCGGCGGGGCTGAGTCCAACCCCTTCGGCAACCCGGCGACGGTGGTGAACCCGCCGGGCACTGGCGGGCAGAGGCTCTCCTTCGTCTACTTCCAGAAGTGCATCAACCCGATCCTGCTGGCGCAGCTCACGGTCAACCAGAACGGTGTCATCTCAACCAACAGCTGCGCCGCGTCGGGCTGCCATGACAACATCAACGGCACCGGCGGCGCGCTGCGCGTGGTGCCCGGCGCCACCGACGTGAACCTCGCCGACCCGGCGAACACGCCCGAGGTGATGCGCATGAGCGACATGTACAAGAACTTCTATTCGTCGCAAGGCGCCACGCTGATCGGCTCGCCGGTGCAAAGCCGCCTGCTCACCAAGCCGCTGGTGCAAGGTGTGCTGCACGGCGGCGGCCTGATCTTCGACAACCCGCAGGACCCGAACGTGCGCCGCATGCAGTACTGGATCGGGCGCCCGATGCCGCAGGGGCAGGACGAATTCAGCATCACCGCGAGCAACAGCATGTTCACGCCGCCCGACCCGGCACTCGGTGCATGCAACGAACAATGAGACTGCGCCGACCGATGACTTGGGGTTTCGATTCGCTGCGCGTTCTGTCTCTTGCAGCAGGACTGGCTTGTGTCGCCGCGCTGCCCACCGCGCAAGCCGCCGGCGCGCCGACCAGCGAGCGCTTGCAGGTGGCCGACCCCTTCCTGGAAATGCGCACCGGCCCCGGCCGCGGCTACCCGGTGTTCCATGTCGCCGCACGCAGCGAGTGGATCGTGATCGAACTGCGCCACACCGACTGGTACAAGGTCCGCATCGAGCCCGAGGCCGGTGTGGCGAAGGACGGCGCGAAGAACGGCGGCAAGGAAGGCTGGGTGCACCGCAGCCAGCTGCAAACCACGCTCACCGAAGCCGGTGGGCAGAAGAGCTTTCGCGAGGTCGCGATCGACGACTACCTGAACCGCCGAGTGGAGCTCGGCGGCGGCTGGGGCCGCTTCAAGTCCGAGCCGATGTTGAAGCTCTGGGCCGGCTACCGGCTGTCGGAAACGCTGAGCGCCGAAGCCACCTTCGGCCAGGTGCAGGGCCTGTTTTCCGGCACCGACTTCTGGCACCTGAACCTGCAGCTTGAGCCCTGGTCCGACAAACGCCTGTCGCCCTTCATCGGCATCGGCTTCGGCAAGTTCCGCAACATCCCGAACTCGAGCCTGGTCGGCGCCGCGACCACCAACGCCAAACTCGCCGACGCCACGATCGGCCTGCGCTACCACGTCAGCGAGCGTTTTGTGCTGCGCGCCGACTACACGCTCTACACCTCCTTCGTGGCCGACACCCGCTCGCTCGAGTACCGCGCGGTCACCGCCGGCATCGGCTTCTTTTTCTGACCCGGACCCACAACAACACCATGCGTGCAATACCCCGAGCTGTCCCTGCACCCCGCCGCTGGCGGCGCGCTCTGGCCTTGAGCACGCTGGCCCTGGCCGCGCCCTTGGCAGTACAGGCGCAAACCCAAACACCAACGCCGCCCGCGCCGCCCGCTGCGCCGGCGCAACCCCAACCCAACGCCAACGAGCAGGTGGTGGTGCCCAAGGTCGAGCGCCGCGATGTAAAGCTGCCGCGCTTCGCGTCCAAGGACATCGAGCTGAGCGCCTTTGCCGGCACCTACGCGACCGAAAATTTCGGCGCCAACCCGGTGGTCGGCCTGCGCCTGGGCTACCACCTCACCGAGGATTTCTTTGTGCAAGCCTCGTATGGGCAGACCCGGGTGAGCGACGACGCGTTCCGCCAGATCCTGCCCTCGGGCGTGTTCCCGACGTCCAAGCAAACCTTGAAGTACGCCAACCTCTCGGTCGGCTTCAACGTGTTGCCGGGTGAGGTCTTCATCGGCCGCAACAACGCACGGGCGTCGCAGCTGTACCTGCTCGGCGGCATCGGCAGCACCACGCTGGTGGACCAGCGCCGCCAGACGATCAACTTCGGCGCCGGGCTGCGTGTCTACCTGGCCGAGCGCTGGTCGGTGCAGCTGGACATGCGCGACCACATCTTCTCGCTCGACATCCTGGGCAAACGCCAGAGCACGCAAAACCTCGAGCTCACCGGCGGCCTGAGCTACTTCTTCTAAAGGCACTCGATGACGATCACGCATCTTGCAAGGTCGGCGGCACGCGGCACCCGCTGGGTCCTCGCCACGGCCTTCACCTCTCTGGCCCTGATCGCCTCCGCGGCGGTGGCCCCGTCGGCACTGGCGCCCGACTTCACGCTGAAGACCGCCGACGGCCAGAACCTGCGCCTGAACGAAATGCGCGGTCAGGTGGTGATGGTGAACTTCTGGGCCACCTGGTGCGGGCCCTGCCGCGTGGAGATGCCGCACCTGGCCAGGCTCTATGACAAGTACCGCTCCTCGGGTTTCACGCTGCTGGCGGTGAACGTCGACGACGACCCGCGCACCGGCGCCGGTGCTGCCGCGAAGATGGGCCTGAAGTTCCCGGTGCTGCTCGACGTCGACAAAAGGGTGGTGCGCCAGTACGACCTCGGCAGCATGCCGGCCACGGTGCTGATCGACCGCGACGGCCGGGTGCGTTACCTGCACCGCGGCTACCGCGACGGTTATGAAGCCACCTACGAGAGCCAGCTGCGCGAGCTGCTCAAGGAATGAACAAGACGATGCGTCAGATGAAACTTCGCTCTGTCGTGGTGCCCGCGGCCTTGGGGTTCGCGCTGCTCGGTTTGAGCGGCTGCGCGCCGATCGAGCCCTGGGTCAAGCCCTACGAGCGCGAGCGCCTCGCCGACCCGGTGATGAACACCTCGCGCGACCTGCTCGCCGCGCGCCACAGCCAGCATGTGCGCGATGTGCGCGAAGGCGCCCGCGGTGCCACCGCGGTGCAAGGGGGCGGCTGTGGCTGCAACTGATCTGCATCGCGCGCTGGCCGCGTTCTTGCGGCGCCTCGGCCATGCCCTGGCCGCGCTGCTGCCGGGCCTGCTCGCCACCGGCGCGGCCAAGGCGGTGGACCTGCCGGAGAACAAGGCCGAGGCCTTGCTGCATGTGTACGACGGCGGCGGTGTCACCGCCACCGGCCCGGCGGTGCTGGTGCGCAAGAACATCGCCGACAAGGTGTCGTTGTCGGCGACGCTGTATGTGGACATCGTCAGCAACGCGTCGATCGACGTGGTCACCACCGCCAGCCCGTTCCGGGAAACGCGCAACGCGCTGGACCTCGGGCTGGACTATGTGGTGCGCGACACCGCGATCAAGTTCGGCCTCTCGAGCAGCCGCGAACCCGACTACAACGTGAGCGCGTTCAGCCTGGACGCGTCGCAGGAAGTCTTCGGCGGCATGACCACGGTCAGCCTGGGCTTCACCCGCGCCGCCGACAAGGTGCTCAAGCACAACGCGCCGGAATTTTCCGACGCGGCGCGCCATTGGCATTACCGGCTCGGCGCCACGCAGATCATCTCGCCCACCTGGCTCGCGAGCCTGAACTTCGAAGCCATCTCCGACTCAGGCTACCTCGGCAGCCCGTACCGCGTGGCGCGGGTGTTCGGCGCCGCGGTGCCCGAGCGCAACCCGCGCACCCGCACCAGCCGAGCGCTCAAGCTGCGCACCTCGGGCCACTTGGGTGCGGGCCGGGCGGTGCATGCCGAAGCGCGCTACTTCTGGGACACCTGGGATGTGCGCGCCACCACCGCCGAAGCCGGCTACAGCCGCGCCTTCGGCCCGGCCTGGCTGGCCGATGGTTTCCTGCGCCTGCACCACCAGTCCAAGGCGCTGTTCTACAGCGACAACGCCAGCGCCGAGACGCTGTACCTCTCGCGCAACCGCCAGCTCAGCAGCTTCAACACCGTGGGCGTGGGCGGCAAACTCAGCCACAGCTGGCGCAAGGTGCCGGGGCAGTACGAAGTCAAGCTCAACGGGGCCTACGAGTTCGTGCATTTCAAGTACCGCGACTTCACCGACATCCGCTCGGGCCAGCTCTACAGCTTCAATGCGCATGTGCTGCAGCTCTTCGTTTCCGCCACCTACTGAAAGCGTCGGCGCCATGATCTCCTCGAGCTTCAAACTCCTTGCCGCGCTCACGCTCGGCCTCGCCCTCGCGGGGCCGGCCGCGCTGGCGCAGACCGCGGCCAAACCCGCAAACGCGGCGCCCGCGGCAACCGCAGCGCCGGCGGCCGCGCCCGCAACCGCGAACGGCAAGGCCGCTCCCGGCGGCATCGCGTCGCCGGGCGCCACCGCGCCGAACGCAAACGCGGCGACCACCGCCACCGCCAACGCCAACGCCGCGACCAGCCTGGACAACCGCATCCAGGACACCAAGGCCGATGTGATCAAGCTCAACCGCGACCTGCTGGTGCTGGAAGAAGAGCTGCTCTTCCCGGCCAACACGCAGGTGGCGCTGTTCCTGTCGATGGACGTGGGCAAGCTGTTCGCGCTGGATTCGGTGCAGGTCAAGCTCGACGACAAGCTGGTGGCCAACCACCTCTACACGCCGCTGGAAGTGCAGGCCCTGCACCGGGGCGGCATCCAGCGCCTGCACCTGGGCAACCTGCGCGCCGGCACGCATGAGCTGGTGGCGTTTTTCACCGGCAACGGCCCGCACGAGCGCGACTACAAACGTGGCGCGACGATCCGCTTCGACAAGGGCACCGAGCCCAAGTACATCGAGCTGCGCATCAAGGATTCTTCGGCCAAGTTGCAGCCCGAGTTCGAGGTCAAGGTCTGGCAGTGAGCACGCCGGGCCGCCCCAAGCGCGAACGCTCCCCTTTGGGGGGACCGCGCGCAGCGCGTTGGGGGCTCCAATGAGCTTCATGCGTTCCGGTTCGACCCCGACCCTGCTGGTGGCCGCGATGTCGCTGGCCGCGGCATTGACGCTGGTCTGCACCGGCGCGGTGGCCGCGGACGATGCGGTCAAACTGGTCGCGCCGACTTCGAAACAAAAGGGCGCGCTGCCCGGCGTGCCGATCCAGGCGCCGCATTACGGCGACACCCTGTTCCACTTTTACCAGGGCCGCTACTTCACCTCGCTCACGCAGCTGATGGCGTCGCAGCATTTCCAGCGTGTGGCCCAGCATGGCGACGAGGCCGAGGTGCTGCGCGGCGGCCTGCTGCTCTCCTACGGCCTGCACCGCGAGGCCGGCGACATCTTTGCGCGCCTGATCGAGCGCGGCGCGCCGGCCGACGTGCGCGACCGCGCCTGGTACTACCTGGCCAAGATCCGCTACCAGCGCGGCCTGCCGGGCGAGGCCGAGGCCGCACTCGGGCGCATTCAGAACAAGCTGCCCGGCGAACTCGAAGACGAACGTGGCCTGCTCCAGGCCAACCTGCTGCTGGCGCGCGCGGACTATGCCGGCGCGGCGGCGCTGCTGACCACGATGACCGCGACACCCGCGCCCGCCAGCGCCGCCGCGGGCTCGTCCAACGCCGGGGCTGGCAACGCCCGCGAGTACGCACGCTTCAACCTCGGCGTGGCGCTGGTGCGCGGCGGCGACGCGGCGCGTGGCAGCGCGGTGCTCGACGAACTCGGCCGCGCCGGTGCGCCCAACGAAGAACTGCGCACCCTGCGCGACAAGGCCAACGTGGCGCTCGGCTTCGCGGCCCTGAGCGACAACCGGCCGGCGGATGCGCGCATCGCACTCGAGCGGGTGCGCCTGACCAGCCTGCATGCGAACAAGGCCCTGCTCGGCTTCGGCTGGGCCGCCGCGGCGCTGAAGGCGCCGGCGCAGGCGCTGGTGCCATGGACCGAACTGAGCCAGCGCGATGCCAGCGACGCGGCAGTGCTCGAAGCGCGCATCGCGGTGCCTTATGCGTATGCCGAGATGGGCGCCTATGGCCAGTCGCTCGCGCGCTACAACGAGGCGATCGCCGACTTCGAGCGCGAGGGCTCGGCGCTCAACGAGTCGATCGCCGCCATCCGCAACGGGCGTCTGCTCGGCGGCCTGCTCGAACGCAACCCCGGCGAGGAGATGGGCTGGTTCTGGGCCTTGAGCGACCTGCCCGAGATGCCGCATGCCGGCCACCTGACCCAGGTGCTGGCGCAGCATGAGTTCCAGGAGGCGTTCAAGAATTTCCGCGACCTGCTGTTCCTGGCGCGCAACCTGCAAGACTGGCAGGACAAGCTCGGCGTGTATGGCGACATGCTGCTCAACCGCCGCCAGGCCTACGCCGAGCGGCTGCCCCAGGTGCTGGCGCGGGCCAGCGTGATCGTGCTCAAGCCGCTGGAGTCCAAAGGCGGGCAACTGGCCCGCGAGTTGGCCGAGGCGCAAAGCAAGCGCGACGGTGTCGCGTTCGCCAACCCCAAGGAGCGCGAGCTGATGGCGCGCCTGGCCGCGGTGCAGTCCGGGTTGGACAGCGGATCGAAGCACGGGTTGCAAGATGGACCGCTGCCGCCCGGGGAACTCGAGGCCAAGCGTGAACGCGCGCGGCTGGCCGCGGGTGTGCTGGCCTGGAACCTGTCGCAGCAATACCCCGAGCGGGTGTGGGAAGCCACGAAGAACCTGCGCCGGATCGAACACGACCTGGTGCAGGCACGCGACCATGAAGCGGCATTGGTGCGGGCGCAGCGCGACGAGCCGGCGCGGCACGCGGACTTCGCCAAACGGATCGCCGCGCTCGACAAACAAGTCCGCGCGCTGACACCGCAGGTGGCCGCGCTGGTGCGCGAGCAGCAGGGCGCGGTGCAGGAGATTGCGGTGGCGGCGCTCGAAGGGCAGAAGGAGCGGCTCGCCACCTACGCCAC
>JANNGZ010000337.1:0-1764 GCA_031404155.1 Burkholderiales bacterium
CAGGAGCCCCCATGCCCCAACTTCACGCCTACCTGTCCTACAACGGCAACTGCGCCGAGGCCATGCACTTCTACGAGCAGGCGCTGGGCGCCAAGCTGCAGACGCTGCTGCGCTACCGCGACGCGCCGCCCGACATGCCCGCGCCACCGGGCCAGGAAGACAAGGTCATGCATGCCTTGCTGGTGCACCCCGACTTCCAGTTGATGGCCGGCGATGCGCCGCCGGGCATGCCCTACGCGGGCATCCAGGGTGTCTCGATGACGCTCAGCTACGACACCGTGGCCGAAGCGCGCGCCGTCTTCGCGCGCCTGGCCGAAGGCGGCCAGGTGATCATGGCGCTCAGCGACGCCTTCTGGGCCGAGGTCTTCGGCATGGTCAACGACAAGTTCGGCACGCCCTGGATCATCAATGGGGTGTTGAAGCCGATCGGCTGAGCGCGAATGACCGGTGCGGTATGCTGCCCCGCTCATGCCCCCCGCACTCTCGAACGCGCGGTGGGCGGCCCGCTCGCCGGTGTTCCGTGCGCTGATCTGGGCCGCCGCCGCGGGCTTCCTGTTCTCGCTGCTCAACGCACTGGCGCGCCAGCTCACGCTGCACCTGGATCCGCTGCAGGCGCAGTTCCTGCGCTACCTGTTCGGCGTCGTGGTGCTGCTGCCCTGGGTCATCAGACACGGCGTGCAGGCCTTCCGGCCGACCCAGTTCGGCGGCCAGTTCCTGCGCGGCGCGGTGCACACCCTGGGCCTCGTGCTGTGGTTCGTCGCGCTGCCGCGCATCCCGCTGGCGGACATGACGGCGATCGGCTTCAGCGGGCCGATGTTCATCATGATCGGCGCCTACCTGTTCCTGAAAGAGCCGATGCGCTGGGAGCGCTGGGCGGCCACCGGCATCGGCTTCGCCGGTGTGCTGATCGTGCTGGCGCCCAAGTTCGGCGGCGGCAGCGGCGGAGGCGCCTACCACCTGGTGATGCTCGCGTCGGCACCGGTCTTCGCGGCGTCGTTCCTGATCACCAAAGCGCTCACGCGCTACGAATCGCCGGGCACCATCGTGCTCTGGCAGGCGATCACGGTCACCGCGTTCAGCCTGCCGGCGGCGCTCTGGGTCTGGCAATCGCCGAGTGGTTGGGAATGGGCCGGATTCGCGCTCGCCGGGGTGCTCGGCAGCGCCGGACACTATTGCCTGACGCGGTCTTTCAGCGGCGCCGACATCTCCTCCACGCAATCGCTGAAGTTCCTCGAACTGCTGTGGGCCGCGCTGCTGGGCTGGCTGTTGTTTGCCGATGTGCCCACCGAAAGCACCTTGATCGGCGGCGCGGTGATCTGCGCGGCCACGCTGTGGGTGGCGCGGCGCGAGTCGCGCGCCGTGATGCAAGCCGCGCCATGACGGGAGGGTCCGATCCATGCAACGACGGTCGGCCCTGCTGGGCCTCTTGGCCATGGCCATGATCGCCACCGCGCAGGCACAGCCCGTGCCACCCGCGCCAGACCTGCACCGGCTCTTCGCCGATGACTGGGAGCGTGGCCTGCGCGACAACCCGGAATCGGCGACCTATCTCGGCGACCATCGCTTCGACGACCGCTGGACCGAGCTGAACCTGGCCGCGATCGCATCACGCCAAGCCGCCGACCGCGCGGCGCTGGCGCGCTTGCTGGCCATCGACCGCAGCGCCTTGAACGCCGCCGATCAGCTCCACCGCGACACCTTCGCCTGGCTGCTGCAAGCGCGCGTGGACCGCCAGCGCTTTCGCGAGCACCTGCAACCCGTCAC
>JANNGZ010000338.1:0-10872 GCA_031404155.1 Burkholderiales bacterium
CCCGGGCAGTACGGCGACAGCCCGGCGTACCAGCCCGACGGGCTGATCGACCCCGCCGATCCGACCTTGTTCGACGGCTACACGAAGCTCGACTTCCTGTGGTCGCTGACGCGCGCGCAGCCGCCACTGCCGCAAGCTTCCAGCCCCAGGCGATAGGAGGACCCACATGCCGTCACAGCACACCAAGAAGCGCGCCCGCGACCGGGCGCTGTTCGAGCGCTGGGCGCTTCTGCCCGACGCCGCCCTGGGCCAACTGCCGCGGCCGCGCCTGCTCGCCGCGCAGGCTGCGCTGCAAGGTCACGTCGTGCTGCCGGGCGAGGCGGGCTACGACACCGACCGGCGCCTGTTCAACCCGGTGTTCGACGCCTATCCGCTGGCCATCGTCTATTGCGCATCGGAGTCCGACGTCGGCGTTGCGCTCGCGCTCGCGCGCGACACCGAACTGCCCTTCACGCTGCGCTCGGGCGGGCACTGCACGGCCGGCTTCTCGGCCGCGACCGGCGCGCTGCTGATCGACCTGAGCGGGCTCGACGATGTCAGCATCGACCGCGTGAACCTGGTCGCCACCGTGCGCCCGGGCTGCCCGTGGGCGACCTTCGATCAGGCGCTGGACGCCGCCGGGCTGCACGTGCCGGGCGGCGAATGCGGGGATGTCTGCGTCGCCGGCTACATGCAGGGCGGCGGCTACGGCTTCACGTCGGTGACGTTCGGCATGAACTGCGACCACGTGATCGACATGCGCGTGATGCTCGCCGACGGTTCGATCGTGGTCGCGAGCCAGAGCCAGAACACCGACCTGTGGTGGGCGATGCGTGGCGGCACCGGCGGCAACTTCGGCGTGCTGCTTCAGGTGCGCTACCAACTGCGCCCGCTCGGGCAAGTGTTCGGCTGGGCGCTGATCTGGCCGCTCGCGCAGGCGTCGGACCGCGCCGCGGCGACCCAGGTGCTGATGACGCTGCAGCAACAGTACATGTTGCAAGCGCTCGACCCGCAGCTCAACGTGCAGGTCTCGCTGTGCTTCCAGCCGGGGACGCAGCCGGGGCTGCCGCCCAACGGCCCGCAGGCGCCGTACCTGATGTTGCGTGGCCTGTACGTCGGCGGTGCCGCGGCCGGGATGGCCGCGATCCAGCCGCTGTGCGCGCTGCCGGGCTGCGTCGTGCAATGGACCAAGACGGACAGCTTCGTGAACCTGAACACCGAGCTGCTCAACCTGCCGTACGCGATGCCGGTGTTCCCCGACAACGTGTCGTGGCCCTACGAGGACAAGGCCTCGCGCTGTGTGACCGCGGCGCTCGCGCCCGCGCAGTGGCAGGCCTTGCTCGACTTCTACGTCACCTCGCCCAACACCTGGTCGTACGCTTACCTGGAGTTCTACGGCGGCGCGATCAATTCCCAGCCGCCCGAGTTCAACGCCTACGTTCACCGCAACTCGGCCTTCAACGCCGTGCTCGACGTGTTCTGGCTCGACGCATCGGGCCAGCCCGCGGCCGAGGCCTTCCTGGCCCAGTGGCTCGCGCTGTGGGAGCCGGTGTGCAACGGCGAGATCTACCAGAACTATCCGCGCCTGGGCCAGGCCGACTACGGCAGCGCCTACTGGGGCAGCGCGCAGGCCGGGCTGTACGCGGTGAAAGTCAAGTACGACCCCGACGAGCGCTTCCGATTCGCGCAGCAGGTGCGCCCGCTGATGGCCGGCGGCGGCGGGCCGGGGCCGGTGATCATTCTGCCGGACTGGTTGCAGCAGTGGCTCGACCAGCCGATCATGCGCGAGGCCGCGCCGCCGGCGCGCTGACGCCATGGCCTCCGGCGCCGGCGGATCGGAGCTGCTCGCCTGGCTCACCGAGCTCGGGCTCGAAGCCTATGCCCAGGCCCTGGCCGAGAACGATGTCGACCTCGAACTGCTCGGCAAGCTGACGGCCGAAGACCTGCGCGAGATCGGCATCGCATCGGTCGGCCACCGGCGTCGCCTGCTCGACGCAGCCGCGCTGCTGAACCCGCCACCACCATCGGCGCCGGTGCTGCCGATGCTGCCGATGCTGCCGATGCTGCCGGTGCTGCCGGCGCCACGGCCACCGACAGCGCCGACAGCCACTGCGCGCGGCGCGGCGCAGCGGCGCCCGATCACGGTGCTGTTCTGCGACCTGGTTGGCTCCACCGCGCTGTCGGCGCGCCTGGACCCGGAAGACCTGCGCGACCACCTGAATGCATTTCGCAACCTGCTCGCGCGCCGGGTGCAGGAGCACGACGGCTGGATCGCGCAGTACTTGGGCGACGGCGTGCTCGCGTACTTCGGTTACCCCACCGCGCACGAACACGATGCAGAGCAGGCGATCAGTGCCGCGCTCGCGATCATCGACGGCCTGCCGTCGCTGCCGGCGCCGCCCGGGCTGGCCGAGCACGTGCCGCAGGTGCGCATCGGCGTCGCCACCGGGATGACGGTGATCGGCGCCACGCTCGCGGACGACGACGAAGGCGCGGAGCCAAGCGCCGTCGGGCAGGCGCCTAACCTGGCTGCGCGCGCGCAGGCGGTGGCCGAGCCGAACACAGTGGTGGTGAGCGCCGAGACGCGACGGCTGATCGGCGGGCTGTTCGAGTGCCGCGAGCTCGGCCGCTTCGAGCTCAAGGGATTTGCCGACCGCGTGCCGCTGTGGCAGGTGACCCGCGAGAGCCCACTGGCGAGCCGCTTCGACGCGCTGCGTGCCGGCAGCCGCCAAGCGCTGGTCGGCCGCGACGACGAGGCCGCGCGACTGATGCAGCGTCTGGCCGAGGCGCGCGCCGGGCGCGGCCAGTTCGTCGTCGTCACCGGCGAAGGCGGCCTGGGCAAGTCGCGCCTGGTCGGCCACATGGTCGAGGCGGCCGATGTGCCGGCCGACCAGCGGCTCGTGTTCCAGTGCTCTCCCTACCACGTCTCGACGCCGCTGCACTCGGTGCGCTACTACCTCGAGCGTGCGTCCGGCATCCAGGCCGCCGACACGCCGGGCGACGCGCTCGGCAAGCTGGCCTCGCTGTTCGGCGGCGCGGTGGCGCCGCAGTCGCTCGTGCTGCTGGCGGACCTGCTGCGCATCAAGCGCGACGCGAGTCCGGCGTTCGACGCGATGGGATCGCAGGAGCAGCGCCGGCGCACGATGCAGCTGCTGTCGGCCGAACTCGTCGCCGCGGCGCGCCGCGTGCCGCTGCTGGTGATCGAAGACCTGCAGTGGATCGACCCGTCGAGCGCCGAGCTTTTCGGCCGCCTGTTCGAACGCCTGGCCGAACTGCCCTTGCTCGTGGTGGCGACGATGCGCCCGGGCCCGCTGCCGGGCTGGGTGGGCGAGGTGCGGCGCGAGATCATCGCGCTCGACCGGCTCGACGCCGCGTCGGCGCGAGCGCTCGTGCAGGCCGTGGCCGCGCCGCACCGCCTGAGCGAGGCCACCGTGGCCGCGATCGTCGCGCGCTCCGATGGCGTGCCGCTGTACACCGAGGAGCTCACGCGCGCCTGCGTCGAGCGCTCGCCGGGCGACGGCGCGGCCGGCGACGGCACGCAAGGCATTCCGTCGACGCTGGTCGAGTCGCTGCTCGCGCGCCTGGACCGCTTCGAGCAAGGGCGCGAGCTCGCGCTGATCGCCGCGGTGCTCGGGCGCGAGATGCCGGTGGAACTGCTCGGCGCGGTGTGCGAAGTCGCGAGCTCGCTGAATCGCGCCGCGGTGGCCAAGGGTATCCGCGAGCTGCTCGACGCCGGCGTCTTCGTGCACGGCTACAGCCGCTTCGGCGCCGCGATCGCGTTTCGCCACATGCTGGTGCGCGAGGCCGCGTACCAGCTGCTGGTACGGCCCGAACGCCAGCGGCTGCACGCGCACGTCGCGCACACGCTCGAGACCCGCTTTGCCACCGTCGCCGAGGCGCTGCCGCACATGGTGGCGCTGCACCATGGCGAAGGCGGCGACGGCACGCGTGCCGCGCTGTGGTGGGAACGCGCCGGCCACGACGCCAACCAGCGCAGCGGGTACCGCGAGGCCGCGGCGCATTACCGCCGCGCGCTCGAGCTCACCGCCGAGCGCGCCGAGGGCCGCGAGCGCGCGCTGCGCGAGTTCGAGCTGCGCAAGAGCCTGATCGGCCCGCTGATCGCCGCCGACGGGTTCCAGGGCGTCGAGGTCGAGCGCGAGATCGCCGCCTGCGTCGGCCTGGCCGAGCGGCTCGGCTCCGAGGTCAGCCTGGTCGCGGTGCTGGCGTTGCAATGGCTGTGGGTCGGCCCCGGCGGCGACCTGAAGACGAGCCACCAGCTCTCGCTGCGCATGCGCGAGGAGGCGGCCGGCGGCACCGAGGTCGAGCGGCTGTGGGCGCACCGCTTCCTCGGCACCACCTTCGTGTTCTCGGGCCGCTTTGCCGAGGCGTTGGGCGAATACCACGCCTTCCTCGCGCTGTACGAGCCCGAACGCCACGCCCAGGCGCTGACCTACGTCGGCCCGTCGAACCACCACCTGATGGTGCTGGTGGGGTTGGCCGAGGTGTCGACCTTTTACGGCCAGGCCGACGAGGCGGCAAAGTGGCGCGAACGCTGCCTCGCCGTGGCGCGCGAGGACGGCCGGTCGCACAACCTGTGCCAGGCGCTCGTCTTCGGCGCCTGCTTCACGAGCGCGCTGATCGGCGACCACGAAGCGCTGGCGGGCCACGCGAGCGAGCTCTACGCGCTGACCCACGGCGAGGACGAGCGCCCGGTCTGGCGCGGCCACGCCGAGCTGTTCGAGGGCCTGGCGCGGGTGGGGCACGGGCGCGTGGATGAGGGCTTTGCGCTCGCCAGGAGCGGCATCGCGCAGATTCGCGCCACCGCTTCTTACTCGAACGTCTGGTACATCCTGCACGCCGATGCCTGCGCGCGCGCCGGGCGGGTCGACGAAGGCGAAGCCTCGCTCGAATTCGCACGGCCGACGCTCGAAGGCGGGCTCGTCTGGCTGCACGCCGAGTACCTGCGCGTGCGCGGCTCGATCCGGCGCCAGCGCGGCGACCACGCGGCGGCGCGGGCAGACTTCGCTGCCGCGCTGGCGGTGGCAAAAGAGCAGGGTGCGCGGCTCTTCATGGAGCGCGCGGCAGCGCAATGCCAGGACTCATCGGCGGGGGCCTGATCAGCCCGGCCCACGGCGCAGGCACAACTCGGCCAGCGCGGCTTCGTCCAGCGCCTCGCCTTCGCGCCGCCAACGCTGCAGGTCCTCGGGCGGGACCGCAGCGGTGGCGAACACCTGCTCCAGCCGCGCCCGCGTCCGCTTCATCAGCCGGTGCTCGGCCACGCCGCTGCGCTGGAGGAAGGCCAGCGCGGCGCCGTCGACACGCGCCGCGTCGGACCTGCGGCCCCGCTCTGCGAGCAGCAGCGCGAGCAGGCCGGAGACATAGAACAGCAGGCCGTCGCGCTGCCACGCGCTCATCGCGTCGTGCATCGCCTGCTCGGCCTCGGCGCTGCGGCCGAGGAAGACGAGTGACGCGGTGGCGTGAGCCCAGGCTTCACCCGCGCCGCGTTTGTCGCCCCGCTTGTTGCCCAGCTCCTCGGCGCGGCGGTGGACGATCTCCAGCGCCAGCGCGAGCGCATCCTCGTAGCGCTGCGACGAGACCAGCGCCAGGCACAGGTTGTTCAGGCCGTTGAGCAGCAGCGCCTCTTCCCCCACCGCCTGCTCGAGCAGCGCCCGTTGTTCGGTCAGCAGCGCCAGGCCCTGTTCATGCTGGTCCTGGTTGATGCAGATGGCGGCGTGCACGTTGAGCCGCTGGCTGCGCAGGAAGCCGGGCCAGTCCGGCGCTTCGAGCGCGAGCAGTTCGGGCATCAAGGCTTCGGCCTCTTCGAACTGGTTGGTCATGTTCAGTGCCCAGGCCGCGCCGCACAGGCTGCGGTAGAGGCGCCGGCGTGAACCCGTCTCGCGGTAGATCGCCTGCGCGCGCGCCGCGGCGTCGATCAGCCGGGCCTTGGGCAGGCGGCCGAAATGGCCGAGCGTGGCGAGCCGGTGCCAGTAGAGCGCCTGCTGCTGGGGGCTCAAGCGCTGGTCGACGCGGTACTGCCAGACCAGCATCGCGCGCAGCGCCTCGTGCGACAGGCCGAGGGTTCGCAGCGCCTCGGCCGAGGCGGCCGCGAGCGCAACACCGATGTCGCCGCGCTCGGGCTCGTCGGGGGCCGCCGCCGCCCAGTCCAGCGCGCTGCGCAGGTTGTCCAGCTCCGGCGCCAGGCGCTTCATGAAGGTGTTCATGTCGAGCTGGCCCGCTTCGCCGAAGCGGGCTTCCTCGGTCTGCACGAACAGGTCCCGCACCACGCGGGCATGGCGCTCGCGCACCCAAGCCATCTCGCCGGCCTGCGCGAGTTTTTCCAGCGCGTAGGCGCGTGTGCTTTCGAGCAAGCGGTAGCGCGGCGGCTCGGCGGCGTCGGCGGCCACCAGGGATTTGTCGACCAGCGCGCTCAAGGCGTCGAGCACGGCCCATTCGTCGAGCGCCGCGTCGGAGGCCATCGTCTGCGCCAGATCGAGCGTGAAGCCACCGACGAAGACGCTGAGCCGGCGCAGTACCGCTTGCTCTTCGGTGCTGAGCAGGGCATGGCTCCAGTCCAGCGCCGCGTGCAAGGTCTGGTGGCGGTGCAGCGCGTTGCGTGCGCCGCCGGTGAGGAGCCGAAAGCGCTCGCCCAGCCGCTCGCGCACGCCCTGCACCCCGAGCAGCCGCACCCGCGCGGCGGCGAGTTCGATCGCCAGCGGCACGCCGTCGAGCTGCCGGCAAATGTCGGCCACGGCCTCGCCATTGGCCTCGGACAACGCGAAGCGCGGGTCGGCCGCTCGGGCACGTGTTTCGAACAGGCGCAAGGCGCCGAAGCGGGTCGCGTCGGCAGCGTCGTCGGGGCCGGGCACCGCCAGCGGTTCGAGCTTGAAGCGCCGTTCCTCGAACACATTCAAAACCGACTGGCTGGTGACCAGCATGCGCACGCCGGGTGCCTGCGCCAGCACGGTCTTGGCCAAGGCCGCCACCGCGTCGACCAGGTGTTCGCAGTTGTCAAGCACCAGCAGCAATGTTTGCGGGCGCAGCTTGGCCACCAGGTCGCCTGGCGCCGGGGTCGAGCCGTCCAGGCTCAGGTGCAGCGCCTGGGCCACCGCCTGCGGCACTTGGCCGGGGTCGGTGACCGAGGCCAGCTCGACCAGCCAGGCACCATCGCCGAATTCGCCGCGCAGGGCGTGCGCCACCGCCAACGCCAACGCGGTCTTGCCGATGCCCGCGGCGCCGACGACGCTGATCAGCGCGTGCTTCTCAAGGTCGCCGCGCAACTCGGCAAGCTCGCGCTCGCGGCCTTGCAGGGGCGTGAGTTGGGCGGGCAGGTTGCCCGGCGGCAACGCTGTTCTTTCCTGCGCGGGCGCGGGCGCTGGCGCCGTGGCGGTCGCCGCGGTCGGTTCGGGTGCGCCCGAGGGGGTTGCGGTGAAGCGGTAACCGCGGCCCGGGATCGTGGCGATGGCCTGGGGACCGAGCAGTTTGCGCAGACTTGAAATCTGCACCTGGAGGTTGTTTTCCTCCACCACCACGTCGGGCCAGACGAGGTCGAGCAACTCGTTTTTGCTCACCACATGGTCACGGCGCTCGATCAGGGCTTGCAGCAGGTCGAAGGCCCGCGCACCGAGCTTGGCGGGCCGGCCGTCGAGAAGCAACTGCCGCTTGGCTGCCTGCACGATGGCGTTGCCGAAGGCCAGGTCGGCCATTTCGGGTAGCCGGGCGGCGCCAGAGACGAGGCTGCTTGTGGACATGGATTCAGCTTATCGCAGCCACGGCGGATGCGGCTTGCGATTGCACAGAGCCACGGGCTCCCAGGCCGCTTGAGCGTTGACCTGCGCGGACAGGCGATCCGTCTGCCGGCTCTTTGACGGGTTGGCACTTTTGGCGCGTGGCGCACGACCCCGTCTGCTCTCGGCCGCCAAGGGAACTCGTCGGCCCAATGCCGACCAAATCAGTCGGCTTCCGCTATACTTGACCAAAGCACTCGGATTATCCCGAGGGTTTACCAAGCCCCAAGTCGCAGACAGACAAGCGGCTTGCCGATCCGGTGCCACCAGCACCGCCGTCCCGGCCCAGACCCATCGAGTCGAAGGAGTATTTCAATGCGTCTCACCACCAAAGGCAGATTTGCCGTCACCGCAATGATCGACCTGGGCCTGCGTTCGCAGAACGGCCCGGTGGCCTTGGCCGCGATCAGCCAGCGCCAGCAGATCTCGCTGTCCTACCTCGAACAGCTCTTCGGCAAGTTGCGCCGGCACGAGTTGGTCGAGAGCACCCGCGGCCCCGGCGGCGGCTATTCGCTGGGCCGCAAAGCCGACGAAATCACCGTGGCCGACATCATTGTCGCGGTGGACGAGCCGATCGACGCCACCGGCTGCGCCGGCAAGGAAAACTGCATGGGCGACGACACCGGCCGCTGCATGACGCACGACCTGTGGGCCGGCCTGAACACCAAGATGATCGAGTTCCTGGACTCGATCACGCTGAAGAAGCTGGTGGATGAGCAGCTGGCCAAGGGCGTGTCTATCGAGGAGACACCGGTCAAGCGCGCGATCTCCAGCGTGCCGGTGGTCAAGCCGATCAAGATCACCGCGCCGAACTCGGTCTTCGCGCTCGGCGGTTCCTTCATCAAGTAGTTCCGGTTCCACACCCCGCAGCCCGCTGCGTTCAGCCCCCGCTTTCAAATGGACCTGACCCCGCACTTCCCGATCTACATGGACTACGGCGCCACCACGCCCTGCGACCCGCGGGTCGTCGAAGCCATGATCCCGTGGTTGCGCGAACATTTCGGCAACCCGGCCTCGCGCAGCCACGCCTGGGGCTGGGAAGCAGAAGAGGCGGTGGAGAAGGCGCGGGTGCAGGTGGCCGAACTGATCAACGCCGACCCGCGAGAGATTGTCTGGACCTCGGGCGCGACCGAGAGCAACAACCTCGCGATCAAGGGCGCGGCGCAGTTCTACAAGACGCGCGGCAAGCACATCGTCACCGTCCGCACCGAACACAAGGCGGTGCTGGACACGGTGCGTGAACTTGAGCGCCAGGGCTTCGACGCGACCTATCTGGAGGTGCAGGAAGACGGCCTGCTCGACCTGGAGAAGTTCAAGGCCGCGCTGCGCCCGGACACGATCCTGGTCTCGGTGATGTTCGTCAACAACGAGATCGGCGTCATCCAGGACATCCCGGCGATCGGCGCGATCTGCCGCGAGCGCGGCATCATTTTTCATGTCGACGCGGCACAGGCCACCGGCAAGGTGGCGATCGACATGGCCAAGCTGCCGGTCGACCTGCTCAGCCTGGCTTCGCACAAGACCTATGGGCCCAAGGGCATCGGCGCGCTGTATGTGCGGCGCAAGCCGCGGGTGCGCATCGAAGCGCAGATGCACGGCGGCGGGCACGAACGCGGCATGCGCTCGGGCACGCTGCCCACGCACCAGTGCGTCGGCATGGGCGAGGCCTTCCGGATTGCGCGTGCCGAGATGGGCGTCGAGAGCGAGCGCATTCGCATGCTGCAAACGCGGCTGATCAATGGGCTGAAGGACATCGAGCAGGTATTCATCAACGGCCACGTCGAAAAGCGCGTGCCGCACAACCTGAACATCAGCTTCAACTTCGTCGAGGGCGAGTCGCTGATCATGGGCGTGAAGGGCATCGCGGTGAGTTCGGGATCGGCCTGCACCTCGGCCAGCCTGGAGCCGAGCTATGTGCTGCGCGCCCTCGGCCGCAGCGACGAACTTGCGCACTCGAGCCTGCGCATGACCATCGGCCGCTTCACCACCGAAGAAGAGATCGACTACGCGATCAGCACGTTGAAGGACCGCGTGGCCAAGCTGCGCGAACTCTCGCCGTTGTGGGAGATGTTCAAGGACGGCATCGACATCAGCAGCATTCAATGGGCTGCTCATTGATGAAACCCCCGGCCGCGGGGTACCGCGGCCACCCCCCGAGGGGGTGCAGGGCCGCTTGGGGCGGGCCGGCGCCGGCCCCGGGCGCGAACGGAACGCTTTGAGATCGGAGAACGAAATGGCATACAGCGACAAGGTCATCGACCACTATGAAAACCCGCGCAACGTCGGCTCCTTCGAAAAGGGCGACGACACGGTGGGCACCGGCATGGTCGGCGCGCCGGCCTGCGGCGACGTGATGAAATTGCAGATCAAGGTCAACCCGCAAACCGGGCTGATCGAGGACGCCAAGTTCAAGACCTACGGCTGCGGCTCGGCGATCGCGTCGAGCTCGCTGGTGACCGAGTGGGTCAAGGGCAAGTCGCTCGACCAGGCGCTGACGATCAAGAACACCAACATCGCCGAGGAACTCGCGCTGCCGCCGGTGAAAATCCACTGCTCGATCCTGGCCGAGGACGCGATCAAGGCCGCGGTGGAAGACTACAAGGCCAAGCACGGCGCGACCGCCCACACGGAGCACTGATCCTTTCATGGCCGTCACTCTCACCGAAGCCGCGGCACGCCATGTGTCCCGCTACATCAGCCGGCGCGGCAAAGGCGTCGGCGTGCGCCTGGGCGTCAAGACCACCGGCTGTTCAGGCCTGGCCTACAAGCTCGAATACGCCGACGACGTGGCGCCCGAGGACCATGTGTTCGAGGGCCATGGCGTGAAGGTGCTGATCGACCCGAAGAGCCTGCCCTACATCGACGGCACCGAACTCGACTTCGTTCGCGAAGGCCTGAACGAAGGCTTCAAGTTCCACAACCCGCGCGAGAAAGACCGCTGCGGCTGCGGCGAATCGTTCCGCGTCTAGCGTCTAGGCGCGCCGAATCAGATCCTGGCGCGGCATCGGTCCGCGCCATTTTTTTGCCACCGGTTCATCTCTCCACATGAACGCCCCGCCTGGCCTCGTCAACGCCGGCCCTGCAAATCCGGGCCGGGACATGCCCGAGC
>JANNGZ010000339.1:0-11516 GCA_031404155.1 Burkholderiales bacterium
GCCGCCGCGCCAGCGGGTGGTGACGGCCGTGCTGGCCGGCCGCCTGCCGGCGCAGTCGCTGTCAGCCAGCCTGCGCTCGCTGGCCTACCCGAGCGACATTCCGGCGGCCTTCAACGCGCTGGAGCGATTCGACCTCGCCGAGAAACTGTTCGAGCGCGTCGACCGCCTCTCGGGTGGCGAACGCCAGCGTGTCGGCCTGGCGCGCGCGCTGCTGGCGCCAGCGCGTCTTTGGCTGGTGGACGAGCCGCTGTCCTCGCTCGACCCGACGCGTGCGCAGCAGGCGCTGAACGCGTTGACCGCCGGCGCCCGCGAACGCGGCGTCACGCTCGTCACCACGCTGCACCAGGTGGATGCGGCACTGGCGCACTATCCGCGCATCGTCGGCCTGCGCGACGGTGCGCTCGCGTTCGACCTGCCGGCCGCGCAGGTCACGCGCGAGATGCTCACCGAGCTGTATGCCAACGAAGCCGAGGGTGTGCTCGGCGGAGTACCCGTAAACAGCGAAGAAGATTCGAGTGCTTCGCCGCCCCGGCCGCAGCCGGCCGTGATGCACTGCCGCTGACCGGCGGCGCTTGCTTCAAGCCCGACCAACCACCAGCCCTGACCGAATGCAGGCAATGAACACCGTGGCCCTTGCCCGGGTCGAGCCGCCGCTGCGCGACCCGGCGTGGCTGCCGCGTGTGTTCTGGGCCAGCCTGGGCCTGGTGCTGCTGTGGCCGATGTTCGTCGCCACCGAGTTCAGGCCCTGGGTGCTCTGGGACGCCAGCAACCTCGGGCCCACCACGCGTTTCCTCACCAGCTTCTATCCGCCCGCGCTCGGCGCCGAATTCCTGCTGCTGGTGGCGCACGAAACCTGGCGCACCGTGGCGATTGCCACCGCGGGCATCACGCTGGCGCTGCTGCTCGCGGTGCCGCTGACGCTGATCACCACCCGCGTGCTGTCGATCTCGTCGCTCTCCGGGCGCATGGCGGCCTTGCCGCGTGTGGTGCGCCAGGCCACCCGCTGGCTGCTGATCGTGCTGCGTTCGGTGCCCGAACTCGTTTGGGCGCTGGTCTTCGTGCGGGTGGTCGGCCTCGGGCCCACCGCCGGTGTGCTCGCCATCGCGCTCACCTACGGCGGCATGCTCGGCAAGGTCTATGCCGAAATCCTGGAGAGTGGGGAAACGCATGCCACCACCACCCTGCTGCAAAACGGCTCGGGCCGCTTGCAGGCGTTCTTCTACGGCCTGCTGCCGCAGAACGCGGCCGAACTGACCAGCTACACCGTGTACCGTTGGGAATGTGCGATCCGCTCGTCGGTGGTGCTCGGCTTCGTCGGCGCCGGTGGCCTCGGCCAGCAGCTCGACAACTCGATGAAGATGTTCAACGGCGGCGAAGTGGCCACGATGTTGATGGTGTTCATCGCGCTGGTCTGGCTTGCCGACCGCGCGAGTTCATACCTGCGCCGTGCGCTCGGGTGATGTGTCGATGAACACGACCGATCGAAATCGTTCGGCCAACGTGCCCTACCGCCTGCCGCCGCGCCTGTTCAACGCCCGCTGCACCGCATGCTGGTTCAGCGCCGGGCTGTTGCTGCTGATCGGCGCGAGTTTCTGGAGCCTGGACCTGCAATGGCGCGCGTTTTTCTCCGCCGAGGCCGCGGCCAGCATGGGGCGCTTCGTTGGTGAGTTCTTTCCGCCGGACCTCTCCCGAGCGTTCCTGAACAAGGTGCTGGTGGGTGCCGCCGAAACGCTGGCGATGAGCGCGCTGGGCACGCTGCTCGCGGCGGTCGCCGGCGTCATGCTCGCACTGCCCGCGAGCCGCACGCACGAAGGCGACCGCGCGTTCGCTCGCGCGCCGACCCGCTTCGTACTCAATGTGCTGCGCTCGATCCCCGAGCTGGTGTGGGCCGCGCTGCTGCTCATCTCCGCCGGGCTCGGCCCCTTTGCCGGCACGCTGGCGCTGGCCTTCCACACCACCGGCGTGCTCGGCCGCCTGTTTGCCGAAGCGGTGGAAAACGCACCGCCCGGCCCGGCCTTCGCGCTGCGCGCACAAGGCGTCGGGCGGTTGCGCGCGTTCCTCTACGCCACGCTGCCGCAGGTGCTGCCGCAGTTGATGAGCTACACCCTGTACCGCTGGGAAAACAACATCCGCGCCGCGGCGGTGCTCGGCGTCGTGGGTGCCGGCGGTCTGGGCCAACTGCTCGCCTTCCACATGGGCTTGTTCCACATGGGCAAGACCTGCACCATCATCGGCGCGATGTTGTTGCTCGTCGCCTTGGTGGACGCGCTGAGCTTCGCGGCGCGGCGCTGGATGACACGCTAGTGTCGTGAGTTGGAAGTTCGCAGACAAAACCGCTCGACGCTTGCGAGGATGTCATCTGCGGACTTGGACCACACGAAGGGCTTTGGATGCGCGTTGTGCAGGTCGAGGTATTGCCGGATTGCTTGTTCCGGTTGCCGCGCCGATCGATGAGTGCCGCGTCGTATGTTGTTCTGCGTCAGCGTGGCGGACCAGCGCTCGACTTGGTTGAGCCAGGACGCCGAGGTGGGAGTGAAGTGAACGTGGAACCTCGGGTTGCGTGCGAACCACCGAAACCCGAAAACTCCTTATTTCATGCGGGTTTGCGGGTGGCAAGTGGGATGCGGTGAGACGCCGTGAAACCCTACAGCAGAACAATGTCGTATTGCTCCGCCTTCAACCCCGGCTCGGTCGCCAGCGAGATCGGTTTGCCGATGAATTCGCTCAGGCCCGCGAGGTGCACGCTCTCTTCGTCGAGCAGCATCTCCACCACCGCGGCGCTGGCCACGACGCGGAACTCCTTGGGGTCGAACTGGCGCGCTTCGCGCATGATTTCGCGCAGGATGTCGTAGCAAACGCTGCGCGCGGTTTTCACCTGGCCTCTTCCCTCGCAGGTGGGGCAGGGTTCGCACAGCATGTGGGCCAGGCTTTCGCGGGTGCGCTTGCGGGTCATCTCCACCAGGCCGAGCTGCGAGAAGCCGCTCACCGTGGTGCGGGTGCGGTCGCGGGCGAGTTGCTTGCGGAACTCGGCGAGCACCGCGGCTTGGTGTTCCTCGCGCACCATGTCGATGAAGTCGACGATAACGATGCCGCCCAGGTTGCGCAGGCGCAGCTGGCGCGCGATGGCGCCCGCGGCTTCGAGGTTGGTCTTGAAGATGGTGTCGTCGAAGTTGCGCGCACCCACGAAGCCGCCGGTGTTCACGTCCACCGTGGTCAGCGCTTCGGTCTGGTCGACGATCAGGTAGCCGCCGCTTTTGAGGTCGACCCGCCGCGCCAGCGCACGCGCAATTTCTTCGTCGATGTTGAGCAGGTCGAAGATCGGCCGCTCGCCGCTGTAATGCTCCAGCTTGCGCAGCGCGGCGGGCGTGAAGGCGGCGCCGAAGGCTTGCAGGTGTTCGAACTGCAGCCGCGAGTCGATGCGCACCGCCTGCGTCTGGTCGTTGGTGAGGTCGCGCAGCACCCGCTCGGCAAGGGTCAGGTCCTGGTGCAGCAGCGCGCCGGGGGGCGACGCGAAGCTGCGTTCGCGGATCGTGGTCCAGGCCTTGCGCAGGTAGGCGATGTCGTCGGCGAGTTCGGTGTCGCTGGCCTCTTCGGCGTTGGTGCGCAGGATGAAGCCGCCGCCGCCCTCCTCCGGGTTGCCGGCCAGCGCATGCATGCGCTGGCGCAGTTGCTCGCGCAATTCCTGCGAGCCGATCTTTTGCGAGATGCCGATATGGTTGTCCTGCGGCAGGTACACCAGCATGCGCCCGGCAATGCTCACCTGCGTGCTCAGGCGCGCGCCCTTGCTGCCGATCGGGTCCTTCACCACCTGCACGGTGAGCGTCTGGCCCTCGAAGACCTGCTTTTCGATCGGCACCTGAAGCGTGTGGTTGCCCTCGCTGCGCGGCGCGTAGCCGTTGGGGCCATGCAGGTCGGCCACATGCAGGAACGCGGCGCGCTCCAGGCCGATGTCGATGAACGCGCTTTGCATGCCCGGCAGCACCCGCGCCACCTTGCCGAGGTAGACGTTGCCGACCAAGCCGCGTTCGAGCGCCCGCTCGATGTGCAGTTCCTGCACCGCACCGTTCTCGACGACAGCCACCCGCGTTTCCTGCGGCGCCCAGTTGATCAGGATGTCTTGCATGCGGGGGATGGTAGTGGCTGAGGGGCGGGGCGCCTTGCGCGGCGGGCGAGCCGCGGATGCGCGGTGGGTCGAGGTTTCATCAGCACGCGCATCAGCCTCGTGGCTCGTGCACCCGCGCCCGCACCTGCGCAATCAGTTGGCTGGTCTCGAACAGCGGCAGGCCCATCACGCCGCTGTAGCTGCCTTCGATGCGCTCGACCCAGGCGGAGGCCGCGCTCTGGATCGCGTAGGCGCCGGCCTTGCCCATCGGCTCGCCGCTTTGCACGTAGGCGGCGATTTCCGCAGCGCTGACTGCGCGAAAGCGAACCCGTGTGATGTTGAGTGCGCTCAGCACACGGGCACGTGGCGCCGCGCTCGCCGCCACCGCCACGCCGCTGATGACGCGGTGGGTGCGGCCCGACAGGCGCGCCAGCATGTCGTGCGCCTCCTGCGCGTCGGCCGGCTTGCCGAGCATCGAGCGGCCGATGGCCACCGTGGTGTCGGCCGCGAGGATCGGTGCGGGCGCCAGGCCGCGGCGCTTCCAACGATCTCGCGCCGCGTCGAGCTTGGCCCGTGTGACACGTTCCACATAGGCCTCGGGCGCCTCGCCGGGCAACACCGCCTCCAGCGCTTCAGCGTCCTCGTCGCTGCCCGGCAGGAGCAGCTCGAAGCGCACGCCGATCTGCTCGAGCAGCTGGCGCCGGCGCGGGCTTTGCGAGGCAAGGTAGATGAAGGCGGGCATGGGTCGGGGGTGTGCGCCGAACTCATTCGCGGTGGTAAGGGTGCCCCGCGGTCACCGACCAGGCGCGGTACAGCGCCTCGGCCAGCAGCACCCGCACGAAGGCGTGCGGCAGGGTCAGGTCCGACAGGCGCAGGGTTTCGTCGGCGCTGGCCTTGACCGCCGGCGCCAGGCCATCGGGGCCACCGATGACGAAGGCCACGTCGCGGCCGTCGCCGAGCCAGAAGCGCAGGCGCTCGGCGAATTGCGCGGTGGTGAGCCGGGTGCCGTGTTCGTCGAGCACGACACGGCGCACGCCGGTTCCGCCCTTGCTGCCCTTGTCGAGTGCGGCCTCGATGCGCTGTGCCTCGGCGGCCATCAGCGCATCGGCTGTTTTGCTCAGCGTCCGCGGCTCGGCCTTCAGGGCCTGGAGCTCGAGCTTGAGCTCAGGCGGAAAGCGCTTCGCAAAGTCGTCGTAGGCGGTCTCGGCCCAGCCTGGCTGGCGCTGGCCGATGGCAAGGACGATCAGCCGCACGCGGGCGTCAGCTGCGGCGGGGGCGCTTGGCCAAAGCGTTCGCCGGTGCGGCCTTGGCCGGCGCTCTGGCGGGCGACTTCGCGGGCGATTTGGCAGCGGCCTTGGCGGTGCGTGTGTTGCGCGACGCCGTGTGCACCAGCACCGTACCCGCCGCCCCCTTCACACCCTCGGTGCGGGTGACCCGCGGCTTTGCCGGCGCGGCGCGCTTTGCGGCGGCCGCTTTTGCGCTGGACGATGTCGCCGCAGCCCGCTTCGGCGCGGCCGCCTTGGCCGCGGGTTTCTTCGCCGCTGCGGGTGCTGTGGACAAGGCCGCCCGGCTCGCCGCACCCAAGATCTTCGCCGGCTTCTTCGCAGGTTTCTTCGCCGGTTTTTTCGCGGCCGTTCTCGCTGGGCGTTTCGAAGCCCCCGCCGGGCGTGCCGGCGCGTCGTCGTCGTCCACCGGCGCGGCCTTCGGCAAGCCCTTGGCTTCGCCGTCCAACTTCATCTTCACCGGCTTGCCGCCCCAGATCTCTTCGAGGTGGTAGTACTCGCGGATTGCCGGCTGCATGATGTGCGCCACCGCCGCGCCGCAATCGACCACGATCCACTCGCCGTTGGCGGCGCCCTCGGTGGCCAGCACGGGCAAGCCGCGCTGCTTGACCGCGTCGCGTACGCTGGAGGCCAGGGCCCGGGTCTGCCGGTTGCTGGTGCCCGAGGCGATGATCACGCGCTCGAACAGGGGTGAGAGGTGTTCGGTGTTGAGCACCACGATGTCGTGGGCCTTCACGTCCTCGAGGCCATCGACGATGGCGCGCTGCAGCTTGCGGATGTCCATTCAGCTCCTGGGTAACGCGCGGTAGAGCGCGTGCTGGTCAATATAACGCGCCACTTCGGCGGGCACCAGTTCGGCAACGGGTTCACCGCGCGCGACCTTGGCGCGAATGTCGGTGGACGAGATGTCCATCATCGGCAACGGCACCGCGCGGTGCGGGAACTCCAGCACTGCTGCGTCGGGTTGTGCCAGCACACCCGGGCGCTGCGCCACCGCCAGGGTGACCAGCGCGAGCAGCTCGCGCCAGTCGCGCCAGGTGTGCAGGCTGGCGTACTGGTCGGCGCCGATCAGCAGGAACCAGGTGGCGGCCGGCTCGGCGGCTTGCAGCCCGCGCACCGTGTCCAGGGTGTAGCTCGGGCCGCGACGTTCGAGCTCGCAGCGTTCGAGCCTGAAGCGCGGATCGGGCTCCGCGGCGATCGCCAACCGCACCATCGCCTCGCGCTGCGCGGCCGCGGTGACGACACGCTGCTTCTGCCAGGGTTGGCCCGAGGGCACCCAGCGCAGTTCGTCGAGCTTGAGTTCGTTGAGCGCAAGCCGGGCCAGCGCCAGGTGTGCGTGGTGCGGCGGGTCGAAGGTGCCGCCAAACAGGCCGATGCGGTGCGCGCCGCGGGCTGCGCTCATTGGGGCACCCTAGACGCTGCGCGTCGTCCCGCCGAGCGGGAGCATTCGCACTTGGGGCGGCCCGGCGTGCTCATCCGAGCGAGATCACCACATTGCCCAACACGCCGGCCTGCTCCACCGCCTCATGCGCCTCGGCGATGCGCGCGAGCGGCAGGCGCAGCGCAACGCTGTGTTTCAGCGCGCCCTGCGCAGCGGCCATCTCGGCCAGAGCCCGTTCGCGGTCGGCCGCGCTCAGGTTGTAGACGATGAAGAAGTGCAGCCGCAGGTTCTTGGCGATGTAGGGGAAGAAAGGCAGCGTCATCGCGCCGCCGCTGCCATAGGCCACGCACAAGCCCTCGGGTTTGAGCAACTCGGGGTTGAGCGCGCCGTTGGCCGCCATGTCGACCTCGATCACGCGGTCTACACCCTCGCCGGCGGTCGACTCACGCACACGCTCGACGACGTTCTCGCGTTTGTAGTCGATGTACACATCGGCGCCCGCGGCGCGCGCGTGCGCGGCCTTGGCCTCGCTGCTCACCGTGGTGATGATCTGCTTGGCACCGTGCAATCGCGCGAACTGGATCGCGTAGTGGCCCACCGCGCCCGCGCCGCCCGCAACGAGCACGCTCTGTCCACGCACGCCACCGGCGGTGAGCACCGCATGCAGCGCGGTCAGCGCCGGGATGCCGAAACACGCGGCTGCGGCGCCGTCGATATCGTCCGGCAACCGCACCGCTTGCGCGCAAGGCAGCGTGATCAGCTCCGCCGCGGTGCCGCATGCGCGGCCCCAGGCACCGTTCCAGACCCAAACCCGCTGGCCGATGCGCGCGGCATCCACGCCCGCACCCACCGCATCGACCACGCCCATGCCGTCGCTGTGCGGCACGATGCGCGGGAACGCCAGCACCTTGCTGCGCAGGCCGGCGCGGCTCTTCACGTCCGACGGGTTCACGCCCGACCATTGCAGGCGCACCCGCACTTCGCCCGCACCCGGCACCGGGTCGGGCAGTTCGCCCACGCGCAGCACCTCACGTGCCGGGCCGGTGGCTTCATAGAAGGCTGCTCGCATCTTGGTTTCTCCTCGAAGTCTTGGTCACGCGTTCCGGGTTCAAACCCAGTCGCGCGGGCGCAAAAAGTCCGTGCTCAGCGCGGCTTCGGGTGAGCCGGCATCGGGCTTCCAGTCGTAGCGCCATTTCACCACCGGCGGCATCGACATCAGGATGCTTTCGGTGCGCCCGCCCGACTGCAAGCCGAACAGCGTGCCGCGGTCCCAGACCAGGTTGAACTCGACATAGCGGCCACGCCGGTAGGCCTGGAAATCGCGTTCGCGTTCGCCATACGGCGTCTCGCGGCGGCGCTGCACGATCGGCAGGTAGGCACCGAGGAACGCGTCACCCAGCGAGCGCATCAGCGCAAAGCTCTGCTCGAAGCCGAGCTCATTGAAATCGTCGAAGAACACGCCGCCGATGCCGCGCGGCTCCTTGCGGTGCTTCAAGAAAAAATATTCGTCGCACCATTTCTTGAAGCGCGGGTACTTGTCGTCGCCAAACGGTGCCAAGGCGTCGCGGCAACTGCGGTGGAAATGCACCGCGTCTTCCTCAAAGCCGTAATACGGCGTCAGGTCCATGCCGCCGCCGAACCAGGTCACCGGCGCTGCGTCATTCGCTCCGACCGGCAGTGCTGCGAGCATGCGCACGTTCATGTGCACCGTGGGCACATAGGGGTTGCGCGGGTGGAACACGAGCGACACGCCCATCGCCTCGAAGGGCGCGCCAGCCAGCTCCGGCCGATGCTGCGTGGCCGAGGGCGGCAGCGCCGGGCCTTTGACATGGCTGAAGCCGCAGCCACCGCGTTCGAGCAGCGGGCCGCCTTCAAGCAGGCGCGTGAGGCCGTCGCCCTGCAGCGCTTCTCCGGGGGCGCGGGCCCAGCCGTCGCTGATGAAGTTGTGGCCGTCCTCGGCCTGCATCGTGTCGACGATGCGTGATTGCAGGCCGAGCAGGTACTCGCGAACACGTTGTGTTGCGCTCGGCGTTGTGTTGGTGACTGGCGAAGTCATGTCGGTGGCTCAGCCCGGCGCCGGGCCGCCCCAAGGCGGGCAGCGCCCCCTCGGGGGCAGCGCAGGCGCGAAGCGACAAGCGTGGGGGTTGTCATGTCACCCGGCGCCGGGCCGCCCCAAGGCGGGCTGCGCCCCCCTCGGGGGCAGCGCAGGCGCGAAGCGACAAGCGTGGGGGTTGTCATGTCACCCGGCGCCGGGCCGCCCCAAGACGGGCTTCGCCCCCTCGGGGGCAGCGCAGGCGCGAAGCGACAAGCGGGGGTTGTCATGTCAAAACCCGGTTTGAATCGACCACGACCCGGTTCGATTCACAACAAGCGAATCGGTGCGGCCCATGCCGGGCGGCAGCCCTGCATGCCGCCGAGCCGGCGCGCAATCTCGGCCATGTCGGCGGTGGCATTGCCGCTGAGCCGCAGGAAGGTGTTGAACACGACGCGGCGGCGCTTGAAGTCCAGTGCGGCCAGCCCCAGCGGCACACCCGCGCCCAGCGCCACCTGGTAGAAGCCGCTGCGCCAGCCGTGCGACAGCGCGCGGGTGCCCTCCGGCGCGAGCGCGAGCCACATGAACTCGTCGTGGTCGCGGGCTTGGCCGACGCGTTGCACCATGTCGCCGACGATGCCGCGGGGCGAATGCCGGTTCACCGGCACGCCGCCGAGCCAGCGCAGCCAAGCGCCGAACAGCGTGTCCTTGCCCCAGATCGTCACCGGCACGCCGATCGCCCATTTGGCGAGGACGCCCACCGGAAAGTCCCAGTTCGAGGTGTGCGGATACACCACCAGCACCCCCTGGCGCGCCGCGAGGCCGTTGAACTCGACGCGCCAGCCGGCCAAGCCAAGCAGCGCACGTGCGACACGGCTGCCACGAAGCTGCACCGGGCGCTCGGCCAGCAGCGTCGGGCCCTGCAACGCCGTGTTGGTGCAAGCCGCGGGCAGCAGGCCCTCGGCGGTGGAGAGGTTCGGCCGGGCGCTCATGAGCAACTGTGGCTCTGCCACTTTGCTCATACCCCCTCGGGGGGCGGACGACGTAGTCGTCGGCCTGGGGGCGCTCTCTAGGAAATGTGGCTCTGCCACTTTGCTCATACCCCCTCGGGGGGCGGACGACGTAGTCGTCGGCCTGGGGGCGCTCTCAAGGAAATGTGGCTCTGCCACTTTCCTTGATCCCCGCGGGGGACGGCCGGATTCGGCCGGCCTTGGGGCGCTCATGAGTGAATGTGGCTTTGCCACTTTACCCATCCCCCCTCGGGGGACTGAGGGCCGCGGCTTCAAGTCCGCCTGCGCGGACTCGGACAGCCCGAAGGCCCAGCGCCTCCGGTGCTGGGCGGACGCCGCGAAGCGGCGGCCTCGGGGGGGTGTTCAATACCGCCCCTTGACCGCCCGGTGGCCGATGTCGTTGCGCCACTGCGCACCCTCGAAGGTGATCGGCCCGAGCGCTTCGTAGGCGCGGTGTTGCGCCGCGCGCGCGGTTTCGCCGAGCGCGGTGACACACAACACGCGCCCGCCGTTGGTGACCAGCGCGCCGTTTTTTGCCAGGTGCGTGCCGGCATGGAAGACATGCATGTCGTCGCTGGGTTTGGGCACGCCGGCGATCGGATCGCCGCGCTGCGGGCGTGCCGGGTAGCCGGCGGCGGCCATCACCACACCAAGCGCGAAATGGCGATCCCATTGCAGCTCGACCTGGTCGAGCTTGCCGTCGGTGGCGCGCATCAGCAGGTCGAAGAGGTCGCTCTTCAGGCGCATCAGCAGCACCTGCGCTTCGGGGTCGCCCAAGCGCACATTGAACTCCACGGTGCGCGGCTCACCCTGGGCGTCGATCATCAGGCCGGCGTAGAGGAAACCGGTGAAGGGCCTGCCGTCGCGCGCCATGCCGGCCACCGTGGGACCGATGATTTCGTGCATCACCCGGGCGTAGACATTCGGCGTGACCACCGGCGCCGGTGAGTAGGCGCCCATGCCGCCGGTGTTGGGGCCGGTGTCGCCGTCGCCGATGCGCTTGTGGTCCTGGCTGGTGGCCAACGGAGTCACGTTCACACCGTCGCAGGCGACGATGAAGCTGGCCTCTTCGCCGGCCATGAACTCCTCGACCACCACGCGCGCGCCACCTTCGTTGTGCAGCACGCCCATGCTGTTAATGGAGAGCATGTCGTCGATGGCGACATGGGCCTCGGCGGGCGACATCGCCACCACCACACCCTTGCCCGCGGCGAGGCCGTCGGCCTTGACCACGATCGGCGCGCCGCTCGCTCCCACTTCAGCGTCCACGTAGGCATGCGCCGCCGCCGCGTCGCCGAAGGTGGCGTAACGCGCGGTGGGGATGTTGTGGCGCTGCATGAAATCCTTGGCGAAGGCCTTGGAGCTTTCAAGCTGCGCCGCCGCCTTGCTCGGGCCGAAGATGCGCAGGCCCCTGGAGCGGAACAAGTCGACCACACCCGCGGCCAGCGGCGCCTCGGGGCCAACCACGGTGAGCGCGATTTTCTCGGCCACCACGAACTCGGCCAGCGCGTCCAGGTCGGTGACCGGCAAGTTGCGCAGGTTGCGTTCGGTGGCGGTGCCGCCGTTACCCGGCGCCACGTACACCAGCTGCACCTTCGGGCTTTGCGCGAGCTTCCAGGCCAGCGCGTGCTCGCGGCCGCCGTTGCCGATGACGAGGACTTTCATCGCATCAGCCTCGGTACCCGAAGAACATCAGCCAGGCCACGTA
>JANNGZ010000340.1:0-6656 GCA_031404155.1 Burkholderiales bacterium
GGAGTGACTTTTCCACTGGTGCTGCCTTCGCCCGCTGGGTGCCCCGTACCCCTCCCCTAAGATGCCCGGCTCCATGAGCGAACCTACCTCCACCGCCGAGCTCCTGAAGGGCGACCTCTCTCGCCATTCTCCAATGATGCAGCAGTACCTGCGCATCAAGGCGGAGTTTCCGGACACGCTGGTGTTCTACCGCATGGGCGATTTCTACGAGCTGTTTTTCGACGACGCACGGCGCGCGCACAAGCTGCTCGACATCACGCTCACCAGCCGCGGCGCAAGCGCGGGTGAGCCGGTGGTGATGGCCGCCGTGCCCGCCCCATCGCACGAGGCCAACCTGGCCAAACTGATCCGCCTCGGCGAGCCGGTGGCGATCGCCGAGCAGGTGGGCGACGTGGCCACAGCGAAAGGTCCGGTCGAACGCAAGGTGATGCGGGTGGTGACACCCGGCACCGTCACCGACAGCGAACTGCTCGACGAACGTGCCGACGCCTTGCTGCTCGCGTTGGCGAAGAAAGGGCCGACCTGGGGCCTGGCCTGGCTCGGCCTGGCCAGCGGCCGCCTCGGTTTGAGCGAATGTGGCGGGCGCGAATTGCCGGCCTGGCTGGCGCGCCTGGACGCGGCCGAGATCCTGGTGGCCCAGCGCGAGGACCTGCCCGCCGCGCTCAACCTCGGCCGCGCCGCGGTCACGCCGCGAGCGGCCTGGCAGTTCGACTCGGCCCTCGGCGCGCGCAAGCTGTGCGAGCAACTGCGGGTGGCCACGCTGGCCGGCTTCAATGCGCAGGACTTGCCCGTCGCCCACGCCGCTGCCGCCGCGCTGCTCAGCTTTGCGCAGGCCACGCAGAGCCAGGCGCTGGCGCATGTGCAAACGCTGTCGGTGGAACGTGGCAACGAATTGCTCGAGCTGCCGCCGAGCACGCACCGCAACCTGGAGCTCACGCAGACGCTGCGCGGCGAGGCGGCGCCGACGCTGCTGTCCCTGATCGACTCGTGCAAGACCGGCATGGGCAGCCGCGCGCTGCGGCGCTGGGTGGCACACCCGCGGCGCGAGCGCAGCGAAGCCACGCGCCGGCATCAGATCATCGAGCAGCTGATCGCCGAGGGACCCGAGCCGCTGCGCCACGCGCTGCGCGAGGTCAGCGACGTGGAGCGCATCACCTCGCGCATTGCGCTGCGCCAGGTGCGCCCGCGCGAACTGGCCGGGCTGCGCCACACGCTGGATGCGTTGCCGGCGCTGCGGGCCGCGCTGCCTGAAGCCGCTGGCGGCACGGCAGGCGAAGCCGCGCGCGAACCCACACGCGAACACGCGCGCGGACTCACACAAGACAGCGCGACCGCCATCCGCGAGCTGCGCGCCGCGCTGCAACCCGACCCGCAGATCGCCGAGCGCCTGCGCGCCACCATTGCCGAGGAGCCCGCGGTGCTGCTGCGCGACGGTGGCGTGATCGCCCCCGGCCACGACGCCGAGCTCGACGAGCTGCGTGCGATCGCGACCCACTGCGACGCCTTCCTGGTCGACCTCGAAGCGCGCGAACGGGCCCGCACCGGCATCGGCAACCTGCGGGTGCAGTTCAACAAGGTGCACGGCTTTTATATCGAAGTCACCGCTTCGGGCCTGGACCGGGTGCCGGCGGACTACCAGCGGCGCCAGACCTTGAAAAACGCCGAGCGCTACATCACGCCCGAGCTGAAGACCTTCGAGGACAAGGCGCTCTCGGCACAGGACCGCGCATTGGCGCGCGAGAAGTTCCTCTTCGACGAATTGCTCGACGCCTTGCAAGTTCATCTTGCCGCGCTCGGTGAGCTGGGGCGCGCGCTGGGCACGCTCGACGCGCTCGCCGCACTTGCCGAACGTGCGGCCACGCTCGGCTGGTGCCGCCCGGAGTTTGTCAACCACCCCTGCATCGACATCGAAGGCGGCCGCCACCCTGTCGTGGAAGCGCGTCTGGCCGAAACCGGTGCCGGCGCTTTCATCGCCAACCACACGCGGCTGGATGCCAAGACCCGCATGCTGGTGATCACCGGCCCGAACATGGGCGGCAAGAGCACCTACATGCGCCAGGTGGCGCTGATCGTGCTGCTCGCCTCGATCGGCTCCTATGTGCCGGCGCAGGCCTGCCGGCTTGGGCCGATCGACGCGATCCACACCCGCATCGGCGCGGCCGACGACCTGGCCAACGCGCAGTCCACCTTCATGGTCGAGATGACCGAGGCCTCGGCGATCCTGCATGCGGCGAGCGAGCAGTCGCTGGTGTTGATGGACGAGATCGGCCGCGGCACCTCCACCTTCGACGGCCTCGCGCTCGCCGGCGCGATCGCCACCCACCTGCATGAACGCTGCCGCGCTTTCACCCTTTTCGCCACCCATTATTTCGAGCTCACCAGCTTTCCGGAGAAGCACGCGGGCGCGCTCAACATGCATGTGAGTGCGGTGGAATCCGCGGGCAAGAACGGAGCCCACGACATCGTGTTCCTGCACGAAATCCAGCCCGGCCCGGCGAGCAAAAGTTATGGCGTGCAGGTGGCGCGGCTGGCCGGCATGCCGCCGAACGTGACCCGCCAGGCGCGCGCCACGCTCGAAGCGCTGGAGGCTCAACAACTGGCGAACAACGCGCAGACCGACCTGTTCGCGAGCGCGGCACCGGCGGCCGTGGCCACGCCCGAACCTTCTCTACTGCAGGATGCGCTCGCCGACCTGGACCCCGACACGCTGACCCCGCGCGAAGCGCTGGACGCGATCTACCGGCTGAAGGTCTTGAGCGCGAGCGGCAAGGAGCGGGCATGAACAAGCGCGCGAAGAAGGTACCGCTGCCGATCGTTTTCTCGCATGGCAACAGCTTTCCCGCAGAAACCTACCGCGTGCTCTTCGACGCCTGGCGCCAAGCCGGCCACAAGGTGCATGCGCTGGAGAAGTTCGGGCACGACCCGGCCTACCCGGTGAGCAGCAACTGGCCGCACCTGCGCGACCAACTCAGCCAGTTCATCGAAGAGCAGGTGAACGGGCCCGCGCTGCTGGTCGGCCATTCGCTCGGCGGGCTGCTCAGCCTGCTCGTGGCCTGCAAGCGGCCCGAGCTCAGCAGCGGCCTGGTGCTGCTCGACTCGCCTTTGATCACCGGCTGGCGCGCGCACAGCGTGCGGGTGCTCAAGGCCACCAGGCTGATGGCGCGCGGCTCGCCGGGGCGGGTGTCGAAACTGCGGCGCCAGGAGTGGCCGTCGCGCGACGCGGTGCGTGCGCATTTCGCGGCCAAACATGCCTTCGCGCGCTGGGACCCGCGGGTCCTCGACGCCTACATCGATTGCGGCTTCGTCGAGCAGGGCGGCAAGACCATGCTCGCCTTCGACCGCGCGGTGGAAACGCGCATCTACAACACGCTGCCGCACCACCTCGGCGCGCTGCTGCGCAAACACCCGCCGCGCTGCCCGGTGGCTTTTGTCGCCGGCACCCGCTCGGCCGAGGTGCGCCAGGGCGGCCTGGCGGGCACGCGTGCGCTGGTCGGCGACCGCCTGGTCTGGGTCGACGGCACGCATCTGTTCCCGATGGAGCGGCCCGACGAGACGGCGGCCGTGGTGCTCGAGCTGATCGCGGGCTTCAGTACCAAGGGCTGATACGCCTTCGCATTCAGTCACACAAATGCCCGTTCGCGCTGAGCCTGTCGAAGCGCCTGCACCGGGGCTTCCTTCGACGAGCTCAGGTCGAACGGACAAGTCGCGCTACCCGCTTCCAATCCACCGAACGCAGGTTCGTATCAGGCGCCGGTGCGCGACGCCCGCTGCGGCCCCGCAGCCCGCTCCTTCGTACCCGCCGCCATCGACTTCAACACCTCGCCGATGGTCGTGATGGCCGCGTCGATCGACGCCTCGTCGAAGGACGAATAACCGAGCACCAGGCCGTTCAGGCCTTTGGCGGTGGCGCTCATCGAGGACAGCGCAAACGACAGCACACCCTGCGCGCGAATGCGCTCGACCACCGCGACATCGGGTACCGCGGCCGGCAGGTGCAGGCAGGCATGGGTGCCGGAATCGGTGGGGCCCAGGCGCGCCCAGCGCGGCACCTCGCGCAGCACCGCGGCGAGAAGCGTGTCGCGCCGCCGCCGGCTGAGCCGGCGCAGGCTGCGCAGGTGGGTGCTCATATGGCCTTCGTCGATGAACCAGGCCAGTGCCAGCTGCATCGCGTTGCTGCTGTGGTCGCCCATCAGCCCGCGCATCGCAACGAACACCTCCACCAGGCGCGGCGGCACCACCAGGTAGGCCAGCCGCAAGGACGGGTACATGATGCCTTCGAGCGTGCCCATCAGCAGCACCCGCTCGGCGCGGTCCAGGCGCTGGAAGCTGCGCGGCGCACGGGCGTCATGCGCGATCTCGTCGTTCATGTTGCCTTCGATGATCCAGGCCCCGCTCTCGTCGGCCCATTGCAGCAGCTCGGCGCGGCGCGCGCTGCTGGTGCGGATGCCGAGCGGAAACTGGGTCAGCGGGTGCAGGTACACCGCAGCCGCCGCGGGCGCGGCGGCGCGGCCGGCACGCACATCGAGCCCCTGCGCATCGAAGGGCACCGCCACCACCTCGGTGTGCAGGGCCTGGAACAGCGGCGGCAGGCTGGGGTGGCCGGGGTCCTCGACCCAGACCTTGTCGCCGGGTTCGAGCAGCACCCGCACGATCAACTCGATCGCCTGCATCGGGCTGTTCAGGATCAACACCTGCGAAGGCTGGCATTCGGTGCCCCGCGCCAGTGACAGGTGCCGCGCGACCGCCTCGCGGGTTTGCGGCAGCCCCGCCGCCGGGCCGTAGGTGAGCAGGTGGCGATACGCCTCGCTGTGGGCCCGGTTGACCAGCCGGCGCCAGACCTCGAGCGGGAAGCCCGCGGTCATCGGGGTGCGCGGGAACAGCGCCTGCGGCGCCAGCACCTTGTGCGGCAGCTCCAGCCGTCGCGGCTTGCCCATGAACACCGCGAAGCGCTCGAGCACCCGCAGCGCCTGCGCGCTCGGCGGGCGCACCAGCGGCAACACCGGCGCCGCGGCCACCGCGGGCAGGTCCGCGCGCACATAGGTGCCGTCGCCGACACGGCGCTCGACCAGGCCTTCGATCTGGAGCTGCTCGAAGGCGTCGTCCACCGCGCTGCGAGCCACGCCCCAGTCGGCCGCGAAGGCCCGTGCCGACGGCAGCCGCGCGCCTGGCGCCAGCACGCCGCGGCGGATCGCGTCGAGCACGCTGCGGTAGACGAGCACCCGGTTGCCCACGCGCTCGTCGGCATCGGTGCGCAGCGCGGCGATCAGGACACCGGTGGATTGTTTGACCATTTTTGGGTGACCGCGAGCGGCATGCAACGCCGTGTCGCAGGCAGCGCTCGCAATGTAGCGCAGCACCCCTGTTTGCTCATACCCCTCTCGGACCCGCGCCGCGACACGCGTGGCCCGCGCCATTGGCCCCGAGGGCGCAGCCCAAATGGCCCTTGCGCGGCCACGCCCTGCGGCAGACCATGCCCGCAGCTCATGGCGCAACTCTCGGTGGCCTCACTCGCCTCACTGGCTCCCATCGCGGCCCCTGCGGTGGACGTGGACCTGCGCGCATCAGCCGCGACACGCGCCCGCAGCGTGGCGATCTGGTGCGAGGAGCCGGGCAGCGCTGCCGCCTGGTGCGACGCGCTGGCCGAAGAGGGCCTCGCGGTCCGCACCATTGCGCTGGACGACGCCTGGCCGCACAAGCTGCGCCAGTTGCCGATACCCGACGCGCGCGTACTGCACCTCACGCGCGGGCTGCCGCCGCAACTGGCGCGGCTGCGTGAGTTGCGCGCCGACGCGCCCACCGCGCCGCTCGTGGTGGCCTGCCGCGGCCTGCGCGACCTGGACCATGTGCTCGCGCTCGAGATGGGCGCCGACGACGCCGTCGACTCGGGCCTTGCGGCCTCGGTGGTGGCGGCACGGCTGCGTGCGCTCTGGCGGCGCGATGCGCGGGTCGGGCTGGACGCACCGGCGGTGCAGGAGCTGCGCTTCGGCGCGCTGGAGCTGAGCCAGCGTGAGCGCCGGGTGCGCCTGGCCGGCGCGATTGTGCCGCTGACCGAAGGTGAGTTCGAGGTCCTGTGGCTGCTTGCCAGCCACGCCGGCCAGGCACTGTCGCGGCGCGACATCCTGCGCCGCGTGCGTGGCCTGGACGACCACCCGATGGACCGCTCGATCGACAGCCGCGTCTACCGCATCCGCGCCAAGCTCGGCGACAACGAGCTGGCCACGCAGCGCATTCGCACCGTGCGCAACCGCGGCTACGTGTTTTCGCCGGTCGGCTGGTAGGTGGGACCGATGGTCGAAGGCGCGCCGACGAACGCCGACGCCAGCCTGGTGCTCTTCATCGGCGCGGCGCTCAAACCCGACGCCGCCCTGCACCAGATGCTCGCCGCCGATGCTATGCGTTGCCTGTGGCTGCGTGGGCACGAGCAGGCGCTGGTGGCCTCGGGCTTCGCCGCCTTCGACGCCATCGTGATCGACGCCGATCAACTCGGCAGCGCCGCCACGCGGGTGATCGCGGCACTGCGCGCGGCGCTGCGCTGCCCGATCGTGGTGGTGGCGCCGCACGCCGACGAAATCGACGAGATCGTGGCGCTGGAACTCGGCGCCGACGCCTACCTCACACGGCCGCTGGCGCCGCGCCGCTTGCGCGCGCACCTGGGC
>JANNGZ010000341.1:0-3295 GCA_031404155.1 Burkholderiales bacterium
CTCGGGCTTGCCGATCGCGTCGCAGATCGGCGCCCAGGCCTGGCCTTGAATGGTGAAGTAGATGTAGGCGTTCGGGTCGGTCTCCCAGCCCTTGCACTTGAGCACCCAGCCCGGCTGGCCGCCGCCGCCGGCATTGCCGCCACGCGGCACCACGTCGGTGAACTTGCCATGCGGGTACTGCGGATACTCCTCGAGGTAGCCCAGGCGATCGAGGCGCAACTGGTCGCGCAACTTCACGCGGCACAGGTTCAACACCGCGTCCTGCATCGAGCAGGCCACCTTCTGGCCGCGGCCGGTTTTGTCGCGCTGGCGCAGCGCGGTGAGGATGCCGATGGCCAGGTGCATGCCGGTGTTGCTGTCGCCCAGGGCCGCCGCGCTCACGGTCGGCGGGCCGTCCCAGAAGCCGGTGGTCGAGGCCGCGCCACCGGCGCACTGCGCGACGTTTTCGTAGACCTTCAGGTCTTCGTAGTGGTGGCCGTCGGAGAAACCCTTCACCGACGCGAGGATCATCTTCGGGTTCAGTTCGAGGATGCGCTCCCAGGTAAAGCCCATGCGGTCGAGCGCGCCGGGGCCGAAGTTTTCGACCATCACGTCGCAGGTGCGGATCAGCTTCTCCAGCACTTCCTTGCCTTCGGGCTTCTTGGTGTCCAGCGTGAGCGAGCGCTTGTTGCTGTTGAGCTGGGTGAAATACAGCGCATCCACGTTCGGAATGTCGCGCAGCTGGCTGCGGGTGACGTCACCGGAGCCGGGGCGCTCCACCTTGATCACGTCGGCGCCGAACCAGGCCAGCATCTGGGTACAGGCGGGGCCCGCTTGCACGTGCGTGAAGTCGATGATCTTGATGTCGTCGAGTGCTTTGGTCATGGGTTTTCTCCTGGGGAATCTTTGATGAGTCTTTGGCGACTCTTCGGGCTGGCGGGGATTATTTCTTCTTCGCCGCGCTTTGCGGGTTGAGCATGGTGATGCGGCCACTCTCGGTGCCCGCAGTCTCGTCGATGACGGCGTTGATCAGGGTCGGCTTGCCCGAGGCGAGCGCCTCGTTCAGCGCCTTGAGCAACTCGGCCGGGGTGGTGGCGTTGACACCGACACCCCCGAAGGCCTCCATCATCTTGTCGTAGCGGGCGCCCTTGACGAACACCGTGGGCGCCACGTCCGACGTGCCTGACGGGTTGACGTCGGTGCCACGATAAACACCGTTGTTGTTGAAGACGACGACGCAGACCGGCAGGTTGTAGCGGCAGATCGTCTCGACTTCCATGCCACTGAAGCCGAAGGCGCTGTCGCCCTCGATCGCGATCACCGGCTTGCCGGTGACCACCGCCGCGGCGACGGCAAAGCCCATGCCGATGCCCATGATGCCCCAGGTGCCCACGTCCAGGCGCCTTCGCGGCTCGTACATGTCGACGATGCTGCGGGTGAAGTCCAGCGTGTTGGCGCCCTCGTTGACAAGCATGGCGCTCGGGTTGGCCTTGACCACCTCGCGGATCGCGCCCAGCGCGCTGTGGAAATTCATCGGCGACGGGTTACCCGCCAGCGTCTCGGCCATCTTGGACAGGTTCTTGTCCTTGCGCTCGTTGATCGCGCCGGTCCAGTCGGCCGGCGGCTTGGCCCACTTCGTGTCGATGCCCGAGAGCAGCGCCGAAACGCAGGAGCCGATGTCGCCGATCAGGGGCGCGGCGATCGCCACGTTGCTGTCGATCTCGGTGGGTGCGATGTCGATCTGGATGAACCGCCTCGTCAACGCAGCGCCATCGGGTGCGCCCCAGGTCTTGCCCTTGCCGTGCGAGAGCAGCCAGTTCAGCCGCGCGCCCACCAGCATCACCACGTCGGCCTCGGCGAGCACGTACGAACGCGCGGCCGACGCCGAGAGCGCGTGGTTGTCGGGCAGCAGGCCCTTGGCCATCGACATCGGCAGGTAGGGGATGCCGGTCTTCTCCACGAGAGCGCGAATGTCGGCGTCGGCCTGCGCATAGGCCGCCCCTTTGCCGAGCAGGATCAGCGGGCGCTTCGCGCCTTTCAGCAGCGCGAGCGCGCGCTGCACCGAGTCCGGCGCGGGAATCTGGCGCGGCGCCGGGTCGACCACCTTGATCAAAGAGCGCTTGCCCGCCGCCGCGTCCATCGTCTGCGCGAACAGCTTGGCCGGCAGGTCGAGATAAACACCGCCGGGCCGGCCCGACAGCGCGGAGCGGATGGCGCGCGCAATGCCCACGCCGATGTCTTGCGCATGCAGCACGCGGTAGGCCGCCTTGCACAGCGGCTTGGCAATCGCCAGCTGGTCCATCTCTTCGTAGTCGCCCTGCTGCAGGTCGACGATCTCGCGTTCGCTGGAGCCGCTGATCAGGATCATCGGGAAGCAGTTGACCGTGGCGTTGGCCAATGCGGTCAGGCCATTGAGGAAGCCGGGCGCCGAGACGGTCAGGCAGATGCCGGGCTTTTGTGTCAGGAAACCCGCGGCCGCGGCGGCGTTGCCGGCATGCTGCTCGTGGCGGAACGAGATCACGCGCATGCCTTCGGCTTGCGCCTTGCGGGTCAGGTCGGTTATCGGAATGCCGGGCAGGCCGAAAATCGTGTCGATGCCGTTGAGCTTCAGGGCATCGATGACCAGGTGAAAGCCGTCGGTTTGTTCTGCTGAGGCTTGGACTTCTGCGGACATGCGGCTCTCCTGCTTGTCGGGTGGGTTCGGCAGCTCCGGCGCGGGCGGCGAGAGGCGCGCGCAAAGGAGCCCCTGGGGAGGATTCGGGGCGGACTTATGATAAGAATCGACGCGCCGCAACTCCGTTGACCACGGTCAATTTTGTGAGTTTGAATTCGGCGCGCCGGCCCACCCGTCCGCGCAGCTTCGATGATCTCGACCTCGATAGACACCCACCCGGAACGCAACATCATTCGCGTTCAACTCAGGCAGAACAGCGTTCTCAAGGAGATGACCGACGGCGAGCGCAACGAGCTGGAGCGCCACCTGGTGGTGCTCGACAGCGGCAAGGGCGACGTGCTCCTGCACCAGGGTGTGCACGAGATGGAGCAGTACTTCGTGCTCGACGGCATCTTGAAGCGCGTGGTCACCAACGCCGAAGGCAAGGAAATGATCCTGCGCTTTGCCGACGAGCGCGAGATCGAAACCAGTTACGCCGCCTGGCGCCTGAACACGCCCACGCCCTACAGCATCGTGTGCGTGACCAAGGCGCGCGTGGCCAAGCTGCCGATGCCGACCTGGGTCGAATTCATGGACCGGCACGCAAAATTCAAGGCCACCTTCGAACATGAAGTGATGCGCCTGATGAGCGAGGTGATGGGC
>JANNGZ010000342.1:0-5532 GCA_031404155.1 Burkholderiales bacterium
CATTGGCCCGGGCGCTGGAGGCCGCGGCTTCGCACGGGCTGCGGCGCCTGTTGGAACTCGGCGCACCCGGGCAGCGCATGCGCGTGTCGGTGGTGCCGATTGCCCACAAGGGCGCTGGCGAGCCCCTGCCCGCGCCGCGCCAAGCCGAGGCCGACCGGCGCTGCCCGCGCATTGCCGCGGTGGTGTTTGGCCGGCGGCAAGTGTGCGAGCCCTTGTCGGTGATGGCCTATGCCCGGGTGCACCAGCTCACCCGCACCGAGACGCGGATCCTGCAATCGCTCTGCGCAGGGGCGAGCCCGCGAGAGGTGGCCGAGCGCCAGCATGTGGCCTTGTCGACCGTGCGCACGCAGATCGGCAGCATCCGTACCAAGACGGGCAGCGCCGGCATCCGCGAGCTGCTGTCCGAGCTGGCGCTGCTGCCGCCGCTGGTCAACGCGCTGCGCCTGGTCACGTCCTGACAGCCCGGGGGGCCGGCGCGTTTTCATTTCGTCGCGCATGGACACAGCGTGGGTATCGGTATTCGCCTACGGTTGCCGTCCGCCCGCACCGCCGACCCCCAAAATGAACCCGACCCCCAACCAAGCCAACTGGCGCGGCAACGACCTCGTGCTCACGCGTGACGACACCGAAGTCGACCGCCTGGACGCCACCCAGATCGAGCGTGTGATCCTGGTCTGCCGCGACGGCGGCAACTCACCCGGCGACCTGGCCTTCGCGCTGGTCGAAACCGCGCAGGAACACCTGCTGCTGCCGGCCAGCACCGGCATCGCCGGCTGCATTCACTTCGAGCGCCAGTCCTTCTGGGCCGCGCGCCCGTGCATCTACTGGGTCGACGAGCGCCAGGCGCGGCTGCCGCGCCGGCTCAAGCCCGGGCTGTGGCTGCTGCGCCGCCAGCGCCCCGCGTACATGCGCCTGCCGCGCGCCGAGCTGGACGGCGTCGTCCAGGCCTGGCCGCTGGACGGGCCGATGAGCTGGGAGCAGCGCAAGTGGCGCCGCATCGAAGAAGGCCGGGCGCTGAGCATGGGCACGCCGCCGCGCTGATGCTCTGACGCGTTCGCCTGCTAGACGAACTCGCCCTCGCGCAACCACTTCGTCGCCACCCATTTTTCGCCCTCGACCACCGGCGCGCCGCCGTGCAGCGAGCGGGTCATCGGGTGCGGGCGGTCGTAGCTGAAGAACACCGCGTTGCCCTTGATCGGCGCCACCTCCAGCGCCACGTCCGGGAACACCGTGGCGCCGCCCTTGGTGGGGGTGTTCAGGTACATCACGATCGAGGCCACGCGCTGGCCGCCGCGCTTCAAGATCGGCGCCGAGCCGGGCTGCGCGGGGTCGAAGTAGTCGTGGTGCGGCTTGTATTCGGCGCCTGGCTGGTAGTGCAGGATCTGCAGGCCTTCGCCGTTTTCGATCGGCCAGTCGAGCAGCTTGGCCAGGCGCTGCTCGATGGCGGCGCAGACCGCGTTTTCGGCGCGGCTGAAAAACATGCCGCGGCTGGTGCGCGCCACGTTCACCTCGCTGCCGCCGGTTTGCAGCTCCACGGTTTCGGAGCGGGCCAGGCGCGGCCGCGCCAGCTCGATCAGGGCGTCGCATTCGTCGTCGGACATCAGGCCGCCGAGCACCAGCACCCGCGGGTTGCGCATCGCCACCAGCAGCTTCACTTCACGGTCGCCGCCGTCGAGCACGCAGGGGCTGCCGGTGAGGTCGGGTTCGGGCACCGGCACCGGCGCGGGCAGGCCGTTCTGCTCGGCATGGCGGGCCAGGATGTCGCGCTTGGCTTCTTCGAGCGCGGCCAGCGCCACGTCCTTGTGCCAGCCGCTGGCCAGCATCGACTTCAGCACCGCGTCGGGCTGGTGGCCGGCGCGGGCCTGCTCGAGAATCCATTCCCGAAGTTCGGGCGTGATGGTGTGCAAGCTGGTGTGCAAGCTCTTTGGCTTTTGCTGCGAGTTCAAGGCCGGTGCCTCCAGGTTGGAATCTGCCCGCAGCCGAGTTCGCAGGCGTCACGGCCCTATTTTCGCAGCAGTGGCGCCAGCGCGAAAAGCCCCAGCGCCGGGCCGATGGCAAGGAACGGCAACACTTGCGCCAGCGGCCAGCGTGTGGCCGCGCCCACAAAGAGCGTGATCGTGAACACGGTGACCGTGAAGCCGATGCTGTTGACGAAGGTGAGCACGCTGCCGACCATCTCGCGCGGCGCGTTCTGCGCGGTGAGGGCCGAGAACTGCGGCGAGTCACCCGCCACGCTCAGGCCCCAGAGCAGCAGCCATGCGGCCCAGAGCGGCAGCGGCGCGTCGAGCATCCAGGGCGACACCAGGCAGCACAGCCCGCTGCACGCGAGCTGCGCCGCCGCCACCCGCGCGCCGCCGAAGCGGCGCACGAAGAGGCCGCCGCCGGCGCAGCCGAGCGCGCCCATCGCGATGACGAAGAACACCCAGCCCGAGACGGCATGCGTCTGGCTCACCCGCAGCGCCACGATCGCCGGCACCAGCACCATCATCGGGTACAGCTCCCACATGTGGCCGAAGTAGCCGAAGGCCGACGCGCGCACCTTGCGGTCGTGCCAGATCACCGCCAGCGCCGCGGCGCGCACCGGTGCCGCGGGTGCCAGGTGCGGGCCGTCGGGCACGCAGGCGTGCATCAGCACGCCGCCAGCCGCCGCGATGGCCGCCACCGCGAGCATCACCAACTGCCAGTCCCAGCTCGCGCCGAGCGCACGCAGGCCGAAGGGCAGCGCGGTGCCGAGCACCAGTGCGCCCACGAGCATGCCGAGCGCCGCACCGAGGCCCTGCGCATACCAGCCGGCCGCGATCTTCATGCCCACCGGGTAGATGCCCGCCAGCGCGATGCCGGTGGCAAAACGCAGCAGCACCAGCGTGTCCAGCCGCGGCGGCAGCAGCGCGGTGGCCACCGCGAGCGCGGCGCCGGCCAGCGAGCAGGCGAGGAAAACCTTGCGCGGCGAAAAGCGGTCGGCCACCGAAAGCAATGCAAAGAGCATCGTGCCGACGATGAAGCCCACCTGCACCGCCGCAGTGAGCCAGCCCGAGGCCGATGCCGGCAACAGCACCACCCGCTCCAGGTCCGGCAGCACCGCGTTGATCGCAAACCAGAGCGAGGTGCCGGCGAATTGCGAGACGGTGATCGCGGGCAGGATGCGGCGCGGCACCGCATGGGGTCGACGCAGGTCGGCGCTCGCCTCGGCGCTCGCACGGGCTCGTGGCGCGGCGTCAGACATCGCCGGGCACGCGGCTAGGCATCGCACCGAGGGCCGCACCGGGGGCCGCACCGGCTGCCGCACCCGGCACCGCGCCGAGCGCGGCGCGCCAGGTGCGCGCCGGGATATGGCTGCGCAAGCGGTGTCGCGCACATTCGATCAGCACCGGGTGCAGCAGGTGGCCCACGCCTTCGGCGATGTCGATCGTGGCGTCGCCCTGCAAGGCGCCGAGTTGTTCGAGCGCGGTGCGCGAGCGCTCGGCCGGGATCACGGTGTCCTCGCTGCCGTGGAACAGGTGCAGCGTGGTGTGCTGCGGCGCCGCGTGCGGCGCGCCGACCAGGCAGCCGCCGAACGCGAGCACGCGGCCGGCGATGCCGTCGTCGTGCAGCGCCAGCGCCATCGACAAGATCGCGCCCTGCGAAAACCCGCCCAGCGCGGTGGCAGCGGGGCCCACATGCAGGCGGTGCTGCTGCGCGCGCAGCCAGCGCTGCAGTTGCGGCAGCGTGGCCTGCACACGCCGCTGCCAGGTGGCGTCGTCGAGCTCGGAGATCGAGTACCACTGGCGCCCGCGCCCGCCGCCGTCCACCGGGTGCGGCGCGTCGGGCGCGAGGATTGCGGCCTGCGGGAAGTCCTCGCGCAGCGCTTGCGCCAGCGGCTGCATCGACAGCGCACGCGAGCCCCAGCCGTGCAGCAGCACGATGAGTTGGTCCGGCGTGCCCGAGGCCGGCAGCCATTCGATCGGGAGTTTCATGGCCGCGATTGTCTCGCGGCGGCCCGTCCTTCCTTCGATACCTCAGGATGATCGGAGCAGCCACCTCAGGACAGTCGGAACAGCCACCTCGGGGCGAACGGACGTTGGTGTTGGCGTGGCAAGCCAGGGGTCCTGCGGCACCGGTCTTGAACCGGCGACGGATGTAGGCCTGGGTCATTTGAAGTTGCGGCTTCGCGGGTCATTTGAAGTTGCGGCTTCGCGGGTCATCTGAAGTTGCGGCTTTGCGCAACGAGCCCGCGCAGCAGCGGCGTGTGGTCCACCAGCTTGTGCGCCAGCAGGTGCATCACCTCGCCCTCCTTCTGCCACACGCCGTACACGGTGAGCAGCGTGGCGGCGAGCAGCGGCTTGCGCTGCGCCTCGGCCACGTTCGGCCACACGATCACGTTCACCGCGCCGGTGTCGTCCTCGAGCGTCACGAACACGGTGCCCTTGGCCGTCTCGGGCCGCTGCCGGTGCGTGACCAGCCCGCTCGCCCGCGCCAGCCGCCCGCTCGGGTAGCCGCGCAGCACCGCGGCCGTCTGCACCTTGAATGGGTTCAGCGTCTCGCGCAGCAGGGCCAGCGGATGGGCCTTGAGCGACAGGCCCAGCGCGGCGTAGTCGGCGAGCATGTCTTCGGCTTCGCTGGGGGGCCTGAGCAGCGGCTGCGCATCGGGGTTGCCGCGCTGGTCGTGATCGTGATCGTGATCGTGATCGTGATCGTGATCGTGGTCGTGGTCGCTCGCACCGCGGCCGCCGTCCGGGGCCTTGTCGATCGGGCGCTCGCGGCTCGGCATCGCCGCGAGCATCGCGGTGGGCCGCGTATCGATGCCGGCCACGCTCCACGCGGCTTTGTGGCGGTGGCCGGTGAGTTGCACCAGCGCATCGGCCTGCGCCAGGCGCTGCAGGTCCCCGGCGTCGAGCCGGGCGCGGCGGGTGAGGTCTTCGGTGCTGCCAAACGCACCTTCGCGCCGCGCCGCCACGATGCGCTCGGCGCTGTCTTGCGAAAGGCCGGCGATGCGGTTGAAGCCGAGGCGGACGGGGCCGGCTGACGCCGTCCCTGCGGGTGTCATACGCCCACCCCCTCCCCAACCCTCCCCCGTCAAGGGAGAGGGAGGAATGCGAGCAGCCTTCGGAGGCGCGGGATTGGCTCCTTCCCCCTTGACGGGGGAAGGCTGGGATGGGGGTGGCGCGCGACGCTCGTTCAACGCTCGCGACGTCGACTCACGCGCCCTCAGCGCTTGCTGCACCACCGCCAGCACACCTCCCAAATTGCCCATGACCTCGTTGTTCCAGAACCGCAGCACCTGAAAGCCTTGCGCCTCGAGCCACGCGCTGCGCGCTGCGTCATGCGCTTGCCGCTCCACATGCTGCCCGCCGTCGACTTCGACAACGACGCGTTTGTCCAGGCACACAAAGTCGAGCACGTAGTCACCCACCGGCACCTGGCGGCGAAAGCGCGCGCCGTCGATCTGGTGTTGGCGCAGGTGCCGCCAGAGTTCTTGTTCGGCGTCGGTCATCGCCCCGCGCAACGTGCGCGCGAAGTCGCGGTGCTCGGTGCCGACGCGTTGTTTGGCTCCTC
>JANNGZ010000343.1:0-2642 GCA_031404155.1 Burkholderiales bacterium
CGGTGGCTTGTTCGTGTTTTGTGTCGAGGAAGCCGCGGACGGGGTCGACTTCGAATTGCGCGCGAGCCTGCGCTACGCCCATTCACGGCGCTACCTGCGCAAGCTCGCGGAGCATTCGGGGTTCGAGTTGCTCAAGCTGCATGCGCAGGCGATCCGCGAGGACCAGCGCCAGCCGATCGCTGGGCTGTACGCGGTATTGCGCAAGCCTTGAGGCAGGACGGCTGCGACGCAGGCGCGATCAGCGTGCGATCGGCAGCGCGTCGCGCCGAGAGGCGCGCACGCGTTCGAGCGCCGTGCGGGCCTGGCGTGTGGCCCTAACGAAAGAAGAAATACAGAACGACGAGCACAATGGCCGGGATGCCGAGGAACCAGCCGAGAACATATTTGCCCATGACGATCTCCAGATGCGGGTGAGGGAACCTGAAGGCTATCGGGCCCACCGCGAGCGGTCAGCCCCACAACGCCGCGACGCGATGTAGGAAGCGTCCTGTGCGAGTGAAGGTGCAGCGTCTTGGCGCGCCGCGAATCTCACCGGCACAAAGAGAAAAAGGGCCGCCGCGCTTTCACGCAGCGGCCCTTTGGCCCACTCGACGCGAGCTGTCAGCGCCTCAAGCCGCCAGCAACTGCCGCAACACAAACGGCAGGATGCCGCCGTGTTTGTAGTAGTCCACCTCGATCGAGGTGTCGATGCGCAGGGTCACGCTCACTTCGCGCCGGCGGCCGCTGGCCGAGGTGATCACCAGCGTGGCGTCGGTTTGCGGTTTGACTTCGGCGCCGAGCACCACGTCCACCACCTCATCGCCCTTGAGCTCAAGGGTCTGCCAGGAGTCGCTGCCCTTGAACTGCAGCGGCAGCACGCCCATGCCGATCAGGTTGCTGCGGTGGATGCGCTCGAAGCTGCGTGCCACCACGGCCTTGATGCCGAGAAGCTGGGTGCCTTTGGCGGCCCAGTCGCGGCTGGAGCCGGTGCCGTACTCCTCGCCGGCGAAGACGACGGTGGGCACGCCCGCGGCCATGTACTTCATCGCGGCGTCGTAGATCGGCATGGTTTGGTTGCCCGGCTGGTACAACGTGTAGCCGCCTTCCACCCGCGAGCCGTCGGCATTGGCCGGGATCATCAGGTTCTTGACGCGCACATTGGCGAAGGTGCCGCGCATCATCACGTCGTGGTTGCCGCGGCGCGCGCCGTAGCTGTTGAAGTCGGCTTTGAGAACGCCGTTCTCGACCAGGTACTGGCCGGCGGGTGTGCTGTCCTTGAACGAGCCGGCCGGTGAGATGTGGTCGGTGGTGATCGAGTCGCCGAACAGGCCCATGATGCGGGCGCCCTGCACGCCGGTCACCAGCGTGGCCGGCTCCATCGTGAAGTCCTTGAAGAAGGGCGGCTCGGCGATGTAGGTGCTCTTGGGCCAGGTGTAGACGTCGCCCTTCACGCCTTTGATCTGCTCCCACAGCGCGCCGGGGTCGGTCTTGACCTTGTCGTAGTTGGCGCGGAAGGCCTTGCCGTTCATCGCGTGTTTCATCAGTGCGTAGATCTCGTCGCTGCTCGGCCAGATGTCGCCGAGGTAGATGTCGCGGCCGTTCGTGCCCTGGCCCACCGGCTCGGTCATCAGGTCGCGCGTCACGTTGCCGGCGATCGCGTAGGCCACCACCAGCGGCGGGCTGGCCAGGAAGTTGGCCTTCAGGTTGGGGTGGATGCGCGCTTCGAAGTTGCGGTTGCCCGAGAGCACTGCGGCGCAGATCAGGTCGTTGTTGTTGATGAGTTCGTTGATCTCGGGGGTGAGGTCGCCGGCGTTGCCGATGCAGGTGGTGCAGCCGTAACCGGCGACGAAGAAGCCGAGCTTTTCGAGGTAAGGCAGCAGGCCCGCCTTGGTGAGGTACTCGGTGACGATGCGCGAGCCGGGCGCAAGTGAGGTCTTCACATGCTTCTTCACGGTGAGGCCGGCCTCCACCGCCTTCTTCGCCAGCAGGCCGGCGGCGAGCAGCACACCGGGGTTGCTGGTGTTGGTGCAACTGGTGATCGCCGCGATCAGCACGTCGCCGTTCTTGATCTCCAGGCCGTCGCTGGTCTTGAAGCTTTGCGTGAGTTTTTCGGCCGGCTGGTTGAAGCCGTTGTCGGCCGCACCGGCGCTGAACAGCGACGAGAACTTGGCGCTCACATTGCCGAGTTCGATGCGGTCCTGCGGGCGCTTCGGGCCCGAGAGGCTGGGCGCCACGGTGGAGAGGTCCAGCTTCACCAGCTGGGTGAAATCGATCTCGCTCGCCTTGGGCACGCCGAACATACTCTGCGCCCGGAAGTAGGCCTCGAAGGCTTCGATCTCGTCCTGGGTGCGGCCGGTGCCTACGAAGTACTCCACCGTCTTTTCGTCGACCGGGAAGAAGCCCATCGTCGCGCCGTACTCGGGCGCCATGTTGGCGACGGTGGCGCGGTCGGGCAGGCTCAAGGTGCGTGTGCCTTCGCCGCAGAACTCGACGAACTTGCCGACGACCTTCTCCTTGCGCAGGATTTCGGTCACGGTGAGCACCAGGTCGGTGGCGGTGACACCCTCGCGCAGCTTGCCGGTGAGCTCGAAGCCGACCACGTCGGGGGTGAGGAAGTAGACCGGCTGGCCGAGCATGCCGGCTTCGGCCTCGATGCCGCCGAC
>JANNGZ010000344.1:0-1809 GCA_031404155.1 Burkholderiales bacterium
TCCAGACGAAGCGGTTGCTCCAGTCGAACCAGAGCAGCGTCGAGACGGCGATGCCGATCAGGATCAGCACCCCGCCCATGGTCGGCGTGCCGCTCTTGGACAAGTGCGACTCCATGCCGTAGCCGCGGACCGGCTGGCCGATCTTCAGCGCGGTAAGCCGGCGGATGACCCACGGGCCGAACGACAGGCCGATCAAGAGCGCCGTCATCGCCGCCATCACGGCGCGGAAGGTCAGGTACTGGAAAACGCGGAAGAACCCCAGCTCCGGCGAGAGCTGCTGCAACCACTCGGCAAGGCTAAGCAGCATGTGGCTCTCCTGGCGCAGTCGCCTCACCGATCGCCCGGCCGCGGCGGACCGACGCAGCCTCGCTCTGATCACCGCCGCCCATGGCCTCTTGCGGGCTTGCCGCAAGCACGACGACCACCTGCTCCATCTTCATGAAGCGCGAACCCTTGACGACGATCGACGCCGCCAGGGGTGCTGCGCGCAGTGCGCTCAGCAGAGCTGGCATCACGTCGAAGTGCCGGGCGGCGCCGTGGGCGATTGCCGCTGCTTCGCTCTGCGCACCGACGGTCCACACGTGCTCGATCGCACGCGCCTTGGCGTAGCCACCGACCTCGCGGTGAAAGGCCGGCCCCTGGTCGCCGACTTCGCCCATGTCGCCGAGCACCAGCCAGCGCGGGCCGGGCAGCGCGGCGAGCACGTCGATCGCCGCGCGTACCGAGTCAGGGTTGGCGTTGTAGGTATCGTCGATCAAGGTCACGTCGCGCCCGCCGAGCGCGACGCGCTTGACCTGCGAACGCCCCTTCACCGGCACGAAGGACTCGAGGCCACGTTGAATGGCGGCCAGCGGGCAGCCCGCAGCGAGCGCGCACGCCGTGGCGGCCAGCGCGTTCTTCACGTTGTGCAGCCCGGCCACGTGCAGCCGCGCGTCGCAAGGCCCTTCCGGCGTGCGCAGCGTCACTGCCCAATGGTCGTTGCGCCAGGCCGCTGCGGCGACGACGTCGGCCGGGCCCTCCAGTGCGAACGTGAGCGTGCGACGTGCGCCAGCGAGCGCCCGCCACAGCGGGGTGTGCGCGTCGTCGGCAGGGAACACAGCCACGCCGTTTGGGCCGAGCGCCGCAATCGCCGCACCGTTCTCGCGCGCCACGCTTTGCACGTCGGCCATGAACTCCAGATGCTCGCGCTGCGCGTTGTTGACCAGCGCCACCGTCGGCGCGGCCATCGCCGCCAGCGGCGCGATCTCGCCGGGATGGTTCATGCCGATCTCGACCACCGCCGCGCGATGCCAGATGGCTGCGTCCTGGCGCAGCCGAAGCAAGGTCAGCGGCACGCCGATGTCGTTGTTGAAGTTGCCCTCGGTCGCGAAGGCGCCGCTGCCGTGCCAGGCGCGCAGGATCGAGGCGATCATCTGCGTCACGGTGGTCTTGCCGTTGCTGCCGGTCACGGCGATCAGCGGCAGGCCGGCGAAGCGCTGCCGCCACGCCGCCGCCAGCGCACCCAGCGCGGCGCGGCAGTCGGCCACCTGCAGGCCGGGCAGGCCGGCTTCCGCGAGGCCGCGTTCCGCCAGCGCAGCGACGGCGCCGGCAGCGCGCGCCTGCGGCAGGAAGTCGTGAGCGTCGAAGCGCTCGCCGCGCAACGCGACGAACAGGTCGCCCGGCTGCAGGCTGCGGGTATCGGTGTGCACGCGGCTCAGCGCGAAGTGCCCATCGCCGACCAGCAACGCAGACGGCTGCTTCGCGACGAGCAGCTGATGTGCCTCGGCGAGCGTCATCATCGGTGTTGCTGCCCTGGTTGTTGGCGCTACC
>JANNGZ010000345.1:0-3857 GCA_031404155.1 Burkholderiales bacterium
GGTCACCCGTTTCGCCTCCATGGTGAACCGCTTGATGCGCAAATCGTTGTCCAGAAAGATGGTGGCGACCTCCGTACTGTTAAAGAGATTCTGCAGATCGTCGTTCGCGTCCGCTAACGCATCGAGCTTGGCCTGGAGTTCCACGACGGCAAGCCGGTGACCAGCGAAGACGTGGTGGCCTCGCTCGGCCGCTGGGGCAAGCGCGACGCGATGGGCTCGGCGTTGATGCAGTTCGTGCAGCGCATGGACACACCCGCGCCGGACACCTTCCGCATCTTCCTCGGCGAGGCTTGCGGCTTCATGCTCGAGGCGCTGGGCAAGCCGTCGAGCAACGTGCCCTTCATCATGCCCAAGCGCATTGCCGACACCGACGCCTTCAAGCAGATCGAGGAGCACATCGGCTCGGGCCCCTACACCTTCAAGCGCGACGAGTTCAAGCCCGGCGACAAAGCGGTGTACCTGAAATTCGCCAAGTACGTGCCACGCAGCGAGCCGCCGTCGGGCACCACCGGCGGCAAAAACGTGTACGTGGACCGCGTGGAGTGGAACCTGGCGCTGCGCGACGCGCAGGCGCAGGTGAACGCGCTGCAAAAGGGCGAGGTGGACATCATCGAGGCGCTCGGCTTCGACCACTACGAAACCGTGAAGGCCGACAACAAGCTGCAACTGGCCAAGTATTCCAACCTCGGCCTGCAGTACATGGCCCGCTTCAACCACCTGCACAAGCCCTTCGACAACGCCAAGGTGCGCCAGGCCGCGATCGCCGCGTTTTCGCAGGACGCGTTCCTGCGCGCGCAGGTGGGCGTGAAGGACCTGTACAAGACCTGCTACTCGATCTTCTACTGCAACACGCCCTACGGCACCACGGCCGGCAGCGACCTGCAGGCCAAGTCGAACATGAAGAAGGCTCAGGACCTGCTCAAGGCCTCGGGCTACGACGGCACGCCGATCGTGATCATGAAACCGACCGACCTGGCTTCGATCCAGAAGCTGCCCGACGTGGCCGCGCAGTTGCTGCGCCAGGCCGGCTTCAAGGTCGACCTGCAGGCGATGGACTGGCAGACCCTGGTCGGCCGCCGCGCCAAGAAGGACGCACCCGACAAGGGCGGCTGGCACATGTTCCTCACCGCCTGGCAAGCCTTCGATATTTCCAGCCCGATCGCCAACCCGACGATGGACACGCGCGGCGAAAAGTCCACCTGGTTCGGCTGGGCCACCGACGAGAAGATGGTGGAGTTGCGCAACAAGTTCATGCGCGCCACCGACGACGCCGAGAAGAAGAAGCTCGCCGACGCGATCCACATCCGCGCCTTCGAGGTCGGCACCCACGCGGTGCTCGGCGAGTTCACGCAGCCGATGGCCGCGGGCCAGAACATCAGCGGCTTCTTCATCACCAACGGCAACATCTACTGGAACCTGAAGAAGAGTCAGCCGCAATGACGGGAAACGGCTTCGGGGCTCGCGCCCTGAGCCGTATCCGCCGCGGAAGCGAGAGACGGCTTTGCGGCCCGCACCTCGAACCGTGACCCTTGGTTTTCAGGACCAGCGCCTTCCGAGCCTCGCGTACCGAACCACGCACCCATGTACGCGTTCCTCGCGCGCCGCCTGCTCTCCACGATCCCGGTCCTGCTGATCGTTTCGGTGCTCGTCTTCCTGATGCTGCGCCTGACGCCCGGCGACCCGGCGGCGGTGCTCGCGGGCGACGCGGCCACCACCGAGCAGATCGCGCAAATCCGCACCGGCCTCGGCCTGGACGAGCCGATCCCGGTGCAGTTTGCGATCTGGTTCGGCAACGTGCTCACCGGGGACTTGGGCCAGTCGTTCTATTACAAGACCGACGTGACCACGCTGATCGGCCAGCGCATCGAGCCGACGCTGTCGCTGGCGCTGATCACGATCTCCCTGGCCGTGGCGGTCGCAGTGCCGCTCGGCGTGCTCGCGGCCTGGCGTTTTGGCGGCTGGCTCGACCGCGGCCTGATGGCGTTTTCGGTGCTCGGCTTTTCGGTGCCGATCTTCGTGCTCGCCTATGTGCTGATCTGGCTCGTCTCGATCAAGCTCGGCTGGCTGCCGGTGCAAGGCTACAAGCGCATCGGTGACGGGGTCGGCCCCTGGCTCACCCACCTCACGCTGCCCGCGATCACGCTGTCGGTGATCTACATCGCGCTGATCGCCCGCGTCACGCGCGCCTCGGTGCTCGAGACACTCGGCGAGGACTACATCCGCACCGCGCGGGCCAAGGGCCTGCCCGAATCCAAGGTGCTGCTGCGCCACGCCCTCGCGAATGCCGCGGTGCCGATCGCCACCGTCATCGGCATCGGCATCGCGCTGCTGATCGGCGGCGTGGTGGTCACCGAGTCGGTCTACGCAATCCCCGGCCTCGGCCGGCTCACCGTCGACGCAGTGCTGGCGCGCGACTTCCCCACCATCCAGGGCGTGATCCTGCTGTTCTCGTTTGTGTACGTGATGATCAATTTGCTGGTCGATCTGTCGTACGTGTTCTTCGATCCGCGGATTCGGTACTGAGATGAATCCACTTCCGAACTGGTTGCCTGTTTCCGAGCACCTCGACGAGCAGCTTGGGCCGCGGCAGCCGGGTGGGCAACTCCGCTCATGTCCCCCGGAACGGGCTGCGCCCGCCCCTCCTCCTTTACTTCGCTGCGTTGCCCACCCGCCTCCCTCGGCTGCATTCCGCGGCGTTTGGCGAGGGCGACCGAACGCCGCCGTGCAGAGGATCGGGCTGTTGGGGCGTGCTGCGGAGCGAAATAAAGGAGGAGGCGTCGGCCGCAGGCGGACGCCGGGGGACATTCGCGCAGCAGCACGCCCCAGCGGCCCGATCCCGCGCAAACGCCTCCAGCGGCAGCGCCACGCGCTGGGCCACTGACATGAAAGGCGCAATGCAAGCCCAAGCCAGCTACGACGCCCTGTCCGTCGAGTCGGCCTCGGTCGTCACCCAGCAAAGCGCGTGGCAGCGCGTGCGCAAGAACTGGTCGGTGCGCATCGGCGGTTTTTTCCTCACGCTGCTGGTGCTGATCGCCCTTGCCGCGCCCTGGCTCGGCACCGTGGACCCGTCTCTGTTCGACCCCGCGAGCCGGGACCTGCTGCCGGGGGCTTACGGCGAGATCACCACGCTCGAAGGCGAGTCGCTCAAGCATCGCTTCCTGATGGGCTCGGACAGCTTCGGGCGCGACATCCACAGCCGCGTCATCTACGGCACTCAGGTGTCGCTGATCGTCGGCCTCTTCACTGCTTGCGTCGCAATGGCGTTCGGCATCACGCTCGGCCTGTGCGCCGGTTTCCTGCGTTGGCTCGACGGCCCGCTGATGCGGGTGATGGACGGCGTGATGGCGATCCCCGCGATCCTGATCGCGATCGCACTCGTGGCCATGTGGCGCGGCAGCCTGCTCACCGTGGTGATCGCGATCGCGATCCCCGAGATACCGCGTGTCACACGGCTGGTGCGCTCTCTGGTGCTCTCGATCCGCGAGGAGCCCTATGTCGAAGCAGCTATCTCGTTGGGCACACCCACCTGGAAGATCATGCTGCGCCACATCCTGCCCAACTGCGTGGCGCCGCTGGTGGTGCAGGGCACCTTCATCTGCGCGTCGGGCATCCTGGTCGAGGCGATTTTGTCCTTCCTCGGCGTCGGCCTGCCGCCCGACATTCCGACCTGGGGCAACGTGATGGCCGAAGGCCGCGCCCAGTTCAACGAGTACCCGCACAACATCTTCTTCCCCGGCATCTTTCTCGCGGTGACGGTGCTGGCGGTGAACATCCTGGGTGACGGCTTGCGCGATACCTTGGACCCGAAGATGGCGAAAAGGGTATGACAAGCGCAACCCACACGGGCCCGGTGCTGG
>JANNGZ010000346.1:0-4388 GCA_031404155.1 Burkholderiales bacterium
GACCTGCCTCGTGATACGCGATGGTGCGCTTGTCGTGCGCCGACATGCTGAGGATCGGTTGCTTGATGCCGAGCAGCCATGAGCCCTGCGTTCCTCGGGCCTTGCAGGCCGCGCCGGGCGCAGAGGCCCGGCCCTTCGCCAGGCACAAACAGTCCACTGGACTGTTTGTGTCCGGGCTCAGCCGCACACGCACGCCGCGGCCTGCCCGGGTGCAGCTTTGTGGGCTGCGTTTTGGGTGCTCGCGAGGGGAAACCCAACCTTGGTCCTCGCGGCAGGTGGTGCCCGGTGCGGGCTCACTGCGGGGCGGCGAGGAACGCAGCCCTGGGGTCGGCGCGCGCCGCGCGCTTCGTAATCTGACTCGCCGCGGCTGTCCGAGTGCAGTGAACGAAGTGAACGTAGCGAGTTCGGCGGCGCGACCCCAGGGTGAGTACCGCAGCGAAGTCGGCGCGAAGCGCCGACCGACCCCGAGTGAGCTCGCACCGGGCACCGCCTGCCGCGACGCGCGCACGCTTCGGGGGCCGCAGCGAAGTCGGCGCGTCGCGCCGCCCGACACGGAGTGAGCTCGCCCCGGGCACCGCCTGGCGCGCCGCGCGCACGCGTTTGGGCCGCCGCGAATTAGGCACGCCGTGGCCCGCCCGGGTGCGGCTTTACCGCGCCAACGCCGAACGAGCGCCACGCCATGCCATGCCACTGCCATGCCACTGCCATGCCATGCGATCCCGCGGCCGTCTGCTGATCGACATCACGACACCCCACGCATGGCCACGACGGCCGGCGCGATGAACCTCGAATCGGCGCCACTTCACCACCACTTCACAGACTTCATCGTTGCCTCACCCAGCCTGGTGACGCTCAGGCCTTCCAACAACCCTGGAGGTGGACTGTGGCGAACCCGGTGATCGTGAAACTGCTGGCGGTGGGGGCGGTGACGTTTGGCTTGAGCCTGGCGCTGATGCGTATCGGCGGCATCGTCGACGACCGCATGCAACACCAGCGCGAAGCGCAGCGCAGTGTCGAGGCCAGCCTCGCCGGGCGCCAGGCGCTGCTCGGGCCGGTGCTGCACCGGTCTTGCGTCGAGGAGTGGGACACGGTGAGCATCGGCCGCGAGGTGGTCAAGACCACCAACCGGCGCGAGTTCCGCCTGGTGCTGCCCCCGAGCACGTTGAGGATCGAGGGTGACGTGGCGATCGACCAGCGCCAGCGCGGCCTGTTCAGCGTCAACACCTTCGCGACCAAGGCCACGCTGCATGCCCATTGGGACACCGTGGCGCCACTGGCCGCGCAGCGTGAACATGCCGGCTCGCGCCTCAGCTGCGGCGCGCCGGTGTTGATGGTGGCGCTCAGCGACGCGCGGGGCGTGCGCGACGCGAAGCTGCGTGTCGACGGTGCCGCGCTGCCGGTCAAGCCCGGCACCGAACATGCCGTGTACCCGCGCGGCATGCACGCCGTGCTGCCGGCCGACAAGGTCGACGGCCATGCCCAGGCGACACCAGCGACGCAAGCACTCGACGCCGAGTTGACGCTCGAGCTGGTCGGCACCGCCGAACTTGCGATCGCCCCCGCCGCGGGCAGCGTGCAGGCCACGCTGCGCTCCGCTTGGCCGCACCCCAGCTTCGGCGGCCGCTTCCTGCCGGCCGAACGCAAGGTGAGCGAAAGCGGCTTCGAGGCGCAATGGCGCGTTTCGGCGTTGGCCAGCAGCGCGGCGCGCGAAGTGGTGGCCGGGGCCGCGTTGTGCGAACCGAGCTCGATGTTCGCGCCCGGCTATCACGCGGGCGAAGACGCGCCCCACGCGGCCAGGAGCGGGGCGAACAAAGGCTGCATCGAAACCTTCGGCGTCGCCTTCATCGACCCGGTGAACCCGTACTCGCTGTCGGACCGTTCGATCAAGTACGGCCTGCTCTTCATCCTGCTGACGTTCGGTCTGGTCGGCGCCACCGAGGTGCTGCGCGGCACGCTGCGGGTGCACCCGATCCAGTACGCACTCGTCGGCGCGGCGCTCACGCTGTTCTTCCTGCTGCTGCTCAGCCTTTCGGAGCACCTGCCCTTCGCCGCCGCGTACACCAGCGCCAGCGCCGCTTGCGTGCTGCTGCTCGGCTACTACGCCAGCCATGCGCTGGGCGGCTGGCGCGTCGGCGCCGGCTTCGCTGCCGGCATCACGCTGCTCTATGCGGTGCTCTACGCGTTGCTGCAACTTGAACGCACCGCGCTGGTGATGGGCTCGCTGCTGCTGTTCGCCGTGTTGGCCACGCTGATGGCGGTGACCCGCAAGGTTGACTGGTATGCCTTGCTCCAGCGCGCGCCGAGTGACGCGGCCGAAGGGCCGAACGACGCTCGTCTGCGCACGGCGGGTTTGGGTGCGTCGCAGGCCAAGGCGGGCGCGTAGCGCAGCGTTGTCGCCGGGGTTGGCGGCCCTGCTACTGACGCGGATCGCGCGAGCGAAGCCGGCTCTGGCGCTGTGCTCCGCTCATGTCCTCCTGCACGGGCTGTCGCCCGTGCATTCCCCCTTGACTTCGCTGCGCACAGCACCACAGCCGGCTTCGCTCCGGCCGCGTGGTGGCTGTTCGACCGTATGAAGGAGGCCGCTACGGTGGACAGCCGAGGATTGAATGCAGTTCGACCTGGAGGGAGCAGCTCAGTATTGCGACGGCATCGCCACGCCCCCAGGCAGTGCCTCCAGCGCCGGCCAGGCCAGCGGCGGCTCGAAGTTGTAGGCCGCGCGCACCTTGATCTCGCGCTTGAACACGGCCACCTCCTGGCCCTCGCATTGCAGCGTGATGCTGGCGCTCGGGTTGCCGAGTTTCAGGCTGGTGAGCCGGCCGTCCATGAAGCTCAGCTGCGCCGACTCGAACGCCAGCTTCAGCCCCAGGCCGAGCTTGATGTTGCACCAGTCGACACCGGCCACGCTGAGCACCAGGCGCGGTTCCAGGCGGGCGTCGAGCTCGTGCTTGAGCAGCGCCGCGGTCTTCGCCGCCGCGGGCGGGCCGCGGCTTTCCTCGACCGCCTTACGCACCTTGCGCAATTGCGCCCAGGCCTTGGCCATCAGCAGGAAGGGGTCGGGGTCGAAGGCCTTTTTCAGCTCCTCGGCCAGATCCGCGCTGGCCCAGTCGGCCACCTTCTTGCCGAACAGGCTGGCGTCCTTGGCGTCCACGTTGCCCACGCTCAACGCGGCCAGGCGGCGCACCTCGGCAACGCCGTCGCCGCTGCGCGAAAGCGCCAGCAACTCGTGCAAGGAACCGCCAGGGGTCAGCTCAACGGTGCTCATCGGGAACTCCTGCAAAGTTGTCGACACCGCGCACGCTGGTCATGACATCGTCGGGCACCACGCGCCATCTGATGTTCGGCCGCTGCTTGGCCCCGTGAGCTTCGCGCGCATCGGCATCGGCATTCGTGCCGTCACCGGCGCTGTCCTGGCGCAGGCTGAGCGCCGGTGCGAGGTCCGGCGCAACGCGCCAATGCAGCGGCGGTGGTGGCAGGGATGCCGGCGCGCCGAAGAGCCGCCGCGAGAGCCACTTCAAGGGCCGCCGCGCGGACCAGCCCAGGCCGCCGCTGGCAGAGAACACCAGGCTCAGCAGCGCCGGTGCCGACCACCATGGCGCCTGCGCTTGCGCAGTCACCGCGGTGCCCTCGTCGACGGTGGCGTTCGACGCCAGCGACTGCGCCACCACGGTCGGCTCCCCCAGCACCCAGGGCAACCAGCTCTGCACCGGGCAGGCGGCCAGGGTCACGCCCGCGGCGCCGGCGCGTTGGCCCGCTGCCTGGCATGAGATACCGGTGAGCGCGGGCACCTTGACCAGCCGCACCGTGGTCAGGGTGACCTCGCTCTTCTCGGCCGCCATCGCGCCCGCGGCCGGCAGCTGCGCACGTACTTCGCGGTCCTCGGCATGCTTGATGTTGTCGGGCCGTGCGCCGAGGCCCGCTTGCACCAGCGCTGCGGTGGCCTGTGCCAGGCGCTGCTTCGTCACGTCGGGCACCGGCAACTCGACATGCGTGAACAGCATCACCGCCTGGCCCACCACCGCGCGGGTGCCGGCGGCGGGCTCCTGCCGGTCGACCTTGCGAGAGGCTGCACGGTCGGTTTGATCCGGCCGCGCCACCAGCCGGGCCTGGCTGATGCGCTGCTGCGCCTCGGGCAGCGCCATGCCCACCACCGCGGGCACCGGTTCGAAGCGCTGCGTGCCCAGGCGCACGCTGCTGCCCGGCGCCACGTCGGTGCCGGCGGCGGGCGCTTGGGTGCGCACCTCGCGGTCGCCGTCGCTCGCGTCGGGCTGGCCTTTGAGCCCGGCCTGCTGAAGCTTGCTCAAGGCGTTGGGCAAGGCCTGGCCGACGACGCCGGGCACCTGCACCGGTTTGGCGATCACGGCGGTCAAGGCTTGTGCCGCGGCGAGCCG
>JANNGZ010000347.1:0-11590 GCA_031404155.1 Burkholderiales bacterium
TTGGTGATGCAGACCTGGCTCGGCACGTCGAGCGGAATTTCCTTCAGCGAATGTTTGTAGGCCAGGCGGTCGACAAACGGGAACAGGAAGCTCAGGCCGGGGGTGAGCGTGGTGTGGTACTTGCCCAGGCGTTCGACCACCCAGGCGTTTTGCTGCGGCACCACCTTGACCGCGCGGATCACGAAGATCGCGGCAATGACAAGCAGGATGGGGGCGACGATTTCCATGGAACGGTTCTCCCTCGTTGATGAACTTGTTGTCAGCCGGGTGCGCGGTCGAGCACCAGGCGGTTGCCCTCGATCGAGCGGATCACATGCGCGCCGGGCTGGGGCTCGCCGCTGCCGCCGAAGCGCGCGCTCCAGGCCGCGCCGCGGTGGCTGATGCGGGCGGAGCCGTCGGCCTCCCACAGCTCCACGCGCACCCGCTCGCCGATGTCGAGGTTGACGTCGCGGTTGGCGTTGGCCGCGGCCGCCGCGGGCTGGCGGCTGCGTTTGAAATGCCAGGCGGCGGTGGCGCCGCCGCCGATGACCGCCGCGGCGACGAGTTGCGCCGAGTAGCCGAATCCGAGGTGCGCCGCAATCGCCGCGGCCACCGAGCCGATGGCCAACATCAGCAGGTAAAAGGTGCCGGTGGCCAGCTCGGCCGCCACCAGCACGCCGGTGGCAATCCACCACCAGGTGGCAAAGCTCCAGTCCATGGGCAGGCTCCTTCAGCGTTGATGGGCAGTGGGTTGATCGGCAGTGTAGCGACGACAGGCTCAAGCCCTACACTGCGCGCTCGCCATTTTTGCCGCCTGCCTGAAAGACCTCAGCCGATGCTTCGCTTCCGCTTCCCGATCGTCATCATCGACGAGGACTTCCGCTCCGAGAACACCTCGGGCCTGGGCATTCGCGCGCTCGCGCAGGCCATCGAGAAGGAAGGCTTCGAGATCCTCGGTGCCACCAGCTACGGCGACCTGGCGCAATTTGCGCAGCAGCAAAGCCGGGCTTCGGCTTTCATCCTGTCGATCGACGACGAGGAGTTCAAGGGCGGGCCGGAGGTGGACCCGGCGGTGGTGAACCTGCGCAAGTTCATCCAGGAAATCCGGCGCAAGAACGCCGAGATTCCGATTTACCTGTACGGCGAAACGCGCACCTCGCAGCACCTGCCCAACGACGTGCTGCGCGAGCTGCACGGCTTCATCCACATGTTCGAGGACACGCCGGAGTTCGTGGCCCGCCACATCATCCGCGAGGCCAAGAGTTATCTCGACGGCGTGGCGCCGCCTTTCTTCAAGGCGCTGGTGGACTACGCGCAGGACGGCTCGTACTCCTGGCATTGCCCGGGGCACTCCGGTGGCGTGGCGTTCCTGAAGAGCCCGGTGGGCCAGATGTTCCACCAGTTCTTCGGCGAAAACATGCTGCGCGCCGACGTTTGCAACTCGGTCGACGAACTCGGGCAGCTGCTCGACCACACCGGCCCGGTGGCGGCGAGCGAGAAGAACGCGGCGCGCATCTTCAATGCCGACCATTGTTTCTTCGTCACCAACGGCACCAGCACCAGCAACAAGATGGTGTGGCACCACACCGTGGCACCGGGCGACGTGGTGGTGGTGGACCGCAACTGCCACAAGTCGATCCTGCACGCGATCATCATGACCGGCGCGGTGCCGGTGTTCCTGACGCCCACGCGCAACCACTTCGGCATCATCGGCCCGATCCCGGAGAGCGAGTTCTCGCCCGAAACCATCCGCCGCAAGATTGCCGCGAACCCGCTGCTCGCGGGCGTGGACGCGGCCAAGGCCAAGCCGCGCATCCTCACGATCACCCAGAGCACCTATGACGGCGTGCTCTACAACACCGGCACCATCAAGTCGCGACTGGACGGCTGGATCGACACCCTGCATTTCGACGAAGCCTGGTTGCCGCACGCGGCCTTCCACCCGTTCTACTCAGGCTACTACGCGATGGACCGCGGCGGCCTGCGTCCGACCGACGCGCTGGTGTTCGCCACCCAGAGCACGCACAAGCTGCTCGCCGGCCTGTCGCAGGCCTCGCAGGTGCTGGTGCAGGACTCCAAGAGCAACAAGCTAGACAGGCACCTCTTCAACGAGGCCTACCTGATGCACACCTCCACCTCACCGCAGTACGCGATCATCGCCAGCTGCGATGTGGCAGCGGCGATGATGGAAGCGCCGGGCGGCACCGCGCTGGTGGAGGAGAGCATCCGCGAGGCGCTGGATTTCCGCCGCGCGATGCGCAAGGTCGACAAGGAGTTCGGCCGTGACTGGTGGTTCAAGGTCTGGGGACCGGACAAGCTGGCCAACGACGACATCGGCACGCCGGAAGACTGGGTGCTCAAGGCCGGCGACAAGTGGCACGGCTTCGGCAACCTGGCCTCGGGCTTCAACATGCTCGACCCGATCAAGAGCACGATCATCACGCCCGGGCTGGACGTGAGCGGCAAGTTCGCCAAGACCGGGATTCCAGCGAGCATCGTCACCAAGTTTCTGGCCGAGCATGGCGTGGTGGTGGAGAAGACGGGGCTGTACTCGTTTTTCATCATGTTCACCATCGGCATCACCAAGGGCCGCTGGAACACGCTGCTCACCGCCTTGCAGCAGTTCAAGGACGACTACGACAAGAACGCGCCGCTGTGGCGCATCCTCCCCGAGTTCTGCGCCACGCACCCGCGCTACGAAGGCATGGGCCTGCGCGAGCTGTGCCAGTCGATCCACGAGATGTACGCCAAGGGCGACATCGCACGGCTGGTGACGGAGATGTACCTGTCGGACCTGCAGCCGGCGATGAAACCCACCGACGCCTTCGCGCGCATCGCCCACCGCGACACCGAGCGGGTGGACATCGACGCGCTGGAAGGCCGCATCACCACCTCGCTGCTGACCCCGTACCCGCCGGGCATCCCGCTGCTGATCCCGGGCGAGCGTTTCAACCGCAAGATCGTCGACTACCTGCGTTTCACCCGCGACTTCAACGCCGCGTTCCCCGGCTTCGACACCGACGTGCACGGCCTGGTCGAGCACGAGGCGGACGAAAACGGGCCGCGACGGTACTACGTGGACTGCGTGCGGGCCTGAGGTCGATCAGGCCTGGGTCTGGGCCCGGCAACGCAGCCGGGCGAGCGGCGCCGGCTTGAGGCCGCCGGTTCAGCAGCCGGTCAGGCTGCCGGCTCCTCGCCCATGCCCGCGGCCACCTTGCTGAAACCGCCATCGACATAGGTGATTTCGGCGCTGACCCCGGCGGCCAGGTCGGACAGCAGGAATGCGGCCACATTGCCGACGTCGTCCACGGTCACGTTGCGGCGCATCGGCGCTTCGCGTTCCACCAGGTTCAGGATCTTGCCGAAGCCCTTGATGCCCGACGCGGCCAGCGTCTTGATCGGCCCCGCGGAGATGCCGTTGACCCGGATGCCCCTGGGCCCGAGGCTCGCGGCGAGATAGCGCACGCTGGCCTCGAGCGACGCCTTGGCCAGGCCCATCGTGTTGTAGTTGGGCACCACACGTTCCGAGCCCAGGTAGGTCAGGGTCAGCAGAGCCGAGCCGGCGCGCAATTGCGGCAGCGCGGCCTTGGCCATCGCGGGGAAGCTGTAGGCTGAGATGTCGTGCGCGACCTTGAACGCCTCGCGCGAAAGGCCGTCGAGGAAGTCGCCGGCGATCGCCTCGCGCGGCGCGAAGCCGATCGAATGCACAAAGCCGTCGAAGCCTTCGGGCCAGGCCTGGCCGAGCTGCGCAAAGAGCTGTTCGATCTGCGTGTCGTCGGCCACGTCGCAGTCGTAGATCAGGCTGGAGCCGAACTCGCCGGCAAACTCGGTGATGCGCCCCTTGAAACGCTCGCCGACATAGGAAAATGCCAACTCGGCGCCTTCGCGGCGGCAGGCCCTGGCGATGCCATACGCGATGGAGCGGTTGGACAGCACGCCCGTGATCAGGAGCCGCTTGCCGGCAAGAAAACCCATGGTGTCTCCGTCGAGTCTTTGGTGCTCTCGGATTCTCGCACGCAGGGCTTGAAAGTCCCCTCAAGTCTTGTCGGTACGCCTCTTGCAGAGTACAATCCGCCTTTCGCTATAAACCAACTTGGGCGGAGTTATCCAGCCCATTTTTTTTGCTTGATCGCATTGTCCATTCATGACCAAAGCCAGGACCAGAACCTGGCTGCCGCGGGGCCCTCGCGGGCTGCCTTGGGCTGGCAGGCCGCCGTCGACAAGACGGTGGCCGGGCTCGGCTACGACCTGGTCGACCTGGAGCGGTCGGCGGGCGGCCTGTTGCGCGTCACGATCGACCGGGTGCCCGGCCGCAAATACCCGGCGGGCGAGGGTGACTCGATCAACGTCGACGACTGCGAGGCGGTCACCCGCCAGCTTCAATACGTGCTGGAAGTCGAGCAGTGCGAATACGCGCGGCTGGAGGTGTCCTCCCCTGGCCTGGACCGCCCGTTGCGCAAGCCGGCGGACTGGGAGCGCTTTGCTGGCCTCGGGGTCGACCTGACGCTCAAGCTGCCTTTCGAAGGACGCAAGAAGTACCGCGGAACGCTCGCGGAGCGCGAGGGCGGCTGGCGCCTGGTGCTCGAAGACGAAGCTGCGCCCGCGGTAAAAGGCCGCCCGCGCCCGAAGGCGGCGCCGGCGCGGGCTGGCGCGGTTGAAAGGGTTCTGGATTTTTCGCTTGACGAGGTGCGTGAGGCGCGCCTGGTTCCGGTGGTGGATTTCAAAGGTCGCAAGACCCGCGACGACGTGGCGGCGCAGGCCGGGACCATGTCGGCAGCGGATGACGGAGGTCGAGAAGAATGAATCGCGAAATGTTGATGCTGGTGGACGCGATCTCGCGTGAGAAGAGCGTCGAGCGCGACGAAGTGTTTGGCGCCGTCGAGGCGGCGCTGGCGTCGGCCACCAAGAAGCTGCACGGCGGCGAGGTGGACATCCGTGTCGCGGTGGACCGCGAAACCGGCGACTACGAGACCTTCCGCCGCTGGCACGTGGTGCCCAACGAGGCCGGCCTGCAGATCCCCGACGCCGAAGTGCTGCTGTTCGAGGCGCAGGAGCAGATCGCCGACATCGAGGTCGACGACCATATCGAAGAGCCGATCGACTCGGTGCCGATCGGCCGCATCGGCGCGCAGGCGGCCAAGCAGGTGATCCTGCAGAAGATCCGCGACGCCGAGCGCGAGCAGTTGCTCAACGACTTCATGTCGCGCGGCGAGAAGATCTTTGTCGGTGCGGTCAAGCGCCTGGACAAGGGTGACCTCATCATCGAGAGCGGCCGGGTTGAAGGGCGCCTGAAGCGCAGCGAGATGATCCCGAAGGAAAACCTGCGCACCGGCGACCGGGTTCGTGCCTACATCTCGGGCATCGACGACACGGTGCGCGGCCCGCAAATCATGCTCTCGCGCAGCTCGCCCGAGTTCATGAAGGAGCTGTTCGCGCAGGAAGTGCCTGAGATCGAACAGGGCCTGCTCGAGATCAAGAGTTGCGCCCGCGACCCCGGCTCGCGGGCCAAGATCGCGGTGAAGTCGCATGACAAGCGGGTCGACCCGATCGGCACCTGCGTCGGGGTTCGCGGTTCGCGCGTCAACGGCGTCACCAACGAGGTGGCGGGCGAGCGTGTGGACATCGTGCTCTGGAGCGAAGACCCGGCGCAGTTCGTGATCGGCGCCCTGGCGCCGGCCAACGTTCAGTCGATCGTCGTCGACGAAGAACGCCATGCGATGGACGTTGTGGTCGACGAGGAGAACCTCGCGATCGCGATCGGCCGCGGCGGCCAGAACGTGCGCCTGGCCTCCGACCTCACCGGCTGGCGCATCAACATCATGACGGCCGACGAATCGCAGGCCAAGCAGGCGCTGGAAACCGACTCGGGCCGGCGGCTCTTTGTCGAGAAGCTCGACGTCGACCAGGAGGTCGCCGACATCCTGATCGCCGAGGGCTTCACCAGCCTGGAAGAAGTGGCCTACGTTCCGATGCAGGAAATGCTCGAGATCGAAGGTTTCGACGAAGACACGGTGAACGAGCTGCGCACCCGCGCCAAGGACGCTATGCTGACGATGGAAAACGCCCGTGAAGAGAGCGTCGACGAGGTGTCGCAGGACCTGCGCGACCTCGAAGGCCTGGACGCCGCCCTGATCCCCAAGCTGGCCGACGGGGGCATCCACACCCGCGACGACCTGGCCGACCTGGCGGTGGACGAGCTCACCGAGATGACCGGCATCGACGACGCGCAGGCCAGAGCCTTGATCATGAAGGCGCGCGAACATTGGTTCAACGATTGACCCGCGCCTTCCGCCCCCACCGCCTCGACGCCAGAGCCCCCACGCTCACGCCACCGCACAGCACGCCCGACCCGCACGCAAGGATTCCACAATGGCTGTGACCACCGTCGCCCAGCTCGCCGCTGAACTGAACCGTCCGGCGACGACGCTGCTCGAGCAACTCAACTCCGCAGGCGTCGCCAAGGCATCGACCGACGACGCCTTGTCCGAGGGCGACAAGGAGCGTCTGCTCAACTTCCTGCGCACCAGCCACGGCACCACCGCCGGCGCCGAGCGCAAGAAGATCACGCTCACCCGCAAGACCACCAGCGAGATCAAGCAGGCCGACGCCAGCGGCAAGGCACGCACCATCGTTGTCGAGCACCGCAAGAAGCGCACCTTCATCAAACGCGACGAAGCGCCGGCGGTCGAAGAGGCGCCCACGCCTGCCGCGCCGGTGATCGACGCAGCCGAACTCAACCGTCGTGAGCAAGAAGCCAACGCGCAGGCCGAGATGCTGCGCCGCCAGGAGGCCGAGCTCGCTCAGGCGCGCCGCGAACGCGAAGAACAGGATTCTCGCGAGCGTGAAGCCTCTGAGCTGCGCGCATCCGAAGCGGTTGAGCGCGCCAAGGCCGAAGCGGCTGCGGCCGCGGCTGCTCCGGCAGCCAAGGCCAAGAGCGCTGCCGCCGACAAGGCCGGTGCGGCAGCAGCGGTTGACGCCGCGGCCATCGCCGCGGCCGCCGCCACCGAAGCCGCCAAGGCATCGGCCGCGGCTGCGGTGCCTGCCGAGCCGGCCAAGCCCGCGCTGCGGGTGGTCAAGGCCGCCGATGTCGAAGCGGCTGAAAAGCTGCGCGCGGGCGACCTCGAAAAGCGCCGCAAGGCCGCCGAGACCGAAGCGGCCGCGATCCGCGCGATGATGAACGCGCCGAAGAAGGTGCTCGTGGCCAAGAAGCCCGAGGAAGCCAAGCCGGCCGCCGAAAGCGCGATCAAGGGCACGATCCACAAAGCCAAGGGCGCACCTGGTGCCACCACCACCGCCGGTGTGGCCAAGCCCGGCGACAAGAAGTCGGTCAAGTCCGAAAAACTCTCCTCCAGCTGGGCCGATGACGCCGCCAAGAAACGCGCGCTCAAGACCCGGGGCGACGGCCCTGGCGGTGCCCGCCCGGGCTGGCGCGCGCCGCGTGGCGCGGGCCGCCGTGGTGAGCGCGGCGACAGCAACGGCAGTGGCAACGGCTTTGCCGCCGCCGCGGACAACGTGGTGCAGGAAGTGCACGTGCCCGAGACGATCAGCGTGGCCGACCTGGCGCACAAGATGAGCGTGAAGGCCGCCGAGGTGATCAAACAGCTGATGAAGCTGGGCCAGATGGTCACCATCAACCAGCAGCTCGACCAGGAGACCGCGATGATCGTGGTCGAGGAGATGGGCCACAAGGCGCTGGCGGCCAAGCTCGACGACCCCGAGGCGTTCACCGAGGAAGAAGAAGCGGCGCAGTCGGCGCGGTCGCTGCCCCGCGCGCCGGTGGTCACCGTGATGGGCCACGTCGACCATGGCAAGACCTCGCTGCTCGACTACATCCGCACCAGCCGCGTGGCCGCCGGCGAAGCCGGTGGCATCACCCAGCATATCGGCGCCTACCATGTGCAGACGCCGCGCGGCATGATCACCTTCCTCGACACCCCGGGCCACGCCGCGTTCACCGCGATGCGCGCCCGCGGCGCCAAGGCCACCGACATCGTGATCCTGGTGGTGGCGGCCGACGACGGCGTGATGCCGCAGACCAAAGAAGCGATCCACCATGCCAAGGCGGCCGGCGTGCCGATCGTCGTGGCGATGAACAAGATCGACAAGCCCGACGCCAACCCCGAGCGCGTGAAAAGCGAACTCGTGGCCGAGCAGGTGGTGCCCGAAGACTTCGGTGGCGACTCGCCATTTGTGGCCGTTTCGGCCAAGACCGGCCAGGGCATCGACACCCTGCTCGAGCAGGTGCTCTTGCAGGCCGAGGTGCTGGAGCTCACCGCGCCCACCGAGGCGATGGCCAAAGGCCTGGTGATCGAAGCGCAGCTCGACAAGGGCCGCGGCCCGGTGGCCACGGTGCTGGTGCAAAGCGGCACCCTCAAGAAGGGCGACGTGGTGCTCGCCGGCAGCAGCTATGGCCGCGTGCGCGCCATGCTCGACGAGGACGGCAAGTCCATCGACGCTGCGGGCCCGTCGATCCCGGTCGAGATCCAGGGCCTGACCGAAGTGCCGCAGGCCGGCGACGAGTTCATGGTGCTCTCCGACGAGCGCCGTGCGCGCGAGATCGCCACCTTCCGCCAGGGCAAGTACCGCGACGTGAAGCTGGCCAAGCGCCAAGCCGCGAACCTCGAGAACATGATGGACCAGATGGGCGCCGGCGCGTCGCAGACGCTGTCGCTGATCATCAAGGCCGACGTGCAGGGCTCGCAGGAAGCCCTGGCTTCTTCGCTGCTCAAGCTCTCGACCGAGGAAGTCAAGGTGCAGGTGGTGCACGCCGCGGTGGGCGGCATCAGCGAGAGCGACGTCAACCTCGCGATCGCTTCCAAGGCGGTGATCATCGGCTTCAACACCCGCGCCGATGCCGGTGCGCGCAAGCTGGCCGAGAACAACGGCGTCGACCTGCGCTACTACAACATCATTTACGACGCGGTCGACGAGATCAAGGCGGCGATGAGCGGCATGCTGGCACCCGAGCAGCGCGAAGAGTTGCTCGGCACCGCCGAGATCCGCACCGTGTTCGTGGCCAGCAAGATCGGCACCGTGGCCGGTTGCATGGTCACCGCCGGCCAGGTCACCCGCAACGCACGCTTCCGCCTGCTGCGCGAGAACGTGGTGGTCTACACCGGTGAGGTGGAGTCGGTGAAACGCCTGAAGGACGATGTGCGCGAGGTCAAGGAAGGCTTCGAGTGCGGCATCAAGCTCAAGAACTACAACGACATCAAGGAAGGCGACCACTTGGAGTTCTTCGAAATCAAGGAAGTCGCCCGCACCCTCTGACGGGGACCTTGTTGCTGCCAGCGCAACGAAGCCCCGCCAGACCCGGCGGGGCTTTTTGTTTGCAGGAGCCAGACCATGAAACACAAACGCTCCATCCCCAACCGCAGCTTTCGCGTCGCCGACCAGATCCAGCGCGACCTGGGCGAGCTGATCCGCGACCTGAAGGACCCGCGCGTGGGCCTGCTCACCGTGAACCTGGTCGAGGTCACGCCCGACTACGCCCACGCCAAGGTGTTCTTTTCGCTGCTGGTGGGCGACCCGGCCGAGTGCGAAACCGCGCTCAACGAAGCCGCGGGTTTCCTGCGCAACGGCCTCTTCAAGCGCCTGCAAATCCACACCGTGCCGACCCTGCATTTCCAGTTCGACCGCACCACGGAACGCGCGGCCGAGTTGAACGCGCTGATCGCCAAGGCCAACGCCACGCAGGCCAAAGACTGACATGCGACCACCCCCGAAGCGGCTGCGCCGCTCCCCCTCAAGGGGGCCGAGGCCCGCGGCTCCAAGCCGACCCGCGTCGGCTTGGACGGGCCGAGGAATGGCCGCGTCTCGCGGACTTGCGGCCTGCAAGGCCCGCCAGCGACCTGGCATAGCCAGTTCCGCGGCAGTTGTTTGGCGCGACCTCGCGTCTTCCTCGCGGCGTGTGGTGCAGTGCGCGTTGGACCATTGAGATGTCGACCGCAGGCTCGCCGCCACCCTCCCGTCAGCTAACTCCCCGCCGCGCACTGCACGGCGTGCTGCTGCTCGACAAGCCGGTGGGCCTGTCGAGCAACGATGCGCTGCAACGGGCCAAGCGCGCGCTGCGCGCGGAGAAGGCCGGCCACACCGGCACCCTGGACCCGCTCGCGTCGGGCCTGCTGCCGCTGTGTTTTGGCGCCGCCACCAAGTTCTCGCAGGTCAGCCTGGACGCCGACAAGGCCTACACCGCCACCTTGCGGCTGGGCCAGCGCACCAGCACCGGCGACGGCGAAGGCGAGGTGGTCGAAGAGCGCGAAGTGAAGCTCGGCCGCGCACAGATCGACGCCGCCTGTGCCCGCTTCAGCGGCGAGATCGACCAACGCCCGCCGATGCACTCGGCGCTGAAGCATGAAGGCAAGGCGCTCTACGAATACGCGCGCGCGGGCATCGAAGTCGAACGAGAGGCGCGCCGGGTCAAGATCCATCGCATCCATGTTGTCCACTGGCAGGGCACGGAGCTCACCCTCGACGTGCTTTGCAGCAAGGGCACCTACATCCGCACCCTGGCCGAAGAACTCGGCGCCGCGCTCGGCTGTGGCGCGCACCTCGCGGCGCTGCGGCGCACCGCGAGCGGGCCGCTGAAGCTGGCCGACGCGGTCAGCCTGGCCGACTTCGAGGCGATGCCGGAGGCCGCACGCGACCAGCATCTGCTGCCGCCGGACACGCTGCTCGCGGCCTGGCCCGAGATGCGCCTGCTCGCCGACGAGGCCGGGCGTTTCCTCACCGGCCTGCGCCGGCGTGTCCAGGCGCCCGATGCGGCACAGGTGCGCGTCTACGGCCCCGAACCCAAGGCCTTGCTCGGCGCGGCGCATATCACCGCCGGCGAACTGATCCCTGACCGCTTGCTCAGCCCTGCCGAATTGCAGGGCCTGCTGGCGACCTGAAAGAAACCATGAACAAACAAATCCGCAACATCGCCATCATTGCCCACGTCGACCATGGCAAGACCACGCTGGTGGACCAGCTGCTGCGCCAGAGCGGCACCTTCCGCGAGAACCAGCAGGTGGCCGAGCGGGTGATGGACAGCAACGACCTCGAGCGCGAACGGGGCATCACCATCCTGGCCAAGAACTGCGCGGTGACCTGGAAAGGCACCCACGTCAATATCGTCGACACCCCCGGCCACGCCGACTTCGGCGGCGAGGTGGAGCGGGTGCTGTCGATGGTCGACGGCGTCTTGTTGCTCGTCGATGCGGTGGAAGGCCCGATGCCACAAACCCGCTTCGTCACGCGCAAAGCGCTCGCGCTCGGCTTGAAGCCTATCGTGGTGGTCAACAAGGTCGACCGCCCCGGTTCGCGGCCGGACTACGTGATCAACGCCACCTTCGACCTCTTCGACAAGCTCGGCGCTACTGAGAGCCAGCTCGATTTTCCGGTGATCTTCGCCTCGGGCCTGAACGGGTGGGCCGCGCTGAAGCAGGGCGAGCTCGGCACCGACCTGGCGCCGCTGTTCGACGCGGTGCTCGAGCATGTGCCGCCGCACGAGGGTGAGGACGACGCGCCGCTGCAATTGCAGATCTGCTCGCTCGACTACTCCAGCTACGTGGGCCGCATCGGCATCGGCCGCATCAACCAGGGCACGCTCAAGCCGCTGCAGGACGTGTTG
>JANNGZ010000348.1:0-1571 GCA_031404155.1 Burkholderiales bacterium
GTTTTCGATCATCGCGCCGGTGATCATCGTCATCTGCGCCATCGGCGCCTACACCGTGCACAGCGCGATGCTGGACGTGTGGTTCATGCTCGGCTTCGGTGTCGTCGGCTACGTTTTCAAGAAGCTCGACTACCCGCTCGCGCCGCTGGTGCTGGCGCTGGTGCTCGGCGACAAGGCCGAAGACTCGTTCCGCCAGTCGATGCTGGTGTCGCAGGGCGACGTTTCGATCATGTGGTCCAACCCGCTGGTCGGCAGCATCACCACGCTGGCACTGCTGATGTTGTGCTGGCCCTTGATCTCCAGGGCGCTGCGGGTGTTCCGCTCGCCCAAGGTGGACGAGTTTGCGGCCCAGCGGCCGGTGGATTGATCCAAGGGAGCCGACATGCCCGTCATCGCACTCACCCAGGGAATGGGCTCGCTGGCCCAGGACATCGCCGAGGAGCTGGCCAGCGAGCTGCAACTCGCCACGCTGCAGCACGAGGTGGGCGAGCGCGTGGCCAACAAGATGCACGTGTCCAAGAGCCTGATCAACCGGCTGCGCGCCGGCAAGGCCGGCCCGATCGAGCGGCTGACCGCCGACCGCGAGGGCATGGCCATCTACTCGGCCGAAGAGGTGCTCGAGGCGGCCGCACGCGGCAACGTGGTGCTGCGCGGCTGGGGCGCCACCTGCTTGTTGCGCCCGGTGCCGCATGTGCCCTGCATTCGCATCATGCGGCCGCTGGCCCAGCGGGTGCAGTGGCTGATGACCGAACTCGACACCGACGACGCCGAACTGGCGGAGGCCGAAATCCGGCGCAGCGACGAAGCCAATGCCGCGCGGATGCACGAGCAGTTCGGGGTCGACTGGGGCGACCCGGTGCTGTTCGACCTGGTGCTCAATACCGACCGCCTGTCGGTGCAGACCTGTGTGCAGCAGATCAAGGCCTTGCTCGCGCGCCCGGAGTTCGCCGAGACCGACGCGTCCCGCGCGCTGCTCAACGGCATGGCAGTGCAGGCGCATGTGCGCGCCGCGATGCGGGCCAATGACGCCACCCGCAATGTCGACGTCGTGATCGAGGGTGCCGGCACCGGCATCGTGTTGCGCGGCATTGTGGTCAACACCGACGAGCGCAGCGCGGCCGAGCAGGTGGCAGCCGGCGTGCCCGGCGTGTCGGCGGTCGACAACCAGCTGCGCGTGATGTCGAGCTCGCGGCTGTTCACCTCGGCCAAGAATTGACCCGCACCGGTGTGAGCCGCCGGCGCGCCCCGGTGCGCCGCGGCCGGACGGTTCAGATCTTCCCGCGCTGCTTCAGCCGGCTCAGGGTCTCGGCCGACAGGTTCAGGTACGCCGCCAGTTCCTTCTTCGGGATCCGCTCGGCGAGCAACGCATGTTTGCGCTCGAACCGGCGCACGCGGCCCGGCGCGTCGAGCAGGTGCAGCGTGATGGTGTGGCCCATCACCTCGCTCATCAGGCGCATCACTTCATGTTCGAAGGTGGCCTTGAATTTTGCGTGCCGGTCCATGAATTCGACCCAGGTCGGCATCGGCAGCTTGGCCACGCGCGCCTTGGTCACGCACACGATGCTGTAGGG
>JANNGZ010000349.1:0-9242 GCA_031404155.1 Burkholderiales bacterium
GCCGAGGAGGGCGGGTGACTGGCGCAGTGAAGTCAAGGAGGAGGCCGGGCGCAGCCCGGACGGGGGAGCGAGCCCGGACACAAACCGTCCAGTGGATGGTTTGTGCCTGGCGAGCGCCCGGGGCTCTGTCCCCGGGCATGAACGTAGCCGGTCACCGCCCTCCTCGGCCCGCCCTCCTCGGCCCGCACGGCGCGGGGCGGCGCGGCGCGAGTCGATGGACGCAGCCTGTCCCAGTCGCACCTTCACGAGCGAACGCCAACGGCATCACTCGTAGCGCGGCTCGTCCCACCAGGGCACAAAGGGTGGCATGTCGCTCGACACCCGGTCGCTGAATTGGGCCGGGCGCTTTTGCAGGAAGGCGCTGACACCTTCTTGGGTGTCGGCCGACGCACCGCGCGCATAGATCGCGCGGCTGTCGATGCGGTGGGCCATCATCGGGTGCTCGGCGCCGAGCATGCGCCACATCATCTGCCGCGTCAGCGCCACCGACACCGGCGCGCTGTGGTCGGCAATCTCGCGTGCCAAGGCCAGCGCGGTCGGCAGCAGCGCGTCGGGCGCCACCACCTGGCGTACCAGGCCGCCGGCACGCGCCTCCTCGGCCGCGAAGACACGCCCGGTCATGGTCCATTCCAGGGCCTGGCTGATGCCGACCACGCGCGGCAGGAACCAGCTCGAACACGCTTCCGGCACGATGCCGCGGCGCGCGAAGACAAAGCCGAAACGCGCCGCGCTGGACGCGATGCGCATGTCCATCGGCAGCAGCATGGTGGCGCCGATGCCCACCGCGGCGCCGTTGATCGCGCCGATCACCGGCTTGCAGCATTGGAAGATGCGCAGCGTGACGCGGCCGCCGCCGTCGCGCACCGACTCGTGGCTCCAGTCGACCTGGCCGTCGGCACCGACGGGTGAGGCGGCCTTGTCCGGCCGGTCGCTGCGCTTGGCGTAGTCGAAGGTGCTGGCACCGAGCGACAAGTCGGCGCCGGCGCAAAAGGCGCGGCCGGCGCCGGTGACGATCACCGCGCGCACCCCGTCGTCGGCGTCGGCCCGGTCGAAGGCGTCGATCAGCTCGGCCATCATGGTGCCGGTGAAGGCATTGAGCTTGTGTGGCCGGTTCAGCGTGAGCGTCAACACCTGGTCGGCGACGCTGTAGTCAAGGGTTTCGTATGACGTCATGGCTGGGCCTCCTGGGCGCGAGTATCGGGGCTTGAGCAGCGCCCGGCGCGCCACGAACTGGAGCACTGCCCCCCGCCTCGCGGAACCGCGTACCGAACCGCGTACCGGGCCGCGCACGAGATCGCGCAGCGGACCGCGCACCCGGCGCTCACCCGACCGCCCAGCGCCTCACCGCGTCCCCGAGCTGCGCAATGCTCACCGGCTTGGTCAGGTAGTCGTCCATTCCCGATTCGATGCAGCGTGCGCGGTCGCTGGTGAGGGCGTCGGCGGTGAGCGCCACCACCGGGGTGCGCGGGCCGCTGGTGCCTCGGCTCGCCTCGGCCTCGCGGATTCGGCGGGTGGCTTCCAGGCCGTCCATCCCGGGCATGTGGCAGTCCATGAAGACGAGGTCGTAGCGCTTGTTGCCCACGGCGCGGCGCGCGGCGTTGCCGTTGCTCACCACGTCGACGCGGCAGCCGAGCATGCGCAGCATTTCGCTCACCACCAGCTGGTTGATCGGGTCGTCTTCGGCGAGCAGTACGTTGGCGTTGAGCGCGCCTTTGCTGCCGGAGGCGCGCGGCACGCCGATCCGTGTCTCGGCCACTTTGTCGAGCTCGAGTTCCACCCAGAAGATCGAGCCTTCGCCGAGCTGGCTGTGCACGCCCACCTGCCCGCCCATCAGCTCGGTGAGTTCCTTCACGATGGCCAGGCCGAGGCCGCTGCCGCCATGGCGCCGCGTGCTCGAGGGGTCGGCCTGCACGAAGGCGCCGAAGACCGAATCGATCTTGTCTTCGGCGATGCCGATGCCGGTGTCCTGCACGGTGATGCGCAGGCGCACCGCGTCGGGCCGGTCTTCCAGCACCGCGAGGTCCAGGCCGACGCTGCCGCGGTCGGTGAACTTGATCGCGTTGTGCAGCAGGTTCACCAGCAGTTGGCGCAGGCGCACCGGGTCGCCCAGCACCTGCGCGGGCAACTGCGGCGCCACGGCACAGCTCAGGCTCAGCGGCTTGTCGCGCCCGGTAGCGGCCATCAGGCTCAAGGACTGGTTGACCAACGCGCGCAGGTCGATCGGGCTCGGGTTCAGCGTGAGCTTGCCGGCTTCGATGCGCGAGAGGTCGAGCACATCGTCGATCAACGCCAGCATGGCGGTGCCCGAGTGGTGGGCGGTGCTGGCGTAGTGCCTCTGCTGGTCGGTGAGCTGGGTGCCGAGCAGCAGCTCGGTGGTGCCGAGCACGCCATTCATCGGAGTGCGGATTTCGTGGCTGATCATGGCCAGGAACTGCGACTTGGCGACGTTGGCCTGCTCAGCCTGCTCACGCGCGAGTTCGAGTTCGCGCGCCTGCTGCTCCAGCGCCTGGGTTTTGTGTTCCAGGCTGTCGACCAGGGTGCGCGCGGCTTGCACCGCCTGGTGCAGGCGGTTGCGCAGGCGCTCGGGCACGGTGCCGGCGAAGGCGAGGTAGGTGCCCAGGGCGTACATGATCCCGGCGATCGCCAGGCGGTCGACCCAGGTGGCATTCGCCGGCGCATGAAATGACGCCCAAAGCGAATAGCCGAGGTACGCGGCGCAGACCACGTGGTTGAAGTACAGCGCATGGCGCACGCCAAGGCCCACCTGGTCTGCCACGCGCACGAGCAGCAGGTACGCAAAAAAGAGGTTGCCCTGCTCAAGGTGGTAGAGGTTCAGCAGCCACACCCCGATGTCGAGGTGGAAGAACAGCAGGCTCAGGTCCACCTTGCCACTGCGGCCATGGCCCACGCGCATCACGAGCCAGCACAGCGCTGCATAGCCGAGGTTGGCGCCAATCAGGAACAGCAGGGCCGGCTGCGGGAAGGGCGCGGGCACGCGCAGGTTCTGCAGCACCGCGATCAGGCAGAGCATGGCAAAGCCAGCGGCGCGTATCGCCGGTATCTGCACCGTCTCTACGCGCCTTGAACTGGCAGCCTTGCGCTGTGCAAGCAGCGCCGCGTCCAGCGTGAAGCTGGCGTCGATCTCCGGCGCCGGCGTCTTTCGGTTCATGTGCACCCCCGTTTGCGGTCGCGAGCCGCCTATGCTCTTTTCGCGTTTTTCATCGTCCGGCCGCCGCCCGCCCGGTGTGCCCCGGGTTCAGCAGCGGCGGCTTTGCGTTCTGTACACAGGTTCAATCCGGAGAGTCTTCGGGCCGCAGCTCGATCGGCTGGCCATGCGGCGTGCGCTCGGCCGCCTGGCCCCACGCCGCGGCGCTGCGGCTCAGCTCCTGCACCGAGCTCGCTCCCTTCTCGGCCACCAGCGTTTCCAGCGCAGCGAGCCAATGTTGATAGTAGGTATCGCCGCGGTCGGCGTCACCCCGGTTTTGCGCCGCGCGAATCTGCCGCGCCAGCGTGTCGGCCCATTCGGCCCAGCTGAAGAGGCCGCGCTCGTGCAGCTTGAGCACCATCGCAAAAGCATGGGCCTCCCAGGGCTCGCGGAAGACGGGCGCATCGCCGCTGCGCGGGTCGATTGCCGAGGACGGATTCGCGGCCATCACGCGGCCTCCATGTAGGGCTCCCAGGCGTCCACCGACACCTTCAGCGCACCGGCAGCCGCGTCGTCGGGCCACAGCTCGGCGCCGCTGAAGACCACGGTGTAGAGCCACTGCGGCAGCTCGCCGCGGCCGAGCGCATGGGCGTCGGCAAACACATGCGCGCCGTGCACCTGGGCCACCACGCCGCGCCTGCCGCGCACATAACCCGGCAGGCGGGTGTGGTGCGGTACCGCACCCGCGTACATGCGCACCGCCTGGCCGGGCCGGAAGCGCTGGGCGTCGGCCGCGGCGCGCGCGGTGGGTGAACCCTTGGCCAGCGCCGCGGGCAGCTCGGCGGCCAGCAGCTTGCGGGTCACCGGCCGGGTGGGGTGCAGCACCTGCCCGGCCTGCGCTTCGTCTTCTTCGACGAGGTAACGCTCGGCAAGCAGCTTGCACAGGGCGTCGAACCAGATCTCGTAGTAGCTCAGGCGCGCGTAGTGCGGCAGCGTCTCGCGCGCGGCGCGGCTCATGTCGATGTTCCAGGCGCCGCTGGCGCCCATCAGCACCGTGATGGCCAACACCCGCGGCTCCCACGGCGCGTGGAAGAGCTCACCCTCGGGTTCGGGCGTGATGCGGCCATGGCCGGGCTGGCCGCCGAGGTCGGCATGGGTGGTGTAGGTCATGAGTTGCCGGGCGGCATGGCCAGGCCGGTGCCGATCATCGAGTCCCGCGTGACCAGATCGGCCAGCGCAGCCTCGTCCAGGCCTTCGCTGCCCACGGGCCGCATCGGGATCACCAGGTAGCGCACCTCCGCGGTCGAGTCCCAGACGCGGACTTCGGTGGACGCGGGCAGCGTGACGCCGAACTCGGCCAGCACCGCGCGGGGTTCGCGTACCGCGCGCGAGCGGTAGGGCGCGCTTTTGTACCAGGTGGGTGGCAGGCCGAGTACCGGCCAGGGATAACAACTGCACAGGGTGCACACCACCATGTTGTGGCGCTCGGGCGTGTTCTCCACCGCCACCATGTGTTCGCCCTGGCGGCCGCTGTAGCCGAGCGAGGCGATCGCACCCGACGCGTCGCGGCGCAGCCAGTCTCGGAAGCCCGCGTCGACCCAGGCCCGCGCCACCACCCGCGCGCCGTTGCGCGGGCCGATCCGGGTTTGGTAGGTGTCGATCAGGACATCCAGCGCGGCGGGGTCGATGTAGCCCTTGCGGGTGAGCACGGTTTGCAGCGCGCGCACCCGCAACTCCATCGGCGAGAGCTCGCTGTGTTCGTGTTCATGGTCCTCGTCTTCACGGTCCTCGTGCTCGTGTTCTTCGCCTTCGTGGTCGCCCTCTTCGTGCTCGTCGTCGTGATGTTCGTGCTCGCTCATGCTGTGGCCTCTCAGCCGGCTGCCGATGCGCGCGCCAGCGGCCGCGCGTCGAAGAGCAGGCGCGCCCAGCGCCGGGCAGGAAGGCGTGAGATGCCGAGCAGCACCACCACGGTGAGCAGCGGCTCCAGCGCCACCACCACGAGGTAGGACGAAGCAAACTGCAGCCAGCTCGCCAGCGGCGTCGGCACCTCACCCAGGGCAAGCCAGAAGCCGACCATCGTGGTGACCCCCGCGTAATACGCCGCGTCCAGGCGCAGCACCGTGCCCAGCGTCACCCGCCGCAGCTGCCGCCCAAGGCCGAAATGCAAGGCCAGCAGGGGCAGCCCGAGCGACAGCGTGTTGACCGACAGGTGCAGCAAATCGGCCGGCTCGAACAGCAGCCCTTGCAGCAGCAGACCGAGCGCAAAACCGAGCAGCGTGGGCAAGGCGCCGAGTGCCAGGTACATCGGCATCGCGCCCAGGAAATGCAGCTCCGACGGGCCCACCTTCAGGTGGTAGGCCTGCATGCACAGGGTGAAGAACAAGGCGGCGAGCAGCGTGCGCAGAGTGGTCTCCAAAAGCCGCGACGGCTGCTTCAGCACGCCCCAGGCTGCAGCGCCGACCACCCCGAGGGCCACCACGTTGGCCGCGGCGATCTTGGCTGCGGCGAGTACTCCGGGTTCGATGTGCATGCCTGGCCCCCTTCAGCGCCGGTGTGGCGAGATGTCATTTCAGCATTGACGGCGTTAAGCTTCAATCCCTAATCGACGCCACGGGGCGCAGGCCGTACCACATGGACACCAAACACGCCGACCTCACGGCACGCAACTTCCCGAGTGCGCAGGACGAAGCCGCCGCACCGAAACCCCATGTGTCGAGGTATGAGGGCCCCGAAAGCGCCTACCGCCTGGCCTTCACCGACACCGAATTCCTGCTGCGCGAAGAGTTGCGCCCGGTGCGCATGCAACTCGAACTGCTCAAGCCCGAGATGGTGCAAAAGCAGTTCGGCATCGAATCCACCATCGTCATCTTCGGCAGCGCGCGCATCCTGCCGCCGGAGGATGCGCAGTCCCAGTTCGACGAGGCCCACGCCATCGGCGACGCCCGAGCGGTGCAGCGAGCCCGGACCGCGCTGGCGATGAGCCACTACTACGAAGAGGCGCGCCGTTTTGCCGCACTCGTCACCACCCGCTCGCGCACCCTGGAGACACCGATCTACGTCGTCACCGGCGGCGGCCCCGGCGTGATGGAAGCCGGCAACCGCGGCGCCTATGAAGTGGGCGGCAAGAGCATCGGCTTGAACATCGTGCTGCCACATGAACAGGCGCCCAACGAATACATCACGCCCGAGCTGTGTTTCCAGTTCCACTACTTCGCGCTGCGCAAGATGCATTTCCTGATGCGCAGCATCGCGCTGGTGTGTTTCCCCGGCGGCTTCGGCACGCTGGATGAACTCTTCGAGGTGATGACGCTGCAGCAAACCGGCAAGGTGCGCCGCCGCCCGATCCTGCTTTTCGGCCGCGAGTTCTGGGAGCGTTTGATCAACTTCGACGTGCTGGTGGAGACCGGGATGATCAGCGCCAACGACCTGCATCTCTTCCACTTCGTCGAGACGGCCGAAGAAGCCTGGGACCGCCTGGCCGAAGCTTATGGCTTCGATTTGCCGGGCACGTTGACGGGGGCGTTCGCGGAGGAGTAGCGTCGCCGGCGGGTCCACCGGGTCGACCCGGTCACCCTCGTAGATCGGCTGGCGCAGCACGAAGCCCCAGCAGCCGTCGCGCTTTTCGAGGAAGTCATAAAAGCGGCCGGTGCAGACCACGTCGCACAACACGCCGTGCAAATTGCCGCGTTGCGAGATGGTCATCTTGGTTTGCGCCACCGCACGCGCACCGGCCAGGTCGATCGAGCTGCCGCCGAGGAAGTGCAGGATGTTCACGCCGCGCCCAGCCTTCTTTCGTCACCCGGATGAACTCCGGCGCCGGGCCCTGGAACCAGGTCGCCATCATCACGCCGCCCTCGTGCCACACGCCGGCAAAACGCTCCCAGTCGCCAGCGTCGCGCCAGAGCGCCCAGTTCTGGATCAGCTCGCGGATTTGGAGCCGGTCGACGAGGTCGGGGGGCATCGGGTGTCCTTCGGCGAAGGGCTTCAGCTCAGGCTTTCCCCGCCTGCGCCGCCGACACCGCCGCGCGCAGCGCGAGCAGATAGCTGTCGACACCGAAGCCGCAGATCTGGCCTTTGACGATTTCGGCGAACACCGAGACATGGCGGAAGGCTTCGCGCGCGTGGATGTTGCTCATGTGCAGCTCGACCACCGGGCAGGTGAGGATCGCGAGCGCGTCGCGGATGCCGTAGCTGTAGTGCGTCCAGGCGCCGGCGTTGATCAGCACCGCGTCCTGGCCCTCGGCATACGCCTGGTGGATGCGCTCGCACATCGCGCCTTCGCTGTTGGTCTGGTAGCTCTGGACCTCGGCGCCGAGCTCCTGGCCCAGCGCGGCGAGCTGCGCATCGATCTGGGCCAGCGTGACCGTGCCGTACTGCTTGGGGTCGCGCTTGCCGAACATGTTGTGGTTGATGCCGTGGAGCATGAGGATCTTCATCGCGGTTCCTTGTTGTCTGATCAATGCAAATTCAAAGCGATCACAGCTCGACCGTGGCGCCCGCCTTCGCGGCGGCGACGATCGCTTCGGTGACCCGCAGATTGTTCAGCCCGTCGCGCGCGCTGACCAGCGGCGCGGCTTCACCACGCACCACGGCGCCGAAATGTTCCATCTGGCGCTTCAGCGGGTCGTCGCGCACCATACCGGCCACGCTCAGCTCGAAGGGCTTCCACCAGCCGCGGTCTGCGGGGCTCGAATCTCGCGGGTAGGTCTTCAGGCGCATCGTCGGCACGCCCAAGCTGCCCAGGGTACCGGCAATGACATAACAGTCCTCGTCGTCGTAGCTCGGGTAGGCCTGGTTCTCCTGCGAGGTCTGCTCCCAGCTGCGCGGGCTGGCGGCGGTGTCGCTGAGCATGAAGCTGCCGAGCGCGCCGTTGGCAAAACGCAGGTTGATCGCCACCGTGTCCTCCACCACAAAGCCGCGAGTGGCGTACGAGCTGAAGGCCTGCACCGCGACGATCTCGCCGCAGAGCAGGCGCAGGTTGTGCACCTCGTGGATCATGTTGAGCAGGATCGGGCCGGCGCCCAACTCGCGACGCCAGGGCGCGTCGGCAAAGTAGTGGTCGGGCTTGAGGAACATTGCGCTGCCGGTCACCGCCACCAGTGGGCCGAGGACGCCCGAGGCCACCACCTCGCGCGCCCTGGCCATGATCGGGCTGTGCGCGCGGTGGTGGCCGATCAGGATGCTGGCCTTGGCCTTCTCGGCCGCGCTCACCAGCTGCACTGCCTCGGCCACGGTGGACGCGATCGGCTTCTCCAGCAGCATCGGCAAACCGGCGGCGATGCATTGCAGCGCTTGCGTCAGATGCAGCGGGTTGGGCGTGGCGAGCACCACGCCGTCGGGCTTGTTGTGCGCGAAGAGTTCAGCGAGCGACTTGTACAGCGGCACGCCGGCCTTGGCGGCCAAGTCGGCCGCGGCGGGCGACGGGTCCACCACCGCGCTCAGCGTGCAGCGGGCGCTGGCCTGCAGCACGCCGATATGGGCCATGCCGATAGCGCCGGCGCCGGCGACTGCGATGCGGGTCTGGGTCATGGCATCAACGAGTTCCCTCCCCCTTGACGGGGGAGGGCGAGTCCAGTGAAACAGAGAAATCGGCTGTGCGTGAGTGCCTGCAAGGGGCGCAGTCTAGGCGCGAAGCCGCGGATGTGGCGGGCCCACATCAAGGCTTCGCAACAACGACTGCGCCCCTTGCAGGCACTCACCCTACGGGCCGGGGTCTGCGAGGGCGCGCTGCCGTCGTTGCGACGCTTGCCCAGGCGTCCAGCCTGGGCTGCGCGCCGCGCCTAGGCCCGCACCCTCGCAGACCCCGGCGCACAGCCGACTTCTCTGCTTCACTGGACTAGGAGGACCCACATGCCGTCACAGCACACCAAGAAGCGCGCCCGCCCCCGGGCGCGGGTGGAACGCAGGGCGCGTCGGCCCCCCGCCGCCCGGGGCCCCACCCCGGCCCGCGCCCCCCCCCACCCCCCGGCCCGCAGGGTGAGCGCCTGCAAGGGGCGCACTCGTTGTTGCGAAGCCTCGATGTGGGGCCCACCACATCCGCGGCTTCGCGCCTAGATTGCGGGATCAACCCACTCCTTGACGATTTTCTCAGGGTGCT
>JANNGZ010000350.1:0-9764 GCA_031404155.1 Burkholderiales bacterium
CCGTGTTCGATTCGGTCGGCTTCGCGCTCGAAGACTTTTCGGCGCTGAGGTTCCTGCATGCCTTGCTCGGCGAAGAGCGTGGTGCCTGCGCGCAGATCGATCTGCTGCCCCGGCTCGACGACCCGAAGGATCTGTTCGGCGGCACGCTGGGCAGCGAGCCCGCGCGCCTGCTGCGCGCCGCCTGAGGCTCGAGCCCGCGCGCGTTCAGCGCCCGCGCATGAAAAGCGCGTCGAGTTCCTTCAGGCTGACCTGGCGCCAGGTCGGCCGGCCGTGGTTGCACTGGTCGCTGCGCTCGGTGGCTTCCATGTCGCGCAGCAGCGCGTTCATCTCGGCGGCGCTCAGGCGCCGGTTGGCACGCACCGCGTCGTGGCAGGCCATCGTCGACAACAGTTCGTCGCGCGCGCGCTCGACGACGCGGCTGGCGTCGTGCTGTGCCAGCTCGGCCAGGACCGAACGCGCCAGCGCCACCGCGTCGGCGTCGGCGAGTGCGGCCGGCAGCGATCGCACCGCCAGCGTGTTTGCTGCCAGCGGCGCGACGTCCAGGCCGAGCGACAGCAGCGTGGCCTGGTGTTCGTCGGCCGCGGCCATCTCGACGCCCGTGGCGGCGAAGCTGGCGGGTATCAGCAAGGGCTGTGTGGCCAGACCGGGCGAGCCTGCCGTGCTCGCCATCAGCGATTGGCGCTTCAGGCGTTCGTAGACGATGCGCTCGTGGGCGGCGTGCATGTCGACGATGACCAGACCCTGGCTGTTTTCGGCCAGGATGTAGACGCCGCCGAGCTGCGCGATGGCCTGGCCCAGGGGGCTGTCGATGGGCGCCGCAGCATCGTGCGCCGGCGCCGCGTTCGCGCTGAAGTAGGGCGCCGGCTCGGCTTCGCGGGCGTAAAGCACGGCGGCCTGTTCAAGCGCCAGGCCGCGCTGCGACGGTGGGGGCCAGGGCGTGGATCGCCATAGCGCCGCAGCCGCGGAGGGCGGGCGCGTCGGCGAAGTCTCGCCCGCGTCATTGGCCGCTTCGTTTGCGGCAGTCGCCGCAGCGCGCGGCGCGGCCAGCGCGTTCTCGACCGCGTGCCGCACCGCCTGATGAACCTCGCGCGCATCGCGAAAGCGCACCTCGGTCTTGCTCGGGTGGACGTTGACGTCCACGCGCTGCGGGTCGAGCTCGATGAAGATCACATAGACCGGCTGCCGCGCGCCGTGCAGCACGTCCTCGAACGCGCTGCGAACGCCGTGCGCCACGCCGCGGTCGCGCACCGAGCGGCCGTTGACATAGGTGTATTGCTGGTCGGCGCGCGCGCGTGCGGCATCGGGCACCCCCACGCGGCCGTGGATGCGCAGCGGCCCGGCGGTGGCCTGCAGCGCGACGCTTTGCGCCATGAACTCGGCGCCCATCACGTCGGCCAGGCGCGAGGCCAGACGCGAGGCCGTGGCGCGTCCATCGTCGGGCGCCGCGCCGTCGCTCGCGGCGCGCCACTGCGCGATCAGGCGGCCCTCGTGCCAGAGGGCAAAGCCGACATCGGGCCGTGCCAGCGCGTGGCGCCTGACGGCATCGACGCAATGCGCCAGCTCGGTCGCATCGGTCTTGAGGAATTTGCGCCGTGCCGGTGTCGCGAAGAACAACTCGCGGACCTCGACGCTGGTGCCGCGCGCGCGCGCCGCCGGGGCCAGCTCACCGCTGCGCGCATCGAGCCGCGTGGCCTGCGCGGCGTCGGCGGTGCGGCTGGCCAGGCTCATCTCGGACACCGAGGCTATTGCCGCCAGGGCCTCGCCGCGAAAGCCCATCGTCGCGACGCCCTCGAGCTCGGCCAGGCTGGTGATCTTGCTCGTCGCGTGCCGGCGCAGGGCCAGCACCAGTTCGTCGCGCGCGATGCCGTCGCCGTCGTCCTCGACGAGGATCTGGCGCACACCGCCTGCCGCGAGCTTGATGTTGATCTGCGACGCACCGGCGTCCAGGGCGTTGTCGACCAACTCCTTGACGACCGACGCCGGGCGCTCGATCACCTCGCCGGCGGCGATCTGGCTGATCAACTCGTCGGGCAGGTCCCGGATCGGGCGCCGCGGCACGGCGAATACGTCGCTCATCCCTGAAGCCCGCGCTCCCGGGCAAACAACTCGAGGGCCGGCAGCAAAGGCCCCAATCGCTCGGCGACCGCATCGCGAACCGTATCGACCATGACCTGGGTCGCGCGCTCGATCTCCACATTTACCGCGTCGCCGACGACGAGCGCGCCGAAGCTCGTCATGCGCAAGGTCTCCGGAATCAACCAGACCTCGAACCATCCCGCACCGCCGGGCTCGCGGCCGGCTTCGGCCACAGTCAGGCTGGCGCCGTTGACCGCGATGTAGCCCTTGGCGAAAACGTAGCGCATCCAGGGCGCGGGCACGGCGAAACGCAGCACATGGTTGTTCTCGGGCTTCGTCAGGGCAGCCACACGCGCCGTGAAATCGATGTGACCCGAAAGCGGATGTCCGCCGACCTCCACGCCCTCGCGCGCTGCGCGTTCGACGTTCACCGCCGAATGCAGCGTGAGCTTGCCGAGCGTTGTGGTGGCCAGCGTCTGAGCCATCACGTCGAAGCTGGCCCGGCCAGGCGACTCGAGCGAGCTGACCGTGAGGCAGACGCCTTCTACTGCGACGCTGGCGCCGAGTGCGAGGTCTTCGTCGAAGCCGGGCGGAAAGGCCAGCGTCAGGCGGCGCAGACCGGTGCGATCTTCGATATCGATCAGTCGGGCGACGCCCTGGACGATGCCAGTAAACATGGCAGCACTTTAGCGCCGGGCGGAGAATCCGAGAGCGTTGAAATGTTACGATGCTAAAACGTCCAGACGTTAAGGGGTCACCGTGTCCACCATCGAAGCGGTTCGCTCTACCGTGTACCTGGAGCCCGACTTGCACCAAGCTCTGCGACTGAAGTCGGCCCAGAGCCAGCGCAGCATGTCCGACATCGTCAACGAGGCGCTGCGCCAGGCGCTGCGCGAAGACCAGGAAGACCTGGCCGCCGTTCGCGGGCGTGCCAAGGAGCGCGCGTTGAGCTACGAGGAGTTTCTGGCCAAACTCAAGGCCGATGGCACGCTATGAACTGCGCGTCAGGCCTTCGGTCGCGAAGGACCTCCGTGACATTCCCAAAGCAGACGTCAGACGCATCCTTGCGCGCATGGACGGCCTGCGCGACGACCCTCGGCCGCCGGGCTGCGAGAAGCTCAGCGGCGCAGAGCTGTACCGGGTGCGGCAGGGTGTGTACCGCATCGTCTACGAGATTCACGACGCACGGATCGTCGTCGAGGTGATCCGCTCCGGCGTCCGTCGCTGCTAGACCCCCGCCCGCTCTTGGGCGGCTCAGCCCTGTGGAATCCGTGGCATCCGGTACAGGCCGCAGAGCTTCTGGCCGTCCGGGTCGCGCAGGTAGGCCAGGTAGAGCTTGCCGGCGGCGCCCTCGCGCACGCCGGGCGGGTCTTCACAGCTCGTGCCGCCGTGCGCCACGCCAGCAGCGTGCCAGGCGTCGACCTGCTCGGCCGACGTGCACGCGAAACCGAACGTGCTGCCGTTTCCCACGGTGGCCGGCTGGCCATCGATCGGCCGCGATACCGAGAAAACGCCAGCAGGCGTGCGCCAGAACACGCGGTGACGGTCGACGTTGCCGGCCGGCACGCCCAGCGTGCCCAGCACCGCGTCGTAGAACGCCTTGGCGCGGTCGAGATCGTTGGTGCCGATCATCACGTGAGAAAACATGGATGAAGTCTCCGAGTCAATGCGCGTGACTTTAGCGCGGCGCTACCAGTTCGCTTCGCGTTCGGGTGTGGCGCCGATGCGATGGATCGACAGGTCGGCCCCGTCGTACTCTTCCTCCGCGCTGAGGCGCAGCCCCACGGTGAGTTTCAACACGCCGTAGACCGCCAGCCCGCCCGCGAGCGCCCACGCCACGCCGAGAAGCGTGCCGATGATTTGTGCGGCGAAACTCACGCCGCCCAGGCCGCCGAAAGTCTGCAAGCCGAAGATGCCGCAAGCAATGCCGCCCCAGGCGCCGCACAGGCCGTGCAAGGGCCAGACGCCGAGCACATCGTCGATCTTCCAGCGGTTCTGCGCGAGCGTGAACAGCGCGACGAAGATCGCGCCGGCCACGCCGCCCGTGACCAACGCGCCGAGCGGGTGCATCACGTCCGATCCGGCACACACGGCCACCAGGCCGGCCAGGGGCCCGTTGTGGACGAAGCCCGGATCGTTGCGCCCCATCACCGCGGCGACCAGGGTGCCGCCGGCCATCGCCATCAGCGAGTTGACGGCGACGAGGCCCGAGATCTTGTCGATGGTCTGCGCGCTCATCACATTGAAGCCGAACCAGCCGACGGCAAGGACCCACGCGCCCAGGGCCAGGAAAGGGATGCTCGACGGCGGATGCGCGCTGATGCCGCCGTCCTTGCGGTAGCGGTTGGCGCGGGCGCCGAGCAAGAGCACGGCGACCAGGCCGATCCAGCCGCCGACGGCATGCACCACCACGCTGCCGGCGAAATCATGGAACTCGGCGCCGGCCACGCCCTTGATCCAGGCCTGCACGCCGAAGCGGCCACCCCACACGACGCCTTCGAACAGCGGATAGATGAGGCCGACGAGCGCGGCCGAGGCGATCAACTGCGGCCCGAAGCGCGCGCGTTCGGCGATGCCGCCCGAGACGATCGCCGGGATTGCCGCGGCAAAGGTCAGCAGAAAGAAGAACTTGACCAGTTCGTAGCCGTTCTTCGCCGCCAGGCCTTCGGCGCCGATGAAGAAATTGACGCCGTACGCCACGCTGTAGCCGACGAGGAAATAGGCCAGGGTCGAGACCGCGAAGTCGACCAGGATCTTGACCAGCGCATTGACCTGGTTCTTCTTGCGCACCGTGCCCAGTTCGAGAAACGCGAAGCCCGCGTGCATCGCCAGCACCATGATGGCGCCGAGCAGGATGAAGAGTGCGTCGGTGCCCTGCTTGACTTGATCCATCGTCGTTCTCCTCGGGTCTTGTTTGGTGTGGCCTGAGCGCGTACGTTAACGCACCGCGTCATGCGTCGATCGTACGCAGGCCCCGCGTCAATTCCTGCAACGACACCGCCCACGCGTCTTCACCCAGCCGAAAGCGTTCGGTGCCCGGATAGACCAACCACTTGTGCGTGGGCAGCACGTCAGCGCAGGCAGCGTGAAAGCCGCGCTCCAGCTTGGGCGTCAGACTGCGCTTGACCTCGATGGCCCAACGTTCGCCATTCGGGCGCTGAATCAGCAGGTCGATCTCGGCCCCGGCTGCGCTGCGGAAGAAGAAGGCTTGGCAGTCGCGCGGCGCAGTCGCCAGCAGGTTTTCGATGACCCAGGTTTCCCAGCTCGCACCCACCACCGGGTGCGACAGCAGCGTCTCCTTGTCGGCGATGCCCAGCAGCGCGTGCAGCACGCCGCTGTCGCGCACATAGACCTTGGGTGTGCGCACCAGCCGCTTGCCCAGGTTGGCGTGCCACGGCTGCAGGCGGCGCACCAGCATCAGGTCAGCCATCAGGTCGAGGTAGTGCGCCACGGTCTTCCCGTCGACACCCAGGTTGCGCGCAAACTGCGCCGCGTTGAGCAGGCCACCGTGGTGGTGCGCCAGCATCAACCACAGCCGACGCAGCGTCGCGGTCGAGGCGCGCGGGCTGAACTGGAAAACCTCGCGTTCGAGGTAGGTGCGGATGAAGTCCTGGCGCCAGCGTAGGCTTGCAGCGGCGTTCTTTGCCAGCAGGCTCTCGGGAAAGCCGCCGCGCAGCCACAGATCGTCCGCGGTGATGCCGCTGCCGGCCACTTCGCTCAGCGTCAGCGGTGTCAGCTCGAGGTGCGCGATGCGCCCGGCCAGCGACTCACCGGCCTGCCGCAACAAGTCCACCGAGGCAGAGCCCAGCAGCAGGTACAAGCCCCGCCGCAGGCCAACGCGGCGTGCGCGATCGATCTGGCCGCGCAGCACCGGAAAGAGGGCCGGCGCACGGTGCACTTCGTCCAGGATGACCAGCTTGTCGCGGTGGTCGGCCAGGTAGAGCTCGGGCTCTGCAAGCTTGGCCAGATCGGCGGGAGATTCCAAGTCCAGATAGACCGAGCCGCGGGTGGGCGACAGCGCCTTGGCAACTGCCAGCGCCAGCGTGGTCTTGCCGACCTGGCGCGGGCCCAGCAGCGCGACGGCGGGCGATTCCTGCAGGGCCGTGTGGATCCGGGTTTCGAGTTCGCGGGAATACATGCCTGCAATTATGGAGTCTTGCTCCAGGATTGCAATGTTTGTCGGGGCGGCCCACTGCAGGTCACGGGGCGCACGTTACGCTTGGCCGGTGGAGCCGTTCAAGAACCTTCTCGGCGCGGCCTTGATCGGCGCCGCTGCCACCCGGCTGCAGGCCACCTGGGCCGCATTCGACCACGACGTGTTCATGCGCCGCGCCAGCGAGGGCCTGGACGGCCTCGAGATAAAAGCGCGCGCGATGCAGATCGCCGATGCGCTGGAAGCCACGCTGCCGGCGGACTTCGGCGCCGCGTGCGACGTCATCGAGCAAGCGCTGGCACCCGCGCTTGACCCCGGCGCGGCGCCCGCGCCGGATGAGCCTGGCCTGCGAGGCTGGATCGTCTGGCCGCTCGGCGAATTCGTCGCCCGCCGCGGCCTGGCCGAACCGGTGCGTGCGCTCGCGGCCCTGCACGCGCTCACGCAGCGCCTGACGGGGGAGTTCGCGATCCGCCCCTTCATCGTCGTGCACCCGGCCCTCGTCTTTTCGACCTTCGAGCGCTGGAAGCTCGACCCGAGCGCGCATGTGCGGCGCCTCGTCAGCGAGGGCAGCCGGCCACGCCTGCCCTGGGGCTTGCGCTTGCACGCGCTGGTAGCCGACCCGTCACCGAGCCTTCCGCTGCTGGCCGCCTTGCAGGACGACCCGAGCGAATATGTACGGCGCAGCGTCGCCAACCACCTCAACGACATCGCCAAGGACCACCCCGCCCTGGTGACGGCCTGGGTGCGCGAACACTTGCCCGCAGCAACGAGCCAGCGGCGGGCGCTGCTGCGCCACGCCAGCCGCAGCCTGATCAAGCGGGGCGACGCCGACATGCTCGCGCTGTGGGGCGCCGGAGCGCCGTTCGAAGGCAGCGCGCGGCTGGTGCTGTCGTCAAAGATGGTTCGCGTTGGCGAGTCGATCACGTTCACGCTGAGCTTGCGTTCACGCACCGATCGAGATCAGCAGTTGCTGATTGACTACGCAGTGCATCACGCCCGCGCCAGCGGCGCGGCCAGCGCCAAGGTCTTCAAGGGCTGGACACTGCAACTGGCCCCCGGCGAAGTGCGCCAGTTGCAGAAGACGCACTCGATGCGCGTCGTCACCACCCGGCGCTACCACGCCGGCCGCCACGCGATCGATGTGCGCATCAACGGGCAGGTGATTGCCAGTGGGGGCTTTGAGCTGGCGATTGGGTGACCGCTCATGCGGGTTCGCGCTCGAGCGCATGACCACGGCGGTCTGCAAACTGCCCGATGGGACCGCATGGGGCACAGAGTTCCGGCCGCCTTCGATATTGCTGCCATCCGCCACATGCGGAATCGGTCGTTGGCGGAGGGAAAAGAGGCCCGTTCATGCCGCAGCGGAAACAGCCGCCTGGCTGAAGTCGCCGCATGGCATGCGGCAGGCTCAACGCAATGTTGTGCGAAGCTGGGACAGTAGCGGATGCCGCAATATCTCGTTCACCTGTGCGCCGTCTGACCGGTCATCCCAAGCCGCTACCCACGTCGTCATCAGGCCCTTCCGCGTCCAAACATGCATCGCACCCCCGTCACTTTGGATCTGGCTGATCGTTTCCTGGGGGTCAATGACGCGGCGCGTCACCTTTTCGGCATTTGCGATGTCCGCGTAGATTTTCTCGGCTTCCGAATGCGCGTCAGAAGCTGTGTCGAAGTGGTCCGGCGGCAGCGCTGTGATGGAAGCCGACTCGCTTGACGTTGCGGAGCTACGGCGCTCAAAGAGAAACGAGACAGCACCGTTCGCGTTGACCCTGCGCTCTATGAACTCCCATTCGATGGGAATGCGGGCGACGAGACCAGTCAGATCATTGCGCCAGTGATGGCTCCGCAGCTTGCCACCAGCGATGTCAAACTTGTCTTGCTCTGCAGCAAGGTCGCGCACCAACCCATCGACCGCTTCGCGTGCGCCCTGGTCTGTTCCGAGGTACACAACCGTCTTAGTCTGATCACCCTGGGCGCCGCGGCGGCCCTCGATGTACGCATGGACGACGCCTTTGCGGCTGAGCTTTCCACCCGCAGATGAGCAACTATGTCCGCCGGATTGAACGATCTCACGCGGATCAACGAAGACGAACCCTTGCCCCTCCATCGATATCTGGTGGGCGAAGCATGCATTCACGTTGGTTGATACCGGCTTTGCGCGCACCTCGAAGAGAACGCGGTTGTCGTCCCCTACGCCGAAGGCAAACAACGTGATCCACTGGGCTCGCGTGACGGACATGTAATCGTGCAAGACTCTCCATCGAGCGTCGAGCCGTAGTTCGTTCCCGGACAGACGATGCAACCATTTCCACTGTCCTGTGAGGGCACGGCGAATGTCTTGGCTGGGGTTGGCGCTCAAGTCGAGCACTAAGAGACCGATGACGGCCGACGCAACGGGCAAGACCAGCCCTGGCATGGCCGTCAGCGCAAGAGTCAGCATGGCCACGCCCATGCGCCTTGGCGCCTCGACCACTTTGGCACCAGTTCGGCGGCGCTCCCACGGCAAGCTGTGCAGGTAGCGCACGCGCCAAAGCGAGGCCATCAAGCAAATTGCAGTTAGCGGCAATATCCAGAAGCCAAAGCCCAAACCAACTACCTTCAAAGTCCTGCTGCACGCCTGCGCGTAGGTCAGGTATCTGCCCGTCTCTTCATCGACTACCCGTGTGCGAGTCAACAGCTTCCCAGGCGTCGCACCAAACACACGCAGCAAAACTGGCTCAAGTGCGAGCTGCAGCCCAGTGACGAAAGCTGCAAGAACCGTGAGCTGCCATCCCAATGAGAGGTCAGTAAGGACTGACAGCGCGCGAGTGATCAACACACCACCCGGCACCAACCAAAGCAAATCGATCGACCGTGCTATGGCGCGCCTGACGAACGGCGTAGCTATGGCCGATTCGGCGTCATGGACCATGCAAGGTCTTGGTGCTTTGCATCAACGAAAGGGCGAGGCCGCCGCGCCCATCGCCCATGACCGCGCCATCGACGGGGCGAGCGGGAGGCATGGTGAGTGCCCACGAATCCTTGCGACCCGTGAACCAGGCAAAGCCCAAGCGGCCCGTCTTTGCGCCAGTTGTGCTGTCAAGGATGTCGACCGTGTAGATGTCGTCGAGCTTGGCCATGCCCTCCACTTCATTGTGCTGCCCGCGCACGATGACGTTGGGTTCGCCCATTAACTCTCGGAACAGTCGTTCGAGGGTCTCGTCAGAGGTAGCTTCCACGTCAAGGAAGCCCACAGCTGAGTTCGTGACAATCCCGAGCGACATGCAGCATTGGCGGTTGTCTGGCGGTCCAAACTCGAATTCAACTACGGAAGTGGCAAGGTTTGGGGAGTAGGTGGTTCTGCGCACAAACCAACCGTCGGGCAACTCGACAACCAGGCCCGTCGTCGGGTTTGACCATACGGCGCGGACAGGAACGTGGAGGTAGCGCAAAACCCTGCTTGCAGCGACCTGCGCGTCGCCATCAAGCCCCTTGATGACGGTCAACCAGACTCCAGTCGCCAGCAATGCCGCGAGACTGGCGGCTGTTGCAAGGC
>JANNGZ010000351.1:0-2144 GCA_031404155.1 Burkholderiales bacterium
CACCGCCTTGTCGATGCCGCGCTTCAGGTCCATCGGGTTCATGCCGGCGGCCACGTACTTCATGCCTTCGCGCACGATCGACTGGGCCAGCACGGTGGCGGTGGTGGTGCCGTCACCGGCGATGTCGCTGGTCTTGGACGCGACTTCCTTGACCATCTGCGCGCCCATGTTCTGCAGCTTGTCTTTCAGCTCGATCTCTTTGGCCACCGAGACACCGTCCTTGGTGACGGTGGGGGCGCCAAACGAACGCTCCAGCACCACGTTGCGGCCTTTGGGGCCGAGCGTGACCTTGACCGCATTGGCCAGGATGTTCACGCCTTCAACCATGCGTTGACGGGCGTCAGCGCCAAAAATGACGTCTTTTGCTGCCATGTGAAATTCTCCGAATTCAGTAAATGAGGGGGTGTGACGGGCGAAAGCGCGCTAGCGGCTTACTTCGCGACCACGGCAAACAAGTCTTCTTCGCGCATGACCAGCAACTCGTCGCCGTCGACCTTGACGGTCTGGCCCGAGTACTTGCCAAACAGCACGCGGTCACCGACTTGCACATTCAAGACGATGAAATCGCCCTTGTCATTGCGCTTGCCGGGGCCGACGGCCAGCACTTCGCCCTGGTCGGGCTTTTCGGCAACGTTGTCGGGGATGACAATGCCAGAGGCGGTCTTGGTCTCTTGTTCCAGACGCTTGACGATCACGCGGTCATGCAGGGGGCGAAGTTTCATTCGTATCTCCTTGGGGGATTTCACATCAGCGTGGGCCGCCAGCAGGTGCCGGCATCCCATCACATGCGGGGCAACCAACGCCGGCAGCGCCGAGTTGGTTGTTAGCACTCATCGCTGACGAGTGCTAACAAAACATTATAGGGACGACGCGCCGGGTTTCAAGACCTGCGTTTGACAGAGCGTCGCGCTGGCGCGAGCACTCTCGGCGCACCCACGGCACGATTCGGCGGTGATGCGAGTCGGCGGCTGGCCCACCCGCCTGCTTGCTTTCGCCGGCGTTCGTGCCTATCCTTTTCAACCCGTGCGGCGTGGGTGAATGCCGGCACAGGCAGCCTGTGGTCGTCCTGGGTTGCGGCCACCGCGTGACGCAAAAAGCAACCTTGTCGTCAAACCATGCGAAGGAGTGTGGTCATGAATGCAAAACGGCTTGGACAGTCGCTGTTGGTATCTTGCATCGTGGCGGGCCTGGGCCTGCCGACCGCCACGGCCAAAGACGTCAAGATCACGAAAAACAGCAACAACGAAGACATCGCGTGGACCGTGCGGTTTGACGAGGTGCAGAACGGCAACACGGTGGACCTGGCATTCGATGCCACCAAGTTCATCTTGACGAAGACCGTGACCTTCAACAACAACACGCCGGTGTCGGTGCTGTTTTTTGAAGACGCCGTGGCCACGGTCGATTCAGAAAACTCAGGCGGCATGCGCATCTTCATGAATGCCACGCTGACGAACAAGTCAGCGCTCGACTGGCGGGGCTTCGCCGAGCAACTGTTGGACACCACCCCGGTGTGTGACGGCGGCCAGGACCAGCGGGCCAACGCCTGCAAAGTGACCACCGCCGGCCGCAACCCGGCCACCCGGCCGATCGGCGAAGCCCTGCATCCGCAGTTTTCGCACTTCCACATCGTTGCCGCCACCCGGCTCGGCCCGTTCACCGATGCCACTGCGGGCGGTGCCAATACCAAGAGCATGCTCACCGTGACGGGCGGGCCGGTCAAGATCAACGCCGACTGGAAGCCTGAGAAGATCGTGCTGCACGACATCGAAGTGCAGGGCTTCCGGCGCCAGTTTGTGCTGACCGAGGTGCCGCTGCCGGTGCCCGAGCCCGGCACCTGGCTGATGTTGGCTGGCGGGCTGGTGGCCGTGGGCGGGTGGGTTCGGCGGCGCCGCCCGACAGCCTCCTAGCCCGGATTGCAGGTCAAGCTGGCGGCCACTGGCCCAGGCAGTCCAGCGCTGGCAGGCTGGGCAGGAAAAAGTATTCGCCGCCGGTCATCTGCACACAAGTCTGCACAACGGGCCGCAGTCGCAGCGGCTGGGCCGGGATCGTCATCCGGCCGGGCGGTCCCAGCAGTGGGTCGGTCTCGTTGAACAGGGTGGCAAAGCTCGGGTTCAGCAACCAGGTTTGCTGGATGAACTCAA
>JANNGZ010000352.1:0-1953 GCA_031404155.1 Burkholderiales bacterium
CACCCGCGCTGGGCCGCCGGCGTGCGCGCGGCGGTGGCGGCCTGGGGATTGCCGATCCAGTGCGCCGACCCGGCGCTGCATTCGCCGGTGCTGACCGGCGTGGTCACGCCGCGCGGCGTCGACGCCGACGCGCTGCGCCGGCTGATCCACGAGCGCTTCGACCTCTCGCTCGGCGCGGGCCTGTCCAAGGTCAAGGGCCGCATGTTCCGCATCGGGCATCTGGGCGACTGCAACGACCTCACGCTGCTGGCAACGCTGGCGGGGGTCGAGATGGGCCTCGAACTGTCCGGTGTGGCCATCGGCGGCAGCGGCGTCGCCGCGGCGATGCGGTTCTTCGCGCAGACGCCGGCACCGGCTCAACGCTCCACGGGTTGAGGCCCGAAGCCTCGCGCCCTCAATCCCCCAGCGCCGACAGGAACTGCTTCAACTCCGCCGTCTGCGGCGACACGAACAGCTCACCGGGCGGGCCCATTTCGTGGATGCGGCCGGCGTGCATGAAGACCACCCGATCGGCAACCTTGCGCGCGAAGTTCATCTCGTGCGTCACCATCAAAAGCGTCATGCCCTCTTCGGCCAGCCGCTCCACCACGCGCAGCACCTCGCCCACCAGCTCGGGATCGAGCGCGGAGGTGATCTCGTCGCACAGCAGCACCGCGGGCTCCATCGCCAGCGCCCGTGCGATGGCCACGCGCTGCTGCTGGCCGCCTGAGAGTTGATCGGGCCAGGCCGCGAACTTCTCGGCCAGGCCGACACGCTCCAGGAGTTTATGAGCCTGCTCCTCGGCACTCTGCCCGCGCCGGCCCTTGACGAGACCCGGGGCGAGCATGATGTTGCGGCCCACGCTCAAGTGCGGGAAGAGGTTGAAGCTCTGAAAGATCATGCCCACGCGCTGGCGCAGCGCGCGCATCGCCTGCGCATCGTTGTGCTTCAGTGCCTGGCCGTCGACCGTCAGCGTGCCTTGCTGGAATTCTTCCAGGCCGTTGATGCACCTGAGCAGCGTGCTCTTGCCCGAGCCGCTCTTGCCGATGATCGCGATGACCTCGCCGCTTTTCACGTCGAGGTCGATGCCCTTCAGCACCTCCAGCGTGCCGAACGACTTGCGCAGGCTGTTGATCCTGACGATCGGGACGATGGAACTCGGCTCAGCGGCCATGGCTCATCTTTCGTTCGAGTTGCCGGCTCCACGCCGAGACCGGCCAGCACAGCGCGAAGTACATCAGCGCCACGCAGGCATACACGGTGAAGGGCCTGAAGGTGGCGTTGGTGATCATCGTGCCGGCTTTGGTGAGCTCGATGAAGCCGATCACCGACGCCAGCGCGGTGCCCTTGATCACCTGCACCAGAAAGCCCACCGTCGGCGGAATGGCGATCTTCAGCGCCTGCGGGCCGATCACCCAGCGCAGCTGCTCGGTGAGCGTCAGCGCCAGGCTCGACGACGCCTCCCATTGGCCCTTGGGGATCGCGTTGACGCAGCCGCGCCAGATTTCGGCCAGGAAGGCGCTGGTGTACAGCGTCAGCGCCAGGCTCGCGGCGAACCAGGCCGAGATCTCCCAGCCCATCAGCGCCAGGCCGAAGTACGCCAGGAAGAGCTGCATCAGTAGCGGCGTGCCCTGGAAAAGCTGCACGTAGCCGGCCACCACCGGCTCGGCCAGCGGCCACTTCGCGATGCGCGCCACCAGCAGCAGCATCCCCACGAGGCCGCCGCCGGCGAAAGCGATCAGCGACAGCAGCACCGTCCAGCGCGCGGCCAGCAGCAGGTTGCGCAGGATGTCCCAGAGCGTGAACTCGACCATCGCGTGGCGGCCCGTCGATCAACGCCCGAAGAGAAAGCGCGGCCCGGCCCAGCAACCGGTCAGCCACCCCTCTCGCCGCCGCGGCCGCCGGCGTCGGGCGCGGCTCGCAGCCTGTTTCAAAAGGCCCCGGGGCTCGTAGCCGCCGTGGTGACACGGCGCA
>JANNGZ010000353.1:0-8621 GCA_031404155.1 Burkholderiales bacterium
GTCAGCGTCACGTTCAGCGGCGTGGCGACGCCGGCTTCCTTGAGCAGCGCCTTGGCCTTCTCGGGGTCGAACGGGACCTGCGCGGTGAGGTCGACATAGCCCGCGTCGGTGGGCGCGAAATGGCTGCCGATCGGGCGCCCCAGACCTTCGAGCACCCCGTCGATGAAGGCCTTGCGGTCGATCGCGTGCATCAGCGCGCGGCGCACCCGCACATCGTCGAAGGGCTTCTTCTTGTTGTTGATCGTCATCATCCCCTTGCCCGCGCTGGCGCCGACCTCGACCACGAAGCGCTTGTCGGCTTGCAGTTGCTTGAGCGCCTGCGGCGCATCCAGACGCGGCACACCGTCGATGTCGCCGGCGAGCAGCGCGGCCACGCGCGCGGCGGGGTCGTTGATGAAGCGGAAGGTGACTCTTCTGAGCTTGACCTTCGACGCGTCGCGGAATCCATCCCACTTGGCGAGCGTGACCGACGAGCCCTTCTTCCAGTCGTCGAGTTGGTACGGCCCGGTGCCGACCGGCTTGCTGGCGGTAGCCGCAGCGCTCTTGGGGTCGAGGATCACCGCGGTGTTCTCGCCGAGGCGGAAGAGAAAATTGCCGTCGGCGTTGTTGAGCGTCAGGATCACGGTGTGCGCATCCGGCGTGCTGATGCCGCTGATGTTGTTGAACACCGCGCCCTTGGCCTTGTTGGTCGAACCTTCGGCCTTGGCACGCTCGAAGCTGAACTTCACGTCAGCCGAATCGAAGGCCTCGCCGTCCTGGAACTTCACACCTTTTCGCAACTTGAAGGTGTAGCTCCTGCCGTCGGGGTCCATGGTCCAGCTCTCGGCCAGCAGCGGTGTCACCGAGCCGTCGAGGTTGATCTTGGTCAGCCCTTCGAGCACGTTGTAGTGAACGATCTCGCCGATCGCGGCCGCGGGTGCGGTGGTCGGGTCCAGGCCGGTGGGTTCGAGCACCATCGCCAGCACCACGCTGTCCTTGCGCGTTTGCGCGCCCGCGCCGACGCCAGCCAGCGAAACGAAGGCCAGCGCCGAGGCGATGACGAGGGTGGAGCGGCGGCACAACTTCATCGATTTTTCTCCTGGCGTTTTCGGTGGGGTCCTGCACGAGGTCGGTGCAATGAATCGGGCGCTGGCGCCGAGGGCTGCGGCGCCGGCTCAGGGCGCACTCTGCCATATCGACGGCTCGGGCCATTTCGTCGGCGACGCCGGCCGCGGCGCGGGTGGCGACGGCGTGGCGGTCCTCAACCTCGCGGCACCGCATCGAGCAAGCGGCGGGTGTAGGGATGCCGAGCTTGAGTGAAGAGCTGGTCGGGGTGGCCGCGCTCGACCACCCGCCCGTTCTGCAACACCAGCACCTCGTCGCAAACCAGGTCCACCACCGCAAGGTCGTGGCTGATGAACAGGTAGGCCAGGCCGAACTGCTCCTGCAGGTCCTGCATCAGGTTCAGCACCTGGGCCTGCACCGAGACATCGAGCGCGCTCACCGGCTCGTCGGCAACGATCAGCAACGGGCGCGTCACCAGCGCACGCGCGATCGCGATGCGCTGGCGCTGGCCGCCGGAAAATTCATGCGGCACCTTGCGCGCGTCGTCGGGCTTCAGGCCGACCGCGGCGAGCACATCGAGCACCCGCGCTTCACGCTCGGCGCGGCTCACCGCGAGCAGCGCCTCCAGCGGCTCGCCGACGATGCGCGCCACGCTCTGGCGCGGGTCGAGCGAGCCATAGGGGTCCTGGAACACCATCTGGAAACCTGCGCGGGCACGGCGCAGGGCGGCCGTCGTCAAGGTGTTCAGGTCCTGTCCCTCGAAGGCCACGATGCCGGCACTCGGCCGCTCCAACGCCATCACCAGACGTGCCAGCGTGCTCTTGCCCGAACCCGATTCGCCGACGATGCCAAGCGACTTGCCGCTTTCGAGCGTGAAGCTCACACCGTCGAGCGCGGTGAGCCGCTCCGCGGGCGCGAACAGGGTTTCGCGCGGCAGCCGGTAGTGCTTGGTGAGGTTCTGAACCTCAAGCAAAGCGCTCATCGCGTGGCCTCGCCGCGCGGGGCCTCGTCATGCCGGACCTCGTCATGCCGGACCTCGTCGAGCCGGATGCAGCGGGCGTCGTGCCCGGCCGCGACCTCCAGCGCGGGAGGCCAGGCCGCGCGGCAGGCGTCGACCGCCCAAGCGCAGCGCTCGGCAAACGGGCAGCCGGCGGGCAGGTCGATCAGGTCGGGCACGCGGCCAGCGATCGTCGGCAGGCGGCTGCCGCGCGGCAGCCCCAGGCGCGGCCGCGCGGCGAAGAGGCCGCGGGTGTACGGGTGCGCCAGGCGCTCGAACACACTGGCGGTGGGCCCGCTTTCAACCACCGTGCCGCCGTACATCACCGCCAGGCGCGCCACGCGCTGCGCCATCAGGCCGAGGTCGTGGCTGACCAGCAGCAGGGCCATGCCGGTATCGGCAACCAGTTCGTCGATCAGGTCGAGCACCTCGCGCTGGATCGTCGCGTCCAGCGCGGTGGTCGGTTCGTCGGCGATCAGCAGGTCGGGCCCGCAGGCGAGCGCGATGGCGATCACCACCCGCTGGCGCTGGCCGCCGGAAAGCTGGTGCGGGTAGGCGTCCAGGCGCCGCGCGGCCTGCGGCAAATGCACCCGCTCGAGCAGCCGCAAGGCCTCGGCCCGCGCCGCGCCGGCGTCGAGGCCTTTGTGCAAGCGCAGCGGCTCGGCGATCTGGTGGCCGACGCGGTGCAGCGGGTTGAGCGCGCTCATCGGCTCCTGGAACACCATGCCGATGCGCGCGCCACGCAGCCGGCACATCGCGTCGTCGTCGAGCGCGTTCAGTTCCTGGCCGTCGAAGCGGATCGAGCCGCTGACTCGGGCGCCTTCGGGCAACAGGCCGATCAGGGCCAGCGCGGTGATCGACTTGCCGCAGCCCGACTCGCCGATCAGCCCGAGCGTGCCACCACGTTCGAGCGTGAACGACAAACCCCGCAGCGCCTGCGCCGGGCCGCGCGCGGTTTGCAGCGTGACACCGAGGTCCTGGACTTCGAGCAGGGGCAAGTGGCGGCAAACACGAGGTGGCGAGGGTGCCGACGATAACGCGGGCAGCGGGCATGGGCCGGTCGCGGCGGCGCCGCCACAAGGGCCGCCGAGCCGCGGGCGGACGCGCAGGCCTGTTCACAGGGCCGATGTGCGTGAACAGGCCCCGGACCCGCTGTGGCGCCAGGGCAACCCGCGGCGCGGCGACAATAGCCGCCAAGGCGCGCACGAATTCACGGCCTTCGAAAGAACCCTCCCCCCGTGGTTCCGGGGTAGGTGCCGGTTCGAAGCTCGCCGAAAGCCGCTGGCGCGGCATAGTCGCGAACGCCAGCCCAACCTGACTGAGAGATGCCGTGACCTCACTTCTGCCACAGACACCGCGACCCCAACGGCCCGCCCGGTCCGCAAAGATCACCCCGTTGGCACCCCGCGCCACCGCCGTGGCCGCCGCCGCGCTGTGCCTGCTCGGCGCCAACGTGCAGGCGCTGGAACTCGGCCGTGCCGACGTGCGCTCGGCGATCGGCGACCGCCTGCTTGCCGAGATCGTGATCTCCGGCGCCAGCGAGCGCGAGTTGGCCGGCCTGCAGGCCAGCCTGGCCGGGGCGGACGCCTACCGCGCCGCCGGCCTGGCGCAGGACGCGGCCGTGGTCGGCGCTGCGGTGCGCGTGATGCGCCGTGGCGACGGCCGGCATGTGATCCGGGTGGAAGGTGTGCGCCGGGTCGAGGAGCCCTTCGTCGACCTGATCGTGCAAGCCAGCACCGACAGCGGCCGCCTGGTGCGCATCTACACCTTGCTGCTGGACCCGAAACGGGCCGAGGCCGACGCCCTGGCCGCCACCGCACCACCCGCGGCGCCAGCGCCAGCGCGTGCCGTCGAAACCATGGCAGCGGCTCCCGCCGCGCCGCCGCCACGGACTGAACGCAGCGAACGTGCCGCTGAACGCGCCCCAGAGCGCGCGCCGCGCGCCGCGCTTGAGCCTAGAGCCCGGCCCGCACCGCCACCCGCAGCCGCGCCGCAACCCCGGGCCGCCGAGGCGGCCGGCGCGAAGCGCGCCGACCGGGTGCGGGTGCGGCCGGGCGACTCGCTCAGCGGTATTGCCGCGCGCACCCGCCACGCCAACACCAACACCGACCAGATGCTGGTGGCTCTGTACCGCAACAACCCCGACGCCTTCATTGCCGGCAATGCCGACCGCCTGCTCGCCGGTGTGCTGCTCGCGGTACCCGATGCCCAGACCGCCGCGGCGATCCCGCGCGACGAAGCGCGGGCGCGCATCGTCGCGCAGCGCGCCGGCACTCGCGACGCGCTCGGCGAGACGGTCAGCCGCGCCGCCGCGCCGCGCGAGAGCAAACCAGCGCGCCTGGAGCTGAGCGACGGCGCGGTGGTGATTGCCAAGCGCGACGGCAGCACGCCGACACCCGCGTTGAACCTGCCCTCGGTGCCCGCGCCCGCTGCGTCGGTACCCGCCGCGCCGGCCAAGCCTGCGGCGCCCGTCGCGGCGCCGACGCCCGCGCCTGTACCGTCCCCTTCTCCTTCCGCTTCTCCTGCGGCCGCCACGGCCGCGGCACCGGCCACTCCGGGCCCGATTGCCGTCGCTTCCGCCCCTGCCGCGGCCGCGGCCGCGGCCACGGTGGTCGCCGCGGCGACGCCTTCGATCAGCACCAGCACGCCGCCCTCGGCGGCGCCGACCACGGCGGTTGGCGGCAGCACCCAGCCCGCCGCTGGCACCGGCACGGTGGTCGCGGCGGCCACGCCTCAGGCGGCGGTCACCGGGCCGGGCATCGAGCGCCCCGGCTCGCTGCCACCGCGGGAACCGGGCGCCTTCGGTTGGCTGCTCGCCAACCCGATGGTGTTGCTGGTGGGCAACCTGCTGCTCGCGGCGCTGCTGGTGTTCAGCCTCTGGCGCCTGCGCTCGGCCAAACCCGAGCGGCCGGTGCGCGCGCGCAGCCCGCAGCCGATGGCGCAGCCCAGGGTGGCGCTGCCCGAGCCGCACCCGCTCGACATTGCGCGCCCGGCGGCCCCCGCGTTGCCGGCCTTGACCGTGGCGACAGCCGCGGCGGCGGCGGCCACCGCCGACGCCGCCGGCAAGGCCTACTCGTTCGACGAAATCGACACCGGGGCCACGATCGACCCGCTGGCCGAGGCCGAGGTCTATCTCAACTACGGCCGCGACCTGCAGGCCGAGGAGATCCTGAAGGACGCGCTGCGCGCCACGCCGGAACGCCTGCCGATCCGCCTGAAGCTGCTCGAGGTCTACGTGAAGCGGCGCGACCGTCTCGGCTTTCAGTTGCTTGCGATTCAGATCTACTCGCTCACCGGCGGCAGCGGCGCCGACTGGGAGCATGTGCAGGCGATGGGCCAGCAGCTCGACCCGGAGGACCCGCTGTACCAACCCGGCGGCCAGCCGCCCGGGCTGAAGAAGGGCGAGGACGAACACTATGTCGACCCGCTCGGCGCCACCACGCTGGCCCATTCGGTGCTGCCCACCGGCACCGGCAGCGGGTTCCAGCCCTATTCACCGCACCGCGGCGACGTCGTGGTCGAGGTGATCGACCTCGATCTCGACCTGGATCTGGACGCCGACGCGAAACCGGCGTCAGGCACCGACGACAAACCCGGCAACGAGCCGGGCAGCGAGCCGCACAAGCGCTGAGGCCTGTACCGCGCGATGGCGCGGCGGCGGCGGCGCTCGCGCTTGCAACCGGCAAGGCCTTCAGAGGCTGAGAGTTTTTCGAGCGTGTCCGAGCAGCGCGCCAAAAGGCGTCCGATCTCAGCCTCTCATCCCTCGGCCGCGATCTTGCGCAGCGCCGACGCGAACACCGCCGGCGGCTGCCCGCCCTGGATCAGGTGGCGGTCGTTGACGATCACCGAAGGCACCGCGTGGATGCCGAGTTGCTGCCAGTGCCGCTCGCTCGCGCGCACCGCGTCAGCAAACTCGTTGCCGGCGAGCACCGCGCGCGCACGCTCCAGCGGCAACCCGACGGCGGCCACAAGCTCCAGCAGCACCTCACGGGAGCCCGGGTTGCGGCCCTGCCCGTGGTAGGCCTCGAGCAGCGCGTGTTTCAGCTTGCGTTGCGCATCGGGCGCGCCGAGCCCGGCACCTTCCAGCCCGGCCCAGTGCAAGAGGCGGTGCGCGTCGAAGGTGTTCCACACATGGCTGCGCTCGCCAAAGGTGAAGCCCACTTCGGCGCCGCGCTCGGCAATCGTGCGCCGGTTGTGCGCCAGCTGCTCGCGGCTCATGCCGTACTTGGCGATCAGGTACTCGGCGGCATCGGCGCCTTCGGCGGCCTGGGTCGGGTTCAGCTCGAAGGGCTGGAAGCGCAACTCGCCGGCGATCTCGTCGCCGACCGACTCCAGCGCCCGCTCCAGCGCGTTCAGGCCGACCGCGCACCAGGGGCAGGCGACATCGGAAACGAAGTCGATCTTCAGCGTCGGGGTCGGCATGGTGGGGGCTCCGTGGCGCGGGGGTTCAGCGTTGGCGCGCGAGTTTAGGGTCGAGCAGGTCGCGCAGGCCGTCGCCGATCAGGTTCAGGCCGAGCACCGCCAGCGCGATCGCCACGCCGGGGTAGACCGCGAGCATCGGCGCCTGAAAAAGTTGTGCCTGCGCTTCGTTGAGCATGCGGCCCCAGCTCGGCGCCGGCGGCTGGGTGCCGAGGCCGAGAAAACTCAAGGCCGCTTCGGCGAGCACCGCCACCGCGAACAGGATCGTGGCCTGCACGATCAGCGCGTTGGCGATGTTCGGCAGCACATGGTCCAGCGTGATGCGCCAGGCGCCCTTGCCCGCGGCGCGCGCGGCGAGCACATAGTCGCGCGCCCAGACCCCGTTGGCCGAACCCCGCGCCACCCGCGCAAAGACCGGGATGTAGAAGATGCCGATCGCGATCACGCTGTTGAACAGGCCGGGGCCGTAGATCGCGGTGAGCATGATCGCCAGCAGCAGCGCCGGGAAGGCGAGCGTGAAGTCCGCGGCGCGCATCACCAGCTCCTCCACCCAGCCTCGGCGCGCCGAGGCAAGCAGGCCGAGTGCGACGCCGGCGAACAGGCCGATGCCCACCGAGATGAAGCCGACTACGAGCGAGTTCTGGCTGCCCACCAGCAGCTGCGAGGCGATGTCGCGGCCCAGGCTGTCGGTGCCGAACCAATGCCGCGCGCTCGGCGGCGCGAACTTGTTCGGTATGTCCAGCTCGGCCGGCGGGTAAGGGCTCCAGAGCAGCGACACCGCGGCACACAGCAGCAGCAGCGCGACCAGCGTGCCGCCGAGCACGAAGCTCTTGTGGCGCAGCGCGCGCGACGCGAATGAGGGCAATGTCTGGTGCCGGGCCGCCCCAAGCCCCACAGCTCCCCGGTCCACGGAGCGGGCCCCTTCGCGGCCCTGGGGACGCGCAGCCGCAGGCAAGCCAGGGGCAGGTTCAGACATCGGACGGCTTCAGGCGCGGGTCGACGAATGCGTAGAGCACATCGACGACGAAGTTGACGATCACCACGATGGCCGCGAGCAGCATCACCACGTCGCGCACCACCACCAGGTCGCGGTTGGAAATCGCCTGGAAGACCAGGCGCCCGATGCCCGGCAGCACGAACACGTTCTCGACCACGATGGTGCCGGTGATCAGGTTGGCGAACTGCAGGCCCATGATCGTGAGCACCGGGATCATCGCGTTGCGCAGCACATGTTTCCACAGCACCGCGCGGCGCGAGAGCCCCTTGGCGCGCGCGGTGCGCACATAGTCTTCGCGCATCACTTCGAGCACCGCCGAGCGCGTCACACGCGCCAGGATCGCGGCCTGCACCGCGGCCAGCGCCATCGCCGGCAGCAGCAGCGCTTTCAGGCCCTGCCAAGCGGCAAGCAGCGCACCTTCTTCGCCGTCGCCGCTCCAGCCCGGAAAGCCGCCGGCGCTGACCCATTGCAGCTGCACCGCGAACAGCAGGATCAACAAGATCGCGAGCCAGAAGCTGGGCAGCGCCAGGCCCACCTGGCTCGCGGCCATCACGCCCACATCGGCCAGCGTGTTGTGGCGCGCCGCGGCGTAGATGCCGAGGGCGAGCGCGACCACGATGGTCAGGCCCATGGCGAGCAACGCCAGCGGCAGCGTGACCTGCAAACGCTCGCCGATCAGCTCGGCGGTGGGGGTGTCGTAGCTCAGGCTCGTGGCGGTGCGGCCCTGCGCCAGGCCGCTCACCCAGTCGAGGTAGCGCGTCAGCGGCGGGCGGTCGAGGCCGAGCTTTTTTTCCAGCGCGGCGATCGACTCTGGCGTGGCGGTGTCGCCGAGGATCACCTGCGCCGCGCTGCCGGGCAGCAGCTCGAGCACCCCGAAAACGGCCACCGAGGCCACCAGCAAGGTGGCGATGAAAGTGGCCAGGCGCTTGGCGAGAAAGAGGCTCATCAGGCAACCTCCGCGGTATTCGCCTGGGGAACGGCCCGGCGGCTCATGGTTCAGGGGTTCAGGGGTCTGTCGATGCGGCGGGCTCGCGCCGGGCTGCGAACTATCATGCCCGAAGGCGGCTACGGGAGCTTCGAGATGAACGCGACGAACACGGTCCCCTTCGACAGTACGCAGGGACGCCGGCATCCAGAACGCGGGGCAGAACTGCTCGGCAGGTC
>JANNGZ010000354.1:0-3235 GCA_031404155.1 Burkholderiales bacterium
GAAGTCGTAGCGCTCGCCGCGGTCGATGCCGATGCGGTGCTTCACGGTCACCGGCAGATCAACCGCGTCGCGCATCGCGTTGACGCAGTCGCGTACCAGTTCGGGCTCGGCCATCAGGCAGGCGCCGAAGGAACCGCGCTGGACCCGCTCGCTCGGGCAGCCGCAGTTCAGGTTGACCTCGTCATAGCCCCATTGCGCCGCGAGCTTGGCGCAGGCGGCCAATTCGGCCGGCTCGCTGCCGCCGAGCTGCAGGGCCACCGGGTGCTCCTCGGCATTGAAGTCCAGGTGCCGCGGCAGGCTGCCATGCAGCAAGGCGCCGGTGGTCACCATCTCGGTGTACAGGCGCGCGTGCAGCGTGATCTGGCGGTGGAAGAAGCGGCAATGCCGGTCCGTCCAATCCATCATCGGGGCGACGGTGAGGCGCCAGGGGCTGTGTGCTTGAGTCATCGATAGGAATGCTGCGTCGGACGGTTCAGGTGCGTGCGAGGGCCCGAACTGCTGCTTCCTACAGCCGTGGCGCGCTGGAAGGCATGGTAATCAATGGCTCCGGCGGCCGGCGGCCGGAGGGTACGCCGCCGGGCATGGGCGCGCGCACCGGAACTCGCGTCAAGGCCGAACCACCACCCCTTGAAAGCCCGCCGGGTCGACCCTAAATTCTTGTCGCCAGGGGCGCAGTGCCATCCCGGCCTGCGCTGTCCGACTCAAGGAGAACGCAAGCATGTACCGCAGCCTGTTTCCCCGCGACCTGTTCGCGGAAGTGGAGCGCCTGCAGCGCGAGATGCAGCAGGCCTTCGACACCGTCTCTCCCAATATCCGCGGCTTCGCGCGCGGCTACCCGGCCCTGAACGTCGGCAACACGCCGACCTCGGTGGAGATCTACGCCTTCGCACCCGGTATCGACCCGTCCAAGGTGGATGTGAACCTCGAGCGCGGCGTGTTGACCATCGAAGGCGAGCGCGCCGCCGCGGTCAATGCCGCGGACGGCAAGGCCACCGCGCACATCAACGAGCGCTTCGACGGCCGCTTTCGCCGCGTCATCAGCCTGCCCGACGACGTGGACGGCGGCGCGGTGAACGCGAGCTACCGCGACGGCGTGCTGCACATACACGTGCAGCGGCGCGAATCGGCGCAGCCGCGCCGCATCGAAGTGCAATGAACCCCAGGAGCAAAGCCATGAGCCAACAAGACCTCACCACCCCGAAAGATCAAGCCGCGGCCACCCGCGACGAGCCGGCGCTGCTGCCCCCGGTGGACGTGATCGAGGACTCCACCGGCATCACCCTCTATGCCGACCTGCCGGGCGTGCCCAAGGACCGCCTGAACCTGCGCGTCGAGGGCGAAACGCTGCTGATCGACGCCGAGCTGGTGTTGCCGCTGCCGCAGGGCATGGAGGCCAGCCACGCCGAGGTGCAGCGCACCCACTACCGCCGCGCCTTCACGCTCAGCCGTGAACTTGACCCCGACAAGGTCGGTGCCGAGCTCAGCCAGGGCGTGCTGCGCCTGCGCATCCCGAAGGCCGCCCATGCGCAGCCGCGCCGGATCGCGGTGCGGGCGGCTTGACGCCAGGGCCTTCAACCATCGTTTGAAAGGAGTTTGGAGATGAAGCTGGACCAGATTCGGCACGGTATCAGCGCGCTTCTCGATTCGGTCACCGAAGGCTGGGAGCGGCTGCGCCAGACGGCTGCCGGGGCGCTGACCCGGTACCGCCCGGGCGACAGGGCCAACCTGCCGGCACCCGAGGAAATCGACGACGCGAGTTATGTGCCCAGCGCCAGCTGGGCCATGCTCGGCGGCGACGTCTTCGAGGACGACAAACGCGTCGTGGTGCGCCTGGAGGCGGCGGGCATGAGCAAGGGCGACTTCGACATTCAGGTGCTGGACGATGCTTTGGTGGTGCGCGGCGAAAAGCGCTTCGAGCGGGAAAGCACCGAAGGCCGCTGGCGGGTGCTGCAGTGCGCCTACGGCAGCTTCCTGCGCACGGTGCCGCTGCCGGCGCCGGTGAAGAGCGAGCAGTCGAAGGCCTCGTACCGCAACGGCGTGCTCAGGGTCGAGTTGCCCAAGCGCGCCCCGGGCAAGCCGAACGTCACGCAAATCAGGCTCACCTGAGCCGGCTGCGCCGCACGCCGGGTGCCACAAACCGCCCGGCGTGCGGCCCTCTTGCGCAGGCCTGTCCATGCAGGCAGCCAAGACCACCGTTTCGCTGGTTCTGGGCGGCGGAGGCGCCCGCGGCCTGGCTCACATTGGCGTGATCCGGTGGCTGGGCGAAAACGGTTACGAGATCCGGTCGATTGCCGGCGCATCGATGGGCGTGCTGGTCGGCGCCATCCTGGCTGCGCCCGCGCGACCTGCTTGCGGAAGTGGGGCGCCTCCAGCGTGAGATGCAGCAGGCCTCCCGCGGCAGCGCCGCGGGGCGCGGTGGCTGCGGGCCGCGGCCGTCACCCGCCGTGCAGGCGGCGCAGCGCCCCCTGCTCGTGTGCGTCCCAAGCGCGCAGGCGCCACTCGCAGTCGGCGTGGTCGGTAGCGGCCGCCAGGTAACGCTCGCGGCGGTCGAGCAGGAGTTTGTCGATCCACTGGCGCGCTGCCGGCAGCAGGCCGCGCATCGTGGCACCGGCGGCATCGGTGTGCGGGGTGAACGAGTCCTGGGGGATGTAGCGGGTGTGGGTGGTCGTGTTCATCATCGATTCCTCGGGTCAGTCAGGGTGGCGGGCGGCTTGCGGCGATGCGCGGTGCGGCAGCACGGCCGCGGCAGCGCGGTGCAGCGCGTTCACCGCGGCAGTGGCCCAGCCGGCGATCTGGTGGCGCCGGATCGCGCGGGCCTCGTTCTGGAAAAAAGCGGCCAGGTGGCGGGTTTCGACCCGCTCGATGCAGCCGTCGTGGCGCTGCACCCGGGCGATCCGGGGTGAGTCGAATCCCTGCAAGCGGGTCTGGTTGAACATCGCGGTCTCCGTGAGGCTTGGTGAGGACGAGACTCTCTCGCCGAAGCCGTTTAAGGTCTTTGGCACGGCCCTTAATCGTTGTGAAACAGGCGCTCCGGGGTTGGCTGAGCTTGCTGCTCGCCGTGCCAGCCGGGAGTGCAGTCCATGCTTGCGGCACCAGCTTGCTGCGGTGGAACTCCACTGCGTGGTCGCCGGGAAACTCGAGGACCAGCTTCCTTGGGTGTCGGCCTGGCTAGGCTCCATGGGCCCGATCGTGAATCAGGATGCCCAATGGCTCGCACCAGCCCGCTGACTTCAGC
>JANNGZ010000355.1:0-6001 GCA_031404155.1 Burkholderiales bacterium
CGACAAACCCGCCGACCCGGCGTGGCACAGCTTCGACAAACACCGCGAGATGCTGCTGGAGTTCATCGAGCGGCTTGACCTGAAGAACATCCTGCTGGTCTGCCAGGACTGGGGCGGTGTGCTCGGCCTCACGCTGCCCATGGGATGGACGGCCCCCGAGACGCCTTCGGCGTCGGCCCCCCAAGGGGGCGTTCCCGCCTTGGGGCGGCCCGGCGGCGGTCGGACGGCCCCCGAGACGCCTTCGGCGTCGGCCCCCCAAGGGGGAGCTCCCGACTTGGGGCGGCCCGGCGGCGGGATGCCCGAGCGCTTCACCCGCCTGCTGGTGATGAACACCGGCCTGGGCACCGGCACGGTGACCGAGGGCTTCCGCCAGTGGCGTGCCTACTCCAATGCGCAGCCCGACCTGCCGGTGGGCAAGCTGTTCAAGCGCGGCAAGCCCGAGATGAGCGACGCCGAGGTCGCGGCCTACGACGCGCCGTTTCCCGACGCGAGCTACAAGGCCGCGCTGCGTGCCTTTCCGAACATGGTGCCGGATGGTGAGGACGCGCCCGGCGCGCGCGTCAGCCGCGAGGCCGGCCGCTTCTGGAGCGAGCAGTGGCGTGGCGCGAGTTTCATGGCCATCGGCATGGCCGACCCGGTGCTCGGGGAACAACCGATGCGCGCGCTGCACAAGCGCCTCCACAACTGCCCGCCACCGCTGGAGCTGCCGGCGGCGGGCCACTTCGTGCCCGAGTGGGGCGCGCCGATCGCGGCCGCCGCGTTGGCCCACTTCGGCCTGGCCAAAGCATGACGCCAGACCTCGACACCGTGCGCGGCTTCTTCGCGTCCGCACCGTTCATGGTGGACCTGGGCGTCGAGCCGGTTGCAGTGAGTGACGGCCACGTCACCACCGTGCTGGAGCTCAAGCCGCGGCACCTGCAGCACACCGGCGTGGTGCATGCCGGCGTGATGGCCACGCTGGCCGACCACACGATGGGCGCCGCCGCGCAGACCCTGGTGCCCAGCGGGTTCTGGGTGCTCACCGCCGAGCTGAAGACCAGCATGCTGCGCGGTGCCAGGGGCGAGCGCCTGGTCTGCGAGGGCCGTGTCCTCAAACCCGGGCGCAGCTTGAGCTTCACCGAAGCCGAGGTGTTCGCCGAAATTGCTGGCCGGCGCACGCTGGTGATGAAAGCGTCGGCGACCATGGCCGTGGCCAACGCCAGCCGCGGCGCGAAAGGCTGAACCGACCATGCGAGCCACCCTCGACTTCCTGCTGCGCGACTGGCTGCGTGTGGACACGCTGCTTCAACACCCGCGTTTTGCCGACCACTCGCTGGAAACCTTCGCCTCGGTGCTCGACACCTGCGAGCGCATCGCGGCGGAAAAGTTTGCGCCCTTCAACCGCCTGGCCGATGTGCAGGAGCCGCATGTCGACGGCGAGCGGGTGGTCCTGCCGCAGGCCACGCATGACGCCGCGCTGGCCTACGCCGCCAGCGGCATGCTCAGCGCCAGCCAGCCGTACGAGGTGGGCGGCATGCAGTTGCCCTGCGTGATCGAGATGGCGGCCAACGCGTTTTTCAGCAAGGCCAGCGTGGCGATCGGCGGCTACGCGATGTTGACCTCGGGCAACGCCAGCCTGCTGATGGCGCATGGCACGCCGATGCAGCGCGAGGTGTTTGCCAAGAATCAGTTCGCGGGCCGCTGGTTCGGCACCATGTGCCTTAGCGAGCCGCAAGCGGGTTCGTCGCTGTCCGATGTGGCCACACGCGCCACGCCCGACGGTGCCGGCTTCGCGGCCGACCCGCTCGGCCCGCGTTACCGGCTCAAGGGCCACAAGATGTGGATCTCGGCCGGCGAGCATGAGATCACCGAGAACATCATCCACCTGGTGCTGGCCAAGATTCCCGGCGAGGACGGCAAGCCGCTGCCCGGCACCAAGGGAATCTCCTTGTTCATCGTGCCGAAGAAGCTGGTGAACCCGCGCGGCGAACTCACCGGCGAGCGCAACGACGTGGCGCTTGCCGGCTTGAACCACAAGCTCGGTTACCGCGGCACCACGAACACGCTGCTCAACCTGGGCGAGGGCAAGTTCAGGCCATATGGTGCACCGGGCGGTGGACTGGACGGCGCCGGGTCCGGCGGTGGCTTGGACGGCGCCGGGTCCGGCGCCGTGGGCTACCTGGTCGGCCAACCGGGCCAGGGCCTGCGCTGCATGTTCCACATGATGAACGAGGCGCGTATCGGCGTGGGCCTCGGCGCGGTGATGCTCGGCTATGCGGGCTACGAGGCGAGCCTGGCCTACGCGCGTGACCGGCCCCAGGGAAGGCCGATCACCGGCGGCGGCAAGGACGCAAGCAAGCCGCAGGTGCCGATCGTCGAACATGCCGATGTGAAGCGCATGCTGCTGGCGCAGAAGTCGTATGTCGAAGGCGGCCTCGCGCTCGAGCTCTACTGCGCGCGGCTGGTCGACACGCTGCACACCGGCGGCACTGAAAACTCGGCCAGTGCGCGCGAAGCCGGCCTGCTGCTCGAGGTGCTGACCCCGATCGCCAAGAGCTGGCCGAGCGAGTGGTGCCTGGAAGCCAACTCGCTGGCCATCCAGGTTCATGGCGGTTATGGCTACACCCGCGACTTCCCGGTGGAGCAGTACTGGCGCGACCAGCGCCTGAACATGATCCACGAAGGCACCCATGGCATCCAGGCGCTGGACCTGCTCGGGCGCAAGGTGGTGATGGACGGCGGCGCCGGTTTGGGTCTGCTCGCCACGCGCATCGGCGAAACGATTGAACGTGCCGGGCAAGCCGCCGGCCTGGCCGAGCCGGCGAACGCACTCGCCGCGGCTTTGCAGCAACTGAGGTCCGCCACCACGGCCGCCTGGGCCACCGGTGTGCCCGAAGAAGCGCTGGCCAACGCTACGCCCTACCTGCAAGCCTTCGGCCATGTGGTGCTGGCGTGGCTGTGGCTCGACGTGGCGCTGGCCGCGCAAGCCACGCAGCAGGCCACGAAGCAGGCCAGCGAACCGATGAGCGATCCGATGAGCGATCCGATGAGGGCGGGCAAGCTCGCTGCGATGCGCTACTTTTTCGACTACGAACTTCCAAAGATCGACGCCTGGCTCAAGCCGGTGGCCGCGCGCAACCCGCTGCCGCGCGAGATGCGCGACGAATGGTTCTAAATGCGTGTTCTAAATGCGGGTTCTGATCGCGCGTTCTGAGCACGATTGCAACGCCTGACGCGATGCCCGAAGCGATGCCCAACGCCATGACCAACGCCACGCTGGAAAAGCTGATCTGGGCGCTGATCTTCGGCGGCTTGATCGTGTTGAGCGTCGGCGTATTTGTCGAGCGCCAGAACCTGCCGCTCGGCTGGCTGATGGTGCTGGCGGGCGCGGCCATCGCCGCCGCTGGCGCGGTGCTGGTGTTCGTGCGCTCGCGCCGGCCCGATTGACGAACCTCGACCACCCCAACCGAACCCCACCCGACCCACCGAAGGAGAAACACATGAGCACGCACCGCCGCCCGAAGGGCGAATTCACCGCAGTACGTAGTACGGAGGTTTCCTGATGAGCACCCCGATCCAGAAACTCTTCGACCTCACCGGCAAGACCGCGCTCGTCACCGGCGGCTCGCGCGGCCTGGGCTTGCAGATTGCCGAATCGCTCGGTGAAGCCGGCGCGAAGATCATGCTCAGCTCGCGCAAGGCCGGCGACCTCGAAGAGGCCGCGGCGCACCTTCAAGCCAAAGGCATCGACACGCGCTGGATTGCCGCCGACGCGAGCGTGCCGGAAGAGGCGCGGCGCGTGGTGGCCGAGACCATGGAGCGCATGGGCCAGATCGACATTCTGGTCAACAACGCCGGCGCCACCTGGGGCGCGCCCACCGAAGACCACCCGCTCGAAGCCTGGGACAAGGTGATGAACCTGAACATCCGCAGCCTCTTCGTCTTCTCGCAGGCGGTGGGCAGGGCCAGCATGATCCCGCGCAAGCAGGGCCGCATCATCAACGTGGCTTCGATCGCCGGCCTCTCGGGCTCGGCCGGCGTCAAGTTCATCTCCTACGGCACCAGCAAGGGCGCGGTGGTGAACTTCACCCGCACGCTGGCCGGCGAGTGGGGCCCCTACGGCATCACGGTGAATGCACTCGCGCCGGGCTTCTTCCCGAGCAAGATGACCAAGGGCATCCTGGCCGAACTCGGCGTCGACAAACTCGCCGCCGCCGCACCGCTGCGGCGCATCGGCGACGACGACGACCTGAAGGGCGCCGCGCTGCTCTTCGCGTCGGCCGCGGGCAAGCACATCACCGGGCAGATCATTGCGGTGGACGGCGGCGTGAGCTGCGTGCACAGCGGAGGCTGAGTTCGGTGGCGGCGAAGAACTTTCATATCCACATCCCGTTTGTCGAGCATCTCGGTTTCGAGCTGACCAGGTTCGAAGCCGGCGAGGCGGAGATCGTGCTCGACCTGCGCGAAGAGCTCACCAACTCTTGGGGCGTTATCCACGGCGGCGTGACCATGACCCTGCTGGACGTGGCGATGGCGCATGCCGCGCGCGCACCGAGTGCTCCCGGCGCCAGCGCGCAGCCGGGTGTCGTCACGGTGGAGATGAAAACGACCTTCATGCGCCCCGGCCTCGGCCGCCTGCGTGCGGTAGGCAAGCTGCTGCACCGCACCTCGACGATGGCCTTCTGCGAGGGTTCGATCTTCGACGGCGACGGCCAGATCGCCGCGCATGCCACCGGCACCTTCAAGTACCTGAAGGGCTTGTCGGTCGGCGGCAAGAAGATTCAGCGGCTCGATGCGTCGGACTGAATATGACCGCCCCCAGCTCGCTCCGCTCGCGGCCCCCGAGGGGCGCTCAGTCGTCTTGGGAACGGCCCTGCGCCGACTGAGCGCGGCCATCCAGGCCATCACCCAGACCCCACCCAACCCCGCGCACGACACCGCCCTCCCACCCGTTCCGAACCGTGCGACGCACGCTGAAAGCACTCCCATGAGCACCGCCATCAACCGTCAGATCGTTCTGCACTCGCGCCCCGCCAACGAGGCGACGCTCGACAACTTCCGCCTGGTGGAAACCCCGGTGCCCGAACTCGGCGAGGGCTGCGTGCTGGTGCGCAACCATTACTTGAGCCTGGACCCCTACATGCGCATGCGCATGAACGACGCCAAGAGTTACGCCGCGCCGCAAGTCCTGAACGCGGTGATGGGTGGTGGCACCTCGGGTGAGGTGATCGCCTCGCGCAGCGATGCCTTCGCAGTCGGCGACAAGGTCGTCGGCATGGGCGGCTGGCAGGAGGTCGTGGTCGTCACGCCCGAGCAGCGCGGCATGCTGCGCAGGGTGGACACGACGCACATCCCGCTCTCGGCCTACCTCGGCGCAGTGGGCATGCCGGGCGTGACCGCGTGGTACGGGCTGACCCAGATCATCGAACCCAAGGCCGGCGAAACCGTGGTGGTGAGTGCGGCCAGCGGCGCGGTCGGCAGCGTGGTGGGGCAGCTTGCCAAGGCGCGCGGTGCGCGTGCGGTGGGCATTGCCGGCGGGCGCGAAAAATGTGCCTATGTGGTGAACGAACTCGGCTTCGACGCCTGTGTCGACTACCGCGAGCACAAGGACCTGAAGTCTCTCTCGGCGGCCCTGAAGGACGCCTGCCCGGATGGCATCGACGGCAACTTCGAGAACGTCGGCGGCATGGTGCTCGACGCGGTGATGCAGCGCTGCAATGCCTTCGCCCGCATGGCGCTGTGCGGAATGATCTCGGGCTACGACGGCGTGCCGATCCCGATGGCCAGCCCGGCGTTGCTGCTGACGCTGCGCATGAAGCTCCAGGGCTTCATCGTCAGCGAGCACATGGCCCATTGGCCGGCGGCGTTGCAGGAACTCGGAACGCTCGTGGCCACCGGCAAACTCAAGTACCGCGAGTCGGTGGCCCAGGGGCTGGAGAACGCACCCGAAGCCTTCCTCGGTTTGCTCAAGGGCCGCAACTTCGGCAAACAACTGGTGAAACTCGTTTGAGGTTTTCCTGGT
>JANNGZ010000356.1:0-35081 GCA_031404155.1 Burkholderiales bacterium
GCCCGGCGCCGAGCTGCCGCCCGTCGTCGCCGACCACCCGCAGGTTCATGAAATGGTGGAGTGCGAGCTGGTCGAGCTTGAAGTCGGCGCGCTGGACATCCAGCTGCGTCTTCGCGCGCACCGCGGCGAGCAGCGCGTCGAGCAGGCCGCCGTCACTGAACGCGCTGGAGCTGATGAAGCTGTCGGCATATTCGGGCAGCGGCACCAGGCGCGAACGCGGACGCTGGTGCAGGGTCTTGAGCAGCGCCAGCACCTTGTCTTTGAGCATGCCCGGCACCAGCCATTCGACCCGATCCTCCTGCACCTGGTTGAGCGCATACAGCGGTACCGTGACGGTGAGCCCGTCGCGTGCATCACCGGGCTCGTGCAGGTAGCTGGCCACGCAGTCGATGCCACCCAGCCGCAGCGTCTTCGGGAACGCCGCGGTGGTGATGCCGGCGGCCTCGTGGCGCATCAGCTCTTCGCGGGTGAGCAGCAGCAGCGATGGCTGGCGGCGCACTTCGCCCTGGTACCAGCGTTCCAGCGCGTGGCCGGAGCAGATGTCCTTGGGCACCTGCTGGTCGTAGAACGCGAAGATGAGTTCGTCGTCGACCAGCACGTCCTGCCGGCGTGACTTGTGTTCCAGCGCCTCCACCTGCGCGATCAGCTTGCGGTTGTGGGCGATGAAGGGCAGCCGGGTCTCCCACTCACCGGCCACCAGCGCCTCGCGGATGAAGATCTCGCGCGCCGCGGCCAGGTCCACCAGGCCGAAGTTCACCCGCCGGTTGCTGTAGACCACGATGCCGTAAAGCGTGGCCCGCTCCAGCGCAATCACCTCGGCAGCCTTTTTCTCCCAATGCGGGTCGAGCAACTGCGTCTTGAGCAAATGGCCGGCAATCTGCGGAATCCATGGCGGCTCGATCGCGGCCAGGCCACGGCCGAACAGGCGCGTGGTTTCGACCAGCTCGGCCGCGACCAGCCAGCGCCCCGGCTTCTTCGACAAATGTGCGCCCGGGTGGCGCCAGAACTTGATGCCGCGCGCGCCGAGGTACCAGTCCTCGTCGTCGCTCTTCAAGCCGATGTTGCCGAGCAGGCCGGCGAGCATCGCGAGGTGCATCTGCTCGTAGGTGGCCGGCGATGTGTTCAGGCGCCAACCCTGTTCGGCGACCACGGTGTGCAGTTGCGAATGGATGTCGCGCCATTCGCGCACCCGGCGCGGGCTGACAAAGCTTTCGCGCAGGCGCTGCTCCTGCTGGCGGTTGCTGAGCTTGTGGCTGTCGGTCTTGGCGGTGCGCGCTTCGGCGTGGCCGTGAACACCGCGGCCCTCTTCGATCCACTGCCAGAGCTTCAGGTAGCCGACAAACTCGCTCTTCTCGTCGTCGAACTTGCGGTGCTTTTCGTCGGCGGCCTGCTGCTGCTCGATCGGGCGGTCGCGCACGTCCTGCACGCTCAGGGCCGAGGCGACGATCAGCACTTCGTCGAGCGCTCCACGGTCGCGCGCTTCGAGAATCATGCGGCCGACACGCGGGTCCAGGGGCAGCTTGGCCAGGGCCTGGCCGATCGGGGTGAGCTCGTTGTCGTCGTCGACCGCGTTCAGCTCGCCGAGCAGGTCGTAGCCGTCGGCAATCGCCTTCTTCGGCGGCGCTTGCAGGAACGGGAAGGCTTCGACGGTGCCGAGCTTCAGCGCCTTCATGCGCAGGATCACGCCCGCAAGCGACGAGCGCAGGATTTCGGGGTCGGTGAAACGCGGGCGCTCGGCGAAACTCTTTTCGTCGTAGAGGCGGATGCAGACACCGTCGGCCACGCGCCCGCAGCGGCCGGCGCGCTGCGATGCCGCGGCCTGGCTGATCGGCTCGACCAGCAGCTGCTCGACCTTGGTGCGGTAGCTGTAGCGCTTCACACGTGCCAGTCCACTGTCGATGACGTAGCGGATGCCGGGCACGGTGAGCGAGGTTTCGGCGACGTTGGTGGCCAGCACGATGCGCCGGCCGCTTCCGGAGTCGAAGACGCGGTCCTGCTCGGCCTGCGACAGGCGGGCGAAGAGCGGCAGGATTTCGGGCTGCGGGCCGCCCTTGATCGAGCGTGCAAGGTGTTTGCGCAGGTGGTCGGCGGCGTCGCGGATCTCGCGCTCGCCGGGCAGGAAGACCAAGATGTCGCCGGCGCTGTGGGTGGTGCCGCGCCAGAGTTCGTCCACCGCGTCGGCGATCGCGTCGTTGACATCGCGCTCGCGCGACTCCTGGAACGGCCGCCAGCGCTGCTCCACCGGGAACAGGCGGCCCGAAACCTGGATCACCGGCGCCGGATCGGTGGCGCCAGCGAAGTGGTTCGCGAAGCGCTCGGCGTCGATGGTGGCCGAGGTGACGATCACTTTCAGGTCGGGCCTGCGCGGTAGCAACTGGCGCAGGTAGCCGAGCAGGAAGTCGATGTTCAGGCTGCGCTCGTGGGCCTCGTCGATGATGATCGTGTCGTAGGCCCGCAGCATCGGGTCGGTCTGGGTTTCGGCGAGCAGGATGCCGTCGGTCATCAGCTTCACCGACGCGCCGGGCTGGAAGCGGTCCTGGAAGCGGACCTTGAAGCCGACCACTTCACCGAGCGGTGAGTTCAGTTCCTGCGCAATGCGCTTGGCCACGCTCGACGCCGCGATGCGCCGCGGCTGCGTGTGGCCGATCAGCCCCTTGCCGCCGGCGCCGATGCCGCGCCCGAGTTCAAGCGCGATCTTCGGCAACTGCGTCGTCTTGCCGGAACCGGTCTCGCCGCAGACCACGATCACCTGGTTCGCGGCGAGCGCGCGCGCGATCTCCTCGCGCCGCGCCGAGACGGGCAGCGCTTCGGGGTAGCAGATCGGTGGAACGGGGTTGGCCGCGCGTGCGCTGCGGTTGAACCGCGGCTCACGCGGCGCTGCGGAGGGCGGCGTCACGAGGCGCGGATTATCCGCGCCTCGTCCGCGTCACGACATGTTGTAGGTGATCGCGCTGAAGAACGCGCCCTGCGGGTCCTGTAGCACCACCATGCGGCCGACGCCGGGGATGTCATGCGGCCCCATGCAGAGTGTGCCGCCTAGCTTCACGCAGTCCTTGGCGGTGGCGTCGACGTCGGTCACCGTGACGTACACGCCCCAGTGCGGCGGCATCGCGTCCGCGCCGGGCGGTGCACTCATGATGCCGCAGATCGAGGCGTCGCCCACCTTGCCGACGTGGTACGCGCCTTGGGGCATGTCCATCTTTTCCACTTTCCAGCCGAACAGCTTGCCGTAGAACTCGACAGCCTTTGCCGGGTCGCTTGTCGTCAGCTCGGACCAGCTGAATGCGCCGTGGGTCTTCATCACATCCATGACGGGCTCCTTGGGGGTTGGGGCTGCGAATCATGCGCGCCGCTCTGCGCCGGGTAAAGGCCATTCAGGCGGCGCGCTACGGCACAATCGCCGCCGACATGGACCTCGCCTTCCCCCTCACCTTCGTGCCCTGGTTTCGTGCCGTGGCGCCGTACATCCACGCCTACCGCGGCAAGACCTTCGTGGTAGCGATCGCGGGCGAGGCGATCGCCGCGGGCAAGCTCAGCGCCTTTGTGCAGGACCTGGCGATCCTGCATGCGATGGGCATCAAACTGGTGCTGGTGCATGGCTTTCGGCCGCAGGTGAGTGAGCAGCTCCGTGCCAAGGGCCACCCCGAGCGTTTCAGCCATGGCATCCGCATCACCGACGCGGTGGCGCTGGACTGTGCCCAGGAGGCCGCGGGCCAACTGCGCTTCGAGATCGAAGCCGCGTTTTCGCAGGGCCTGCCGAACACGCCGATGGCCAACGCGACACTGCGGGTGGTGTCGGGCAACTTCCTCACCGCGCGGCCGGTGGGCATCGTCGATGGTGTGGACTTCAAACACAGCGGCATCGTGCGCAAGGTGGACGGCGCGGCGATTCGCCGCTCGATCGACATCGGTGCGGTGGTGCTGCTTTCGCCCTTCGGCTTCTCGCCCACCGGCGAAGCCTTCAACCTGACGATGGAGGACGTGGCCACCTCCACGGCCATCGCCTTGCATGCCGACAAGCTGCTCTTCGTGACCGAGGTGCCAGGCATCCGCGAAAAACAGGACGAGCCTGAGAGCGCGATCGACACCGAACTCTCGCTCGCGGAAGCGCAACGCCTGCTCGCCAACCTGGCCAGCCCGACACAGCCGAGCGACACCGCGTTCTACCTGCAGCATTGCGTGAAGGCCTGCAGCGGCGGTGTGGAGCGCTCGCACATCCTGCCCTTCGGCACCGACGGCGCGCTGCTGATGGAGGTCTATACCCACGACGGCATCGGCACGATGGTGGTGGACGAGAAGCTTGAGAGCCTGCGCGAGGCCACCGCCGACGACGTGGGCGGCATCCTGCAGCTGATCGAGCCCTTCGAGCGCGACGGCACGCTGGTGCGCCGCGAGCGCACCGAAATCGAACGCGACATCGGCAACTACACCGTGATCGAACACGACGGCGTGATCTTCGGCTGCGCGGCGCTGTACCCGTTCACCGAAGCCCGCACCGGCGAGATGGCGGCGCTGACCGTTTCGCCCTTGTCGCAAAGCCAGGGCGACGGCGAACGCATGCTCAAGCGCATCGAACAAAGGGCGCGGGCGCTCGGCCTGGACAGCATCTTCGTGCTCACCACGCGCACGATGCATTGGTTCCTCAAGCGCGGTTTCCAGCAGGCCGAGCCGGAGTGGCTGCCCGAAGCGCGCAAACGCAAATACAACTGGGACCGGCGCTCGCTGGTGCTGGTCAAACATCTGAAATGAACCCCTGAAAGGACCCAGCACCATGGCGCGCACCGTGCAATGCATCCACCTAAAAAAAGAGGCGCCCGGCCTCGACTTCGCGCCTTACCCGGGCGAACTCGGCAAGCGCATCTACGACAACGTGAGCAAGGAAGCCTTCGAGCTCTGGAAGAAGCACCAGACCATGCTGGTCAACGAGAACCGGCTCAACCTCGCGGATGCTCGGGCTCGCCAGTACCTCGCGCGCCAGATGGAGCAGTTCTTCTTCGGCGATGGCGGTGACAAGCCGGCGGGCTACGTGCCGCCGACTGCGTAGAGCACTCCATGTGGCACGAACAGAGTTGCCGCCGACAGCGTCGTGGGTTGTAGGGGCGTGATGAGTCCTTGACCGCACCCGCGTAGGCCTTTAAATGCGAATGATTCTCATTACATGATAAGCTTCCGATCGTTGAAGCCACCCACGATCAAGCGCAATGAAACACCTGCTCCTTGCCCTCCTGCTGTCGTTCGGACTTGGCGCGGCAATCGCTCAGGACAACGGGGTTCTGAATGTGTATTCGGCCCGGCACTACCCGTCCGACGACGCGCTTTACGCCGAGTTCACGAAGGCCACCGGCATTCGGATCCAGCGGGTCGACGCTGACGACGCCGGCATTCTGGCCCGGCTCAACAGCGAAGGCTCTGCCAGCCCGGCGGACGTGATCCTTTTGGTCGACGCCGCGCGGCTGTGGCGCGCCGAAATCGGCGGTCTGTTTCAACCGCTGCGCAGCCCGATACTCGAGGCCCGCGTGCCGCCGCAGTTGCGAAGCAAAGACTCGGGCCAGGGCTCGCAATGGTTTGGCTTGTCCACGCGCGCCAGGCTGGTTGTTTACAACAAGGCCGACATCAAGCGAAGCGATGTCGACAGCTACGAGAAACTCGCCGACCCCGCCCTGAAGGGCAAGCTGTGCACCCGGTCGGGCTCACATCCGTACAACCTGTCGCTTTTCGGCGCCATGCAGGAACATCTCGGACCCGCGGCTACCGAAAAATGGTTGAAGGGGCTGGTGGGCAATATGGCCCGCGACCCCAAGGGCGGCGACACCGACCAGATCAAGGCGGTGGCCAGCGGCGAATGCGCGGTGGCGCTGACCAATAGCTACTACCTCGCCCGCCTGATGCGCTCAACCAAGGCGGATGACCAGGCCGTGGTGGCGCGCACCGCGGCCGTTTTCCCGAACCAGGCGGCGTTCGGAACTCACATGAATATCGCCGGAGGCGCCGTTGCACGGCATTCCCGCAACCGCCACGCCGCGCGTCAGTTCCTCGAGTATCTGGTCAGCGATTCCGCCCAGAAACACTTTGCCGACGGCAACAACGAATGGCCTGTCGTGGCCTCAGCCAAGTTCACCAACCCGGCGCTGGAGACGCTTGGTCCTTTCAAGGCGGACTCGATTCCGGCCGCGGTGATCGGGATGAACCAGGTCAAGGTCCAGCAGATGCTGGATCGGGTGGGCTACCGCTGACCGTCGGGCGCAAGGTGGTTCCGAGCGTCGGGACAACAGTGGATTCTCCAACGCCGTTAATGCCGTTATATTCGGCGTTTTCGTATCCTGAGGCGCCCGATGAACCCACTTGACGAACTGCTGGCCCAGAAAGCTGTGCTTGACCAGAAAATCCTGGAAACCCGCAAGAACCTCAAGGTGGATGCGGTGGCGAAGGTTCGCGCGTTGATGGCCGAGCATGGCCTGACCATCGCGGATCTGAGCGCTCGTGCCACGACCGCCACCAAGAAGGCCGGAACATCGGCCAAGGTGGCGGTGAAGTATCGAAACGCCGCCAGTGGCGAAACCTGGACCGGCCGCGGGCTGCAACCACGTTGGCTCAAGGCCGCCATCGCGCAAGGCAAGAAGCTCGGCGACTTTGCCGTTTGAGAATTTGACCCCCGGGCGCAACGAAACCACGGCAAAGCGGCTGCCAACGTCGAGATGTGCCGCTGCTAGGATGCAGCGCTCCCCAGCCCGCGCCCCATGCCGATAGCGTTCAACGTCCACCAGTTGTTGCCGCCTGGAGCTTGGCCTTTTCGACGGTGGCTTTTGCGCGCTGTGGTGGTTGCGCTGGGCTATATCGCCGCCGGCAGCCTGGGCCTGACGGCACCCCAGATCGGCACTCAAATCGCGCTGATCTGGATGGCCTCTGGCGTTGCACTGGCGGCGCTGCTCGGCTGGAGCTTGTCCCTGTGGCCCGCGGTCTTGCTCGGCTCGGCGCTGGTGAACCTCGCTGCCGGCGCTTCGCCGACCACCGCGACGGCGATCGCCGTGGGCAACACTTTGGGTGCCGTGCTGGCTGCGATCTGGCTGACGCAACAGGGCTTCGACGCTCGCATGCAGCGGCGGCTGGACCTGGGCTTGCTGATCGCCGCGTCGATCGGCGCTTCGGCGCTCAGCGCTGCCAATGGCACGTTCTGGCTCTGGTCGGCTCGTTCGCTGGCCGCCAAAGACGTCGCCGAGGCGGTACAGGTGTGGTGGATGGGAGATCTGCTCGGGGTGCTGCTTGCCAGCGTGCCGCTGCTGCTCTGGTCGCGCTGGAGTGCAGCGCAACGCGACACCCTCGGAACCGCGGCACTGGTGGCCGCCGCGGTGATGAGTGCGTCTTCGGCCTTCTTCCTGCAAAGCCAGACACGCGCAGCGCTGACGCCGTTGGCGTTCGCGCCGCATTTCTTCTTTTGCTGGCTGGTGATGCGGGGGAAGTTGCATGTGGCGTCGGCGGTGATCGCTGCGCTGGCCGTTGTGGCCTCGCTCGCCACGTCTCGCGGCTTGGGCCCCTTCCACAGTGGCGAGTCGCTTCAAGGCGCGATGCTGCTTTGGGGCTACACCGCCAGTCTGTGTGCGATGGCCCTTTTGATCCACGCGCTGCTGGGCGAGTTGTCGCGCCACGAGGAGCGCTGGCAGGACGCTCTGGACACGTCTAACCTGGGCGTCGCCGAATGGGATTCGAGCGGCCGCGCGAGCTTCACCTCGCGGCGCTGGCGCACACTGCTCAACGACCCCGACGGCACACTCACCTCTTCGCCGCGGCGCTGGATGGAGCGGGTACACGCTGAGGATGTACCGCGTGCGCACCTGATGATCGATGGCCTGGCGGCGCCGGGGTGCGACCGCACCGACGTGCAGCTGCGCATCGCGACGGCCAATGGCTGGCGCTGGTTCGAGTGCCACGCGATGGTGGTCGAGCGTGGAGTTCAAGGCCTGCCGCTAAGGGTGCTTGCAACCGTCGCCGACGTCAGCGACCGCCGCGACGCGCAGGAGCGCCAGCGCCTGTCGAGCAACGTGTTCGACCACCTGCACGAGGGGCTGCTGGTGACCGACGCGCAGCTGCGCGTATTGGAGGTCAACCCGGCCTACCTGCAGATCACCGGCGCCACCCGCGAAGAACTGATTGGCCATGTGCCCACGCTGCTGCAAGCCGGCATCAGCGGCGCTGCGAGCGCATCGCGTCATGGCGAAATGTGGGAGAGCCTGGAGGAGTCCGGCACCTGGCGCGGCGAAGTCATCGAACGCCGGCGCAACGGCGACCCCTGCGCGCTCCAGCTCACCATTTCGGCGGTTCGCGACACTGAAGGCGCCACCCGCTACCACATGCTCGTGATCTCCGACATCACCGAACAGCGCCTGCAACGCGAACGCCTGGAGCGGCAGGCCAACTTCGACGAGCTCACCCGCCTGCCCAACCGGACCCGGCTCGGCCAGATGCTGGCCGGCGCGATGGCCGCGAGCCAGAGTGAAGGCCACCTGCTCGTCGTGTGCTACCTCGACCTCGACCATTTCAAGCCGGTCAACGATACCCACGGCCATGCCGCGGGCGACCGGCTGCTGGTGGAACTTGCTCAGCGCCTGCGCGGCGCCTTGCGCAACCACGCCACCGGCTCCGACATCGCCGCGAGACTCGGCGGCGACGAGTTCGTTCTGCTGCTGCGCGCCGGCACCGCCGAGGAGGCCAGGCTCGCGGTGGAACGGGTGTTGCGCGTAATCGCGCAGCCTTACCCGATCGAGGCGGGCGCGCCGCCGGTGGTCTTGAGCGCCAGCATCGGCGCAACGATCTACCCGCTGGACCGCAGCGACCCCGACACCCTGCTGCGCCATGCCGACCACTCGATGTACGGCGCCAAGCAAGCCGGCCGCAATGGCTACCTGTTCTTCGACCCCGAGCACAGCCGGCGCACCGAAGAACGTGTGCTCGCCATCGGCCGCCTGCAGGAGGCGCTGGACGAACATGAGTTGGTGCTGCACTACCAACCCAAAGTGGACATGCGCCGCGGCCCGGTGCTGGGCATGGAAGCGCTGCTGCGCTGGAACCACCCCGAGCACGGCATGATCCCGCCGGCGGAATTCCTGCCGCTGATCGAACATACCGGGCTCTCCGCCCGGGTCGGAGACTGGGTGCTGGAACAGGCACTCGACCAGCTCGCGCATTGGCAGCGCATGGGGCTGGACCTCTCGGTGAGCGTGAACGTGTCGGCACGCCACCTACAGGAACCCGACTTCGCGCAGCGCCTGGCCGAGCTGCTCGCCCGCCATACCCGCCCTATCGGCTCCAGGCTCGAGCTCGAGGTGCTGGAAACCGCGGCGCTGGCCGACGTGGGGTACACCTCCTCGCTGCTGGAGCGCTGCCGCCAGCTCGGGGTGCGCTTCGCCCTCGACGATTTCGGCACCGGCTACTCCACCCTCACCTACCTCAAGCGCCTGCCGGTGGACGTGCTCAAGATCGACCGCTCGTTTGTGCACAACATGCTCGACGACCCGCAAGACCTGGCCATCGTCGAAGGTGTGATCGGCCTGGCGCGAACCTTCGGCTGCACCGTGGTGGCCGAAGGTGTCGAAACCGCGGCGCAGGCGCGCTTGCTGATCGAGATCGGCTGCGACATCGGCCAGGGCATGGGCATCGCCGCGCCAATGCCGGCGTCGGATGTTTACCGCTGGGTGCGCGATTTCCGCGGGCCCTTCGTGCTGAGCACCGCTTTCAGCGCCGACGACGACGCCAGCGCGCGTGTGGCCGGGCTCAGCCCGGGCTGAGCGCTCGGCGCACTTGGCGCCGACCCGGGTGGCTAGCCACGACGACAGCGAAGCCCCGCCGCCAGGCAGCGGCAGTGGCCTTGTCACGCCGAGAGCGACCAAAGTGCGACCAAAGTGCGTTCGATAGACTGCACCCGTGATTCCACCGGGCTTCATCCAGGAACTGCTCTCGCGCGCCGACATCGTCGAAGTCGTGGGGCGGCATGTCGAGCTCAAGAAAGCCGGCATCAACCACAAAGGCCTGTGCCCCTTCCACGGCGAGAAGTCGCCGAGCTTCATCGTCAGCGCGAGCCGCCAGACCTACCACTGCTTCGGCTGTGGCGTGCACGGCGACGCACTGCGTTTCCTGATCGAAAGCGGCGGGCTTGGTTTTGTCGACGCGGTGCACGAGCTTGCGCAGCGCGTCGGGCTGCAGGTTCCAGACGACGGCCGCAGCAACGACGACCGTGCCGAAGCCGCACGCCAGAAGGAACGCCGCGCCAGCGTCACCGAGGTACTCGAGCGCGCCGCCGACCACTACCGCGCGCAGCTCAAGGCAAGTCCTCGCGCGGTGGACTACCTCAAGCGGCGCGGCCTCACCGGCGCGATCGCGGCACGTTTCGGCATCGGCTACGCGCCCGAGGGCTGGCGCAGCCTGGCCAGCGCATTCCCGAGCTACGACGACCCAGTCCTGTCCGAGGCCGGGCTGGTCATCGTGCAGGGCGATGAGCCTGAAACCCAGAAGCGCTACGACCGGTTCCGCGACCGCATCATGTTTCCGATCCGCTCGGTGCAGGGTGACACCATCGGCTTCGGTGGCCGGGTGCTCGACAGCGGGGAGCCCAAGTACCTCAACTCCCCCGAAACCCCGGTCTTCGTGAAGGGCCGCGAGCTCTACGGCCTGTTCGAGGGCCGACAGGCGATCCGCGCACGTGGCCATGCCTTGGTGGTGGAGGGCTACATGGACGTGGTGGCCCTGGCGCAAGCGGGCATCGAGAATGCGGTCGCCACGCTGGGCACCGCCTGCACCGCCGAACATGTGAGCAAGCTGTTCCGCTTCACCGAGGGCGTGGTCTTCAGCTTCGACGGCGACGCCGCCGGGCGCCGCGCCTCGGCGCGGGCACTTGAGGCCGCCCTGCCCCACGCGAGCGACACCCGCAGCATCCGCTTCCTGTTTCTGCCGCCGGAGCACGACCCCGACTCCTTCGTTCGTGAATACGGCGCCGACGCCTTCCAGCGTCATATCGATCAGTCGGCAACACTGTCGCGCCAGCTGGTCGACGTGGCGCACGAGGACTGCGACCTGGGCACGCCCGAAGGCCGCGCGCGGTTTCTGTCGCAGGCGCGGCCGCTGTGGTCCTTGCTGCCCGACGGCGGGCTGCGGCGCCAGATGCTCAGTGAAATCGCGCGCAAGGCGGAGCTTGCCGATGCCGAGCTCGCGCAGGCCTGGGCCACCTCGTCCGTGGCCGGTCCGCGCAGCGGTGACGGCGAGCACCGCCCGAGGGCGCCAACGCGCGCCCGTTCGCTGGCGGCCCGCGCGACGCGCCGACCTCGCAGCCCGGAAGACCATGTCGTGCACATGCTCTTCACCCATGGCCAATGGTGGAACGAACTCAGCGCCGAGGACCTCGACCTGCTGCATGCCCTGCCGGCGCCGCATGGCGAGTTGTTGGCCTGGCTCGAACGTGAGCTCGCGGAGCACGGTGCCAGGCCCTGGGCCGTGGTGCAGGCCGCGGTGGCCGTCCACGAGGGAATGGCTCAAACACTGCGCCAGACCCTCTCGGCCGACCCCGCCGACGATGACGCCGAGCCGGCCGACTTGCGTGCAGCGCTGAACATGCTCCTGCTCGCCGACCTCGACAGGCGCTTGAGCGCGATGCTGCCGTCGGTCCTCGGCGATGCAAACGCCCGGGCGGCCTACCAGTCCTTGGCCGAGCGGCGCCGCCAGCTGAAATCCGGCGCGGCCGGCGCACCAAGCTCCGGCTGACCCGCCGCGGCACGGCGTGGGCTTTTGACGCCCGCCGCCGGATCGACGATAATTGCGGGTTCGTTGCAGCGGCAATCTCGCTGTGGTATCGGCATCAGCAGCACCTCCGGGCCCCGGCCACCCGCGACACGGGTATCACAGCAGGCCACCCCACTCCCGCAAGGACTGCGCTTGCACCACGACCCGTCACGCTCATGCGAGCTTGCCCGTCCGACGCTCGTCCAGGCGCCCCTGAAACCCCGGGCCGGTGGTGTGCGGCCGCATGCTGGCCGCAACCGCGGGGCGTGCGCTCGGGCCGCGTCGCAACGATGCCGAACACGACACCGACACGAACCGCCGCAATTGCTTCAATCCTTGAGGATCCGCATGACCGCTAAGAAAGCCGCCGCACCGGCCAAAGCCGCAGCCAAGCCCGCGACCAAGGCCGCGCCTGCCACGCGCAAGGCGCCCGACGACAAATCGAAGTCCGCCGCGAGCAGCGCCAGCTTGGCAATCGGCAAAGCTGCGGCCTCGAAATCGGCCCCCGCCAAGGTGCTGCCGAAGGCCGCGGCCAAGAACGCCAAACCGGTTGAAGCCAGCAGGCGTGGTGCCAAGGGTGCCCCCGAAGCCAAGGCCGGCAAGACGGGCAAGGACGCCGTGATCGAGGAAGACTTCAGCGACGTCGAAGCCGACCTCGAGCCCGACGCCGAGGTGGCCGACGAGGCCGAGAAGGCCAAGGTCAAGCCGCTGCGCATGAAGGTGTCGCGCGCCAAGGAGCGCGCGCTGATGCGCGAGTTCGGCCTTGACGAGACACAGCTCACCGAAGAGGAAGTGGCCAAGCGCCGGCAGGAGCTCAAGACGCTCATCAAGATGGGCAAGACGCGTGGCTTCCTCACGCACCAGGAGATCAACGATCACCTGCCCGAGAAGCTGGTGGACAACGAAATCCTCGAGGCTATCGTCTCGATGCTCAACGACATGGGCATTGCGGTGTACGAGCAGGCGCCGGATGCGGCAACGCTGCTGATCGCCGGCGGCGCCAGCGCCACCGCGACCGAAGAAGAGGCCGAGGAGGCCGCCGCGGCCGCACTGTCGACCGTCGACTCCGAGTTCGGCCGCACCACCGACCCGGTGCGCATGTACATGCGCGAGATGGGCACCGTGGAGCTGCTCACCCGCGAAGGCGAGATCGAGATCGCCAAGCGCATCGAAGGCGGCCTGCAATCGATGATGTACGCGATCAGCGCATCGCCGACCACCATCGCCGAGATCCTCGCGATGGCCGACCGGCTGCGCAAGGGCGAGATGCAAATCTCCGAAGTCGTCGACGGCTTCGTCACCGAGGCCGAGGCCGACGACTACGTGGCCGAAGAAGACTTCGACGAGTTCGACGAAGACGAGGACGACGATGGCCAAGGCGGCAGCAAGGCGCTGACCAAGAAGCTCGAGGAGCTGAAGAACGCGGCGCTGGTGCGCTTTGATGCGCTCAACGGCCACTTCGAGCGCATGCGCAAGGCCTACGAGCGCGACGGCTACAAGTCGCCCGCGTACAACCGCTCGCAGATGTCGGTGAGCGCGGAGATCATGAGCATCCGCTTCACGGTCAAGACGATCGAGAAGCTGTGCGACATCCTGCGTTCGCAGGTCGACGATGTGCGCCGCTACGAGCGTGAGCTGCGCAAGATCGTGGTCGACAAGTGCGGCATGCCGCAGGAGTACTTCATCAAGCACTTCCCGCCCAACGCCCTCAACCTGAAGTGGGCGGAGAAGGAAATCGCGTCGAACAAGCCCTACAGCGCCGTGCTGCTGCGCAACCTGCCGCCGGTGCAGGAACTGCAGCAGAAGCTCACCGACCTGCAGTCGCGCGCGGTGGTGCCGCTGGAAGACCTGAAGGCGATCAACAAGAAGATGAACGAGGGCGAAAAGGCCTCGCGCGATGCCAAGAAGGAAATGATCGAGGCCAACCTGCGCCTGGTGATCTCGATCGCCAAGAAGTACACCAACCGCGGCCTGCAGTTCCTCGACCTGATCCAGGAGGGCAACATCGGCCTGATGAAGGCGGTAGACAAGTTTGAATACCGCCGCGGCTACAAGTTTTCGACCTATGCGACCTGGTGGATCCGCCAGGCGATCACCCGCTCGATCGCCGACCAGGCGCGCACGATCCGCATCCCGGTGCACATGATCGAGACGATCAACAAGATGAACCGCATCTCGCGCCAGCATTTGCAGGAGTTCGGCTTCGAGCCCGACGCGCCCACACTGGCCGAGAAGATGGAGATCCCCGAGGACAAGATCCGCAAGATCATGAAGATCGCCAAGGAGCCGATCTCGATGGAAACGCCGATCGGCGACGACGACGACAGCCATCTCGGCGACTTCATCGAGGACACCAACAACACCGCGCCGATCGAGGCCGCGATGCAAGCCGGCCTGCGTGACGTGGTCAAGGACATTCTCGACTCGCTGACGCCGCGCGAGGCCAAGGTACTGCGCATGCGCTTCGGCATCGAGATGAGCACCGACCACACGCTCGAAGAAGTGGGCAAGCAGTTCGACGTGACGCGCGAGCGCATCCGCCAGATCGAAGCCAAGGCGATCCGCAAGCTCAAGCATCCGAGCCGCTCGGACAAGCTGCGCACCTACCTGGACAACCTCTAGGGCCTGTTCACACTACGGATGCGCGTGCGAACAGGCCCTAGGCTGTCCGACGGCAACAACGGCGGGCCGCAAGCCTGCCAACAAACGCACGGGCCCGGTAATTGCCGGGCCTTTTCCATTGGTCGACGCTAAACTCCGTGCGTTTTTGCACGCCACGCGAACCCCGCATCCGATGACCCGCATTGCCGAACGCACTGTTCTGTTTGCCGACCTGCGCGGCAGCACCGGCCTGTTCGAGCAGCTCGGCAATGCCGAGGCCACGTCGGTCGTCACGCACACGGTGGCCGCACTCACCCGCAGCGTCGCCAATTGCGACGGCCAAGTGGTCAAAACCCTGGGCGACGGTTTGATGGCCGCGTTCGACACCTCGCCCGCCGGCGCGCAGGCCGCGGCGCAGATGCATGAAGACCTGGAGCGCCTGGTCTCGCGCGGCCAGGAGCACGGTGCCTCCGCAGGGCTTCGTGGCCTGCGCCTGCAGGTGGCCCTGGCACGCGGCGAAGTGGTCGAGATGGCGGGCGATTGTTATGGCGACGCGGTGAACGTGGCCGCTCGGCTGCTCGACCATGCCGGCGACAACGAAACCCTGATCACCGGCGAGGTCTACAAAGGCCTGTCGCCGCTGGTGCGCTCGCGCTTCCTGAGCCTGGACCGGATGCGGCTGCGCGGGCGCGCCGAGCCGGTGCAGGTCTACCTGCTCGGCCTGAAACGTGTGGGCGACATGCCCGCCACGCAGTTTGGTGACGTGACGCCGGCCAACGAACCCGAGGGCGTGCGCCTGGCCTGGGTGGATCTGCGGCGCGCCTACGCCGCCCAGCAGATGCCGGTGGTGCTCGGCCGCAACCCGCAGAGCGAGTTCTGCGTCGACGACTCCCGCGTCTCGCGCTCGCATGCGCGCATCGACTGGCACGGCGGCAGTTTTCAGCTCACCGACCTGAGCTACAACGGCACCTATGTGCGCTTCTCGGGCGACGAGGCGGTGTTGAGCCTTCGCCGGGGCGCTTGCACCTTGCACGGCAGCGGCCGCATCGGCCTCGGCGCACCTCCCGACGACCCGCTGGCGCCGATCGTTCGCTTTGAGGTGCTGCGCTTCGCAGAGACCGCGCCGCAGCACCCGCCGGACCTGTTCGACACGATCTGACGCGGCGCGGGCGCGCCCCGCGAGCGGCGACAATCGGCGCGCCTGAATTCGCCGGGCCACCCCAAGAGCGAACACCGCAGTGCAAAGCACGAAGGTTTCCTGATGTCCCCGCACCCCATCGATGCCGAACACCAGCACGGGCGCGCCGAACGTGTCGCGGTGCTTCTCATCAATCTCGGCACACCGGACGCGCCGACAGCTTCGGCGCTGCGGCGCTACCTCGCGCAGTTCTTGAGCGACCCGCGGGTGGTCGAGATCCCGCGGCTGATCTGGGGTCCGATCCTGCACGGCATCATCCTGCGCCTGCGGCCGGCGAAGTCCGCCGCCAAGTACGCCAGCGTCTGGCTGCCTGAAGGCTCGCCACTGGCCGTGTGGACCCAGCGGCAGGCCACGCTGCTGCGCGGCTACCTTGGCGAGCGTGGCCACCCGGTGTTGGTGCGGCACGCGATGCGCTATGGCAGCCCGGCCATCGGCAAGGTGCTCGACGAACTAAAGCGCGAGGGCGCAAGCCGCATCCTGGTGCTGCCGCTGTACCCGCAGTACGCGGCCGCGACTACCGCGACCGCAAACGACGTGGTGATGCGCTGGGCCACCCAGCAGCGCCGCCAATGCGAGCTGCGTTTTGTCAACCACTATCACGACGACGCGGGCTACATCGAAGCCCTTGCACGCAGCGTGCTCAGCCATTGGCAGACTCACGGCCGCGGCGAAAAACTGCTGATGAGTTTTCACGGCGTGCCCGAACGCACGCTCAGGCTCGGCGACCCCTATCACTGCGAGTGCCAGAAGACCGCCCGCTTGCTCGCCGAGCGCCTGGCCCTGAAACCCGAGCAATTCCTGGTCGCGTTCCAAAGCCGCTTCGGCAAAGCCAAGTGGCTGGAGCCCTACACCGAGCCGATGCTGAAGGCTCTGGCAGCGCAGGGTGTGCGGCATGTCGACGTGATCTGCCCCGGCTTCGCCGCCGACTGCCTGGAGACGCTGGAGGAGATCGCCCAGGAAGCGCGTACCGCCTTCATCGGCGCCGGCGGGCGTGAGTTCCAGTACATCCCCTGCCTGAACGACCGCCACGAGTGGATTGATGCCCTGAGCAGCATCGCGATGCGGCACCTGCAGGGTTGGAACTCCGCCGCACCCACTGAAGCCGCGCTGGCGGCGCAACGCGAACGTGCGATCGCATGCGGCGCAGTTCGGTGAAGGGCAGGCGCTCCGAGCGGCGCTAGCCGGGCTTACGGCCGCGGCGTTGCAGCAGGGGCGGCACCACCAGCACCGCCACCACGATGGCAAGCAGCACGGCGGACATCGGCCGCTCCACCAGCACCGTCCAGCGCCCTTCGCCGATCGACAGCGCGTTGCGCAGCTGCGCCTCGGCCAGCGGCCCGAGGATCATGCCGACGATCACCGGTGCGGTGGGAAAGTCGAAGCGCCGCATCAGCACCCCGAGCACCCCGATCGCAAACATCAGCACCAGGTCGAAGGCGCTCTGGCGCATGCCGTAGACGCCCACGGTCGCAAAAATCAGGATGCCCGCGTAGAGCTGCGGCCGCGGGATGCGCAGCAGCTTGACCCACATGCCCACCAGCGGCAGGTTCAGCACCAGCAGCATCACGTTGCCGATGTACAGGGACGCGATCAGCGCCCAGACCAGCGTCGACGAGGTTTCGAACAGCTGCGGGCCGGCATTGATGCCGTAGTTTTGCAGCGCCGAAAGCAGGATCGCCGCGGTCACCGAGGTCGGGATGCCGAGCGTGAGCAGCGGCACCAGCGTGGCGGTGACCGCCGAATTGTTGGCCGCCTCCGGGCCGGCCACACCTTCGATCGCGCCGACCGTACCGAACTCCTCCGGGTGCTTGCTCAGCTTGCGCTCGACACCATAGCTCAGGAAGGTCGGGATCTCGGAACCGCCGGCCGGAATGGTGCCGAACGGAAACCCGATGAAGGTACCGCGCAACCAGGCCGGCCAGGAACGGCGCCACTCGGCGCCGGTCATGTGCACCTTGTTCATGCGGTTGAGCTGCTGCTTGCTGCGGCCTTCGTAGAGCGCGGTGTAGAAACACTCGCCCACGGCGAACAGCCCGACCGCAATCAGCACCACCTCGATGCCGTCCATGAACTCCGGAATGCCGGCGGTGTAGCGCACCTGGCCGGTGATCTGGTCGAGGCCGATCAAGCCGATCGCCAGCCCGATAAACAGCGCGGTGATGCCGCGCAGCTTGCTCTTGCCGAGCACCGCGCTCACCGTGGTGAAGGCCAGCACCATCAGCATGAAGTACTCGGGCGGCCCGAGCTTCACCGCGTATTGCGCCACGACCGGCGCGAAGAGCGTGACCAGCACGGTCGCGATCGTGCCGGCAACAAAGGAGCCGATGGCCGAGGTGGCCAGCGCCGCACCGGCACGGCCGCTCTTGGCCATCTTGAAGCCTTCGAGCGCGGTCACCATCGTCCCGGTTTCCCCGGGCGTGTTGAGCAGGATCGAGGTGGTCGAGCCGCCGTACATCGCGCCGTAGTAGATGCCGGCAAAAAAGATCATCGACGCCGTGGGCTCCACCTGCGCCGTGATCGGCAGCAGCATCGCCACCGTGACCGCGGGCCCCAGGCCGGGCAGCACCCCGATCGCGGTACCGAGCGCGCAGCCGATGAATGCCCACAGCAGGTTGATCGGCGTTCCCGCGGTGGCGAAGCCGCCGAGGAGCAGGTTCCAGATGTCCATGCGCGCCGGGGGTCAGAGCCAGCCGGTGCTGGTCAACCCGGGCAGGTTGATCGCGAGCACCTTTGAAAAGACCCAGAAGGCGGGCGCCGCGATCAAGAAGCCGGTGACGAAGTCGAGCAGCGTCTGCATCGCACCGCCACCCGGTTTGCCTTCGGAGCCGCGCAGGCCGCGCACCGCCAGCATGAAACACAGGGTGCAGCTGAGGATGAAGCCGATGATGGTGATCAATGCGGCGTTGGCCAGCACGCCCGCCGAGACCCAGGCCAGCGCCCGCCAGTCGCCACGCTCTCCGCCGGAGGGCGGCTCCATGTCGCGGAAGCCGCCACGCTGAGCCTGCACGATCAGCAGCAGGCCGCAAACGAGAAGCACGACCGCCACGAGCCACGGCAGGAAGTTTGGCCCGACACCCGCATAACCCGCTTGCGAAGGAATAGAAATCGCGCCGAACGCCAACACGGCGCCAACCAGCAGGGCGCCTGCGCCCACCAGCGTCTGCTGCAACGCGCGCGACGACGATGCGCTCATGCCAGCCTCCTTCCCCCCGTGCCGTCGGCGCCGCCGCTCGGCAGGCACCGAGCGGCCTCAACACCGCCCGGCAACTCGTTGGTCATGGTCGCCGGCGTCAAAGCATGCCGGACTTGACCATCGTCGCGCGCAGGCTCGCAAAGTCGCGGTCGACGAATTCCTCGAACTCCTTGCCGGTGAGCAGCGCGGGCGTCCAGTTGTTCTTCTCCAGCGACTCGGTCCAGGCCTTTGTCTTGGTGGCCTTGACCACCATGTCTGAGAGCGCCTTGCGCTGCACTTCGGTGATGCCGGCCGCGCCATAGACGCCGCGCCAGTTGCCGATCTCGACGTTGATGCCCTGCTCCTTGAGCGTCGGCACATCGATGCCCTTGACGCGGGTGCCCGAAGTGACCCCGATGGCCTTCATCTTGCCGGCCTCGATGTACTGCTGAAACTCGCTGTAGCCGCTGCCGCCAACGCTGACGTTGCCGCCCAGAATCGCGGCAACCGCCTCGCCACCGCCGCGGAAAGGCACGTAGTTGATCTTGCTCGGGTCGACGCCGACTTCGCGCGCGATCATCGCCGCGGCAATGTGTTCGGTGGACCCGCGCGACCCGCCGCCCCACTTCACGCTGCCGGGGTCCTTCTTCATCTGCTCGACCACGTCCTTCATCGACTTGAAGGGAGAGTTCGCGGGCAGCACGAAGACGTTGTATTCGCTGGTCAGGCGCGCGCCACCGGCGTCAACTGCGTGACCGACACCGGCGGCTTGCCGGTGATGATGCCGCCGAGCATGACGGCACCCATCACCATCAGCGCGTTGCCGTCGCCCTTGCTGGCATTGAAGAATTGCGCCAAGCCGATCGCTCCCGCGGCGCCGCCCTTGTTTTCGTAGGTCACCGCGGTGGCCACGCCGGCCTCTTGCAAGGCCTTGCCGAGCGCGCGGCCGGTGGAGTCCCAACCGCCGCCCGGGTTGGCGGGAATCATCATCTTCAGGTTGGCGGCGGCTTGCGCGCTCAGCGGCAGCGTGCCGGCGGCGGCCAGCGCCGCCAGTGATTTCAGGAAAGTGTCTCGACGCATGGGGGTCTCCGCAATGCAGGTTGGCGATCTGCGCATTGTCGGCGCCGCCCCGGCGATTCGACCCTCCGGCGCATGAGGGGAAACACGAACGCTCGACGGCGGTCGCGGCCGATAATTTGCGCCAGACATGGAACTCCTGCGTTTGGACAAGTGGCTCTGGGCGGCGCGATTTTTCAAGACGCGCACCCTGGCCAGTGACGAGATCACCAAGGGCCGGGTCAGCGTGAACGGCGCGAGCGCCAAGCCGGCCCGCGAACTCCGCGTCGGCGACCGGGTCGAGTTGCGCCATGCCGGCAGCACGAGGACCGTGCTGGTGCGCGGTTTGAGCGCGATGCGCGGGCCCGCGCCGGTAGCGCAGTTGCTCTACGAAGAAGCGCCGGAGAGCATCAAAGCCAGGCTGGATGCGGCGCAAGCGCGCCGGCTCGGTGGCGCCGACCCGGCGCAGGCGATCGAGGCTGGGCGCCCGACCAAACGAGACCGCCGCCAGCTGGCCGACTGGCAGCGCTGGAGCGTTTCGCTCGACGACGATTGAGAGCGGAGAGCGCGAGCCGTCAGGCGCAGGCCATCCCGTCCGGCGCGTCTCAGGCGGCTGGCGGCTCGACCGGCTCGGCCACCGAGCGGCTCCAAAGGCTCGGGATCGTGCTCGCGCCGCCCTCGGTCTGCGCGCTCGCGAACCGTTCGGCCACGGTGCGCGCTTCGCGCAGCGCCATCTCGAACAGGCTCACAGCCGCGCTCAGCCGCTCGGGGGTAGCTTCGCCCATCGCCATGCGCAAGGTCATGCGCCGGTGCTGCACCACGATCGTGAGGTCGGTGGCGTCGTCGAGCCAACTCTGCCGGGCGGCGCCGAGGGCGCCGAGCAGCTCGGGGCTCATCCAACGGGACAGCGCCGCGGGCAGGTTGCCCACCACGGTGAAGGACTCACGCAGGGCGCCCAGGTGCGAACCCGAGAGCTTGCGCAGCAGCACCAGCCAGCGCACTTCCTCCGGCGTCTGTGCGTCGATATGCGTTTGCAGGTCTTCGGTGTACTGCTCGAACACCTGCTTCTCCAGACGCTGCATCAATGCGGCGGTGATCAGAAGCATCTGCAGGTTCGCCTGCACCCCGAGCTCGCCGCGCATGCGCAGCTCGCAAACCTGGAAGTAGCTGCGCTGCGGGGTGCCCCACTCCAGCCGCCAGCGGGGCGATTCGGCGCGCGGCGTCACCACCACACCCTCGTGGCCACCAGCCTCGCGCAGGCGGTGCACGGTATGCCCAGCGGCACGGGCCCAGGCCTTCACCGCAACCGCGCCCGGTATCGCGGCATCGGGGGACATCCAGCGGCGAATCGATTTCATCATGCGATCTTGGCGATGCCCTAGAGTGCGAACTCGACCCCAACCACGGCCAGCGGCGCTGCCCGGCCGATCGAGCAAGACAACAAGCAACAGGAGCGCAAGGTCATGATCGAAGTGTATTCATGGGCCACGCCAAACGGCCACAAGGTCCACATCATGTTGGAGGAATGTGGGCTGAAGTACCGGGTTCACGCGGTGGATATCGGCGCCGGCGACCAATTCAAGCCCGAGTTCCTGGCGATCAGCCCGAACAACAAGATACCCGCCATCGTGGATTCCGAGGGCCCGGACGGTGAGCCGATCTCGCTTTTCGAGTCGGGCGCGATCCTGCTCTACCTCGCGGCGAAGACCGGCCGCTTCCTCGCCGACAGCACCCGCGGCAAGCATGAAGTGATGCAGTGGCTGATGTTCCAGATGGGTGGCGTTGGGCCGATGCTCGGGCAGGCGCATCACTTCCGCATCTACGCACCGCAGAAGATCGAGTACGCCATCGAGCGCTACACCAACGAGGCCAAGCGCCTCTACGGCGTGCTCGACAAGCGCCTGGCCAAGAGCAAGTACGTGGCCGGGCCCGCATACTCGATCGCCGACATCTCGATCTTCCCGTGGCTGCGCTCGTGGAAAAACCAGGGCATCGACTGGAACGACTTCCCGCACCTGAAAGGCTGGTTCGACGAGATCGCGGCACGGCCCGCAGTGCTGCGCGGGGTGGAGGTGCTCGCGGCGCAGCGCAAGCCGATCAGCGGCGACAAGGAACGCGAGATCCTCTTCGGCGCCGAACAGTACAAGCGGCACTGAGCCCGCGCGTGTGACGCGGCAAGGCGTTTGCACGGCGGGCGTTGGCGTGAACGCGATTGCACGCGTGAGGGCTGAGTCGACCGCAGCGGCGGCGCGCGCCAACAAGCCCGTCTTGGCACGCCGTCGCGCCGCCTAGAATCGCGCCACGCTGCCCGTAGCTCAACTGGATAGAGCACCAGCCTTCTAAGCTGGGGGTCGGGGGTTCGAGTCCCTCCGGGCAGGCCAGTTGCGGCGCATTGTTGTGTGATGGTCGGGGCGAAAGGATTCGAACCTTCGACCCTCTGGTCCCAAACCAGATGCGCTACCAGGCTGCGCTACGCCCCGACTCGGGCCCGATTGTAGCGGCCGCAGGCGCTGTGGCCGCCGTCAGACCACCGAGTTCGGCGCCGGCAACGCCAGTTGGCGCGACACCGCCATGCACTGCTTGATGTGCTGCTCGCAGACCAGCTTGAGCGCACCGAAAGTCAACGCGGCGGACAAAGCCTGGCCGGCGATCGGCACGTACTTGGCGGCCTGCTGCGTGGTCAGGCGGACGCCGACGATGCGTAGCAAGGTCAGCACCAGTTCACGGGTGACCAGTTTGCCGACCAGCAAACCGCCGCCCTTGGCGATGGCTTTGTAGACCACCACGCGCTGGTCCGGCGCGAGGCGGTCGATCTGCTCCGGCGTGAGGCCGAAAGCCTGGTTGATGCGCGGCAGCAGCTTGATCAACACGCCCACGTCGGTGACCCAGTCCAGGCCCGGCACCGGCACCATCGACACGCCCGCGGCGAACAGCGCACGCTGAGTCACGAGGCGGCGGCAATGGCGCGCCGCGTCTTCAATCTGCTGCGGTGTTGTCGGGGTCACAACCCACTCCTTGCTGGCAGCACTCATGGCGCCCAATCACGGGCGGGCATCAGCACGATGCCATCGGCGTCGGCGATGAGCCAGTCGCCCGGCTCCACCGCGGTACCTTGCACCCGCACCGGTACGTCACGCTGGCCCTCGTTGCGCTTTTCGGTGGGCAGCGGCACCAGTGCCAAGGCACGGATGCCGATGTCGCAGGCGGCGAGTTCGACAGCGTCGCGCACCGCGCCGTCGACCACAATCCCGGCCCAGCCGTTCTTGGCCGCCATCGCGGCCAGGTTGCCGCCGACGAGCGCGCGGCGCACCGACGCGCCACCGTCGACCACCAGCACGCGACCGAGCCCCGGCGAGCCGACCGCCTCGCGCAACAGCGAGTTGTCCTCAAAACACTTCACGCTGCTCACAACGCCGGCAAACGCCGGGCGTTTACCGAAGTCGTGGAACACCGGCGGCAGGACGCGGAAGGCGCCGCTGGCGTCGGCCTTGTGCAGGTCGCAGAGGTCACAGGTGGACAGCGGGTTGATGCTCATGGGATGCTGACTCGATGTTCTCGCGGCGACCGGATTCAAGCTTGCCTTCAAGGCCTGCCGAGAGGCCCGCGCGCTGCGTTGCGCGCGATCACCTTGCCGCCCCGCCGCGCTTTCGCGCCGCATCGCGAATCGCGCCCAGCGTGGTGCGCGAGGTGCTCACGTCGGCATCGAGCTTGAGGTGCAGCAGGGTCGGCGTATCGGCCTGCAACGCTGCCGCGAATGCCGGTTCGAACTCCGCGGTGCGTTCGATGCGCGCCGCGCGCCAGCCATAGGCCTGCGCGAGCGCCGCGAAGTCGGGGTTGAACAGGTCGCTGCCGCTGACCCGCCCCGGGTACTCGCGTTCCTGGTGCATGCGGATCGTGCCGTAGGTGCCGTTGTCTACCAGGATCACGATCAGCTTGCCCGCGCCGCGCCCGGCCCCGTACCCGGTCGCCGTAGCGAGTTCCTGGCCGGTCATCAGGAAGTCGCCGTCGCCGGCCACGTTGACCACGGTGCGCTCGGAGTACAGCAGCGACGCCGCGATCGCGGCTGGCACGCCGTAGCCCATCGCCCCGGACGTCGGCGCAAGCTGCGTTCGGCCGTGGTGTTGCAAGCCCGGCAGGCGCACATAGCGGTGCAGCCAGCCACTGAAGTTGCCGGCGCCGTTGGTGTAGACCGTGTTCTGCGGCGCCAGGCGTTGCACCGCCTTCATCGCCACCGCCATGTCCAGCGGTTCGACCGCGTGGTGCTCCTGGTTGGCCTGGTAGTCGGCATGGGCCGAGTCGGTCCATGGGCGCCACGGCAGCTCTGCCGGCGCGTCGAGAGATTCCAGGGCAGGGCCGGCGCAGGCCAACGAACACTGAAGCATCAGGTCAGCGGTATAGACGCGGCCCAGTTCCTCGGGGCCCGCGTGCAGGTGCACCAGGCTTTGCTTCGGGCGTGGCACATCGAGCAGTGTGTAGCCGCCGGTGGTCATCTCACCGAGCCGAACGCCGAGCGCGAGCACCAGGTCGGCGTCGCGCACCCGCTGCGCGAGTTTCGGGTTGATGCCGATGCCCACGTCGCCCGCATAGAGCGGGTGCCGGTTGTCGAAGGTGTCCTGGAAGCGAAAACCACATCCCACCGGCAGGTGCCACTTTTCGGCGAAAGCCTGCAGCGCGCGCACGCTGGCGGCCGTCCAGCCGCTGCCGCCGGCAATCACCAACGGCCGCGTGGCCTTCAGCAGCAACTGGCGCAAATCGCGCAGCGCCTGCGGCGCGGGCCAGGCCAGCGCCGGCTCCACACGTGGCAACACCGGTGCCGAGGTGAGTTTCGTCAACATGTCCTCCGGCAGCACCAGCACCACCGGCCCGGGGCGGCCCTGCATCGCGGTGTGGAAGGCACGCGCCACGTACTCCGGAAGCCGGTCGGCGTCCTGCACTTCGCCGACCCACTTGGCCATGCCGAGCGTGCCAGGGCCGAACATCTGCCGGTAGTCGACTTCCTGGAACGCCTCACGGTCGCGCTGGTCGCTGGCCACCTGGCCGATCAACAGCACCATCGGTGTCGAGTCCTGGAACGCGGTGTGCAAGCCGATTGCCGCGTTGGCCGCACCCGGGCCGCGGGTGACGAAGCAGATGCCCGGCCAGCCGCTCAACTTGCCCTGCGCTTCGGCCATGAAGGACGCGCCGCCCTCTTGCCGGCAGGCGATGAAGCGGATGTGCTTGGCGTGCTCGTGAAAGCCGTCGAGCACCGCGAGGTAGCTCTCTCCCGGCACGCCGAAGCAGGTTTGAATGCCCTGCGCGATCAGGGCCTCCACCAGCGCGTGGCCGGCGGGTCGGGGCTGGCTCAGGCGGCTCGGGTTCGACGGGGGGGTATCGCTCATCATGAAGCCTTCGTGCTTCGCACTGCGGTGAATTCGCCCTTCGGGCGGCCGTGCGGGCTCATCCGGCAACCTCCGTGCTACGCACTGCGGTATTCGCCCCTTCGACCAGGCTCAGGACAGGCTCGGGAGCGGCCCGGCGGCTCATGCCGCCACTTTAGCCCGTACTTCTGCGGGACCCGCGCGCATCGCCACACGCATGCCGATCAGGCCGGCCGACATCACCCCCATCAGCAGCGTTGCCGCGGCGCCCAGGTAGACACCCCCGGCGGCGCCATGGTCGAGCAGCGCACCGAAGACCGGCGCGGCGAGCGCGAAGCCGAGGTCCAGGCCCGAGTACACCGTGCCATACACGCGCCCGGTGGCGCCGGGCGGCGACGCACGCTTGATCAGCATGTCGCGCGAAGGGCCCGCCAGGCCGGTGCCCACACCGGCCAGCGACGCCACCACCACCGCCGCGCCAGCGGGCAGCCAGCCGCTACCGACCAGCGCGAGCATCGCCGCGGCGCCGGTGAGGCAAAGGCCGATCACGCGTTCAAGATGGGTCGCGCGGCCGGCGAGGAAACCACCGAGCAGCATGCCGATCGCGCCACACACCATGTAGCCGGTAACCACGTAGGCGGTTACCGACAGCGGCAGCCCGTACATGCGCCCGAGCGCCGGGCCGGCAAAACTTTGCATCGCGCTCAGGGCGCAGGTGGACCAGAAGAAAAACGAGAAGCAGAGCCATACCGACGGCAGGCGCAGGAAGGCCAGCGGATGTTCGGCGGCCACGGCACCGGTTGCTGGCCCGAGCTTCGACGCGGCATCGTGCACCTGCGCGCCGGCGCGGTCGTTGATCGCCTCGCGCTGCCAGGACAGCAGCAACAGCAGCGCCAGCGCCCAGAGGCCGGCGCCGGCCAGCGCCCAGCGCCACGACCCGGTCAGCCCGGTCAAGCCGAGCATGAAGATCGGCGCCACCGCCCAGCCGAGGTTGCCGCTGATGCCATGCGCCGAAAATGCGTGGCCCAGTCGCGGCTGCGAGACACGCTTGTTCAGGATCGTGAAGTCCACCGGATGGAAGGGCGAGTTGCCCAGGCCGGCAAACGCGGTGGCGATCATCAAGCCGCTGTAGCCCTGGGCCAGCGCACCGGCGAGCGCGGCCAGCACAAAACAGCTCAGTGCGGCAAACAGCACCGGCCGCGCGCCGACACGGTCGACCAGAAAGCCCGACAGTGCCTGCCCGATGCCCGAGATGGCGAAGAACAGCGTCACCAGCAGGCCAAGCTCCGCGTAGCTGACTCCGAAGTCCCGAATGAACAGCGGGAACAGCGGCGGCAGCAGCATGTGGAAGAAGTGTGACGTGCCGTGTGCCAGCCCCACCAGGGTGATGGTGCGAACGTCGGCGCCTCGGGTGGCGAGCAAGGTCGCCGAAGCTGCGTTGGCGTGCATCCGTGGATGTTATTCCAGGCCCGCATCGCAACACCTGGGTGCGGCTTTGTGCCGCCTTGCGTGAACTCCGACGAGATCGCAAGGGTCCTGTAGCGCTTGGACGCACCCGCCGATCACCACTCCGGCTAAGGTCAGCCACCCCTCAAACGACGCCCGTTGCTGCGCGCCCTTCGATGCTGAAATCGCTGTTCGGAGACCTTGGTATCCACGAGACACGGCGCATGGCGCAGAGGCAAGATTTCGCGGCCACCGCGGTGTTCGAGGTGAACGACCCACGCCTGGCCGACAACGGCCGCATCGTCGACCGTCATTCGAGCGACCTCTACTTCACCGGCTCGGCCGCGGTGGCGATGCGCGAGCACCTGGCGCAAACGCCGCCCGCGGCCGACCAACGTGTGATCACCCTGTTCGACCCGATGGCGATGTGGGCCGGCAGCGTGATCAAGGCACTTTCCGACGCCACCGGCCAGCCGGTGGAGCGGGTTCAGTTGCGCGACGCGGCAACATTGCGCACGCTGGCTGCGATCGAGCGCACGCAGGTGGCGCGCCGCGACGCACCGTCCCTGAAGCTCTACCGCGCCGAGATTCGCGACGCCCCGGCGGGCGGCGAAAGCGACCGCGTGGCCCATGTGCTGATGGAGCACAGCCACATGGCCGCGGCCATCGTCGGTGCATTGGCCCCCGAGGCTGTCGAGTCCGCGCTGCGCGCCTTGCAGTTCGCGGTGCGGCACCCGAGCTGGAAATGCCCCTACCTGCTCTTCCTGTTGCCGCCCAACGCGGCCTGGATCGCGCAGCGCATCGACCAGGTGCAGTGGCCGGCCGCGCTGCGGGTGCAGTGGATCGACGAGCCGCTCACCGGAGCCTCGGCGGTGTGGAACATCGTGCTGCGCTGCTGGGACCAGTTCAGCGGTGGTGCCACTGCCGTGGACACACGCTTCGACCTGGCCGCGGTGTCGCGCCAGTTGCGCGGCCTGGCCGGCGACGATGGTGTGTTGGGTGTGGGCCTGGTGGACGTGGAAACCGGCGCGCTGCTGGCCGCGGAAACCCGACGGCCGGAGCTGGCGCTGGCGGCCTCTGCGCCGTCGGCCTCAAATTCCGCAACGACGCCCGAGCTCGGCGTCGCGGCGGCGGCGCTGGCGCATGCGTTGCGCGCGCAACAGGAGGCCGCGCAGGTGATGGGCCTGACCGCGCCGGTCGAAGAGGTGATGGTCTGCGCCGGCGCGTTTCAGAGCATCGTGCGCCGCTTGTCCCGGCGCGCCGACCTGTGCCTGGTGGCGCTGCTGGACCGCCAACATGCCAACCTCGCCCTGGCGCGCTTCAAGCTGGTCGAAGCGCAACGCCATATCGGCTGACCGGTCCGCGTGCGGCCCAGCGGGTTCACCGGGCCTTGAGGTCATGGCGCAGCGCGTGGCAGCGCGCGAGGCGCTGCACTACCATGACACCATGGAACAAGTGCTCTTCGACTACACCCGCCAGGACGCCAGTGGCGCCAGTTGCACTGCGCAAGCCTGGGCCAAGGTACCCGCCGCGCTGACCCCGGCACAGCGGCGCGAGCAGACGGCCCACGCCGCGGCACTGCTCAAGGCGCATGACGCCGCGCTGGTGGCGCACTACTACGTCGACGGCGACCTGCAAGACCTGGCGCTGGCCAGCGGCGGCTGCGTTGCCGACTCGCTGGAGATGGCGCGCTTCGGCCGCGACCACCCGGCGCAAACCCTGGTCGTGGCCGGTGTGCGCTTCATGGGCGAGAGCGCGAAGATCCTGTCGCCGCACAAGCGGGTGTTGATGCCCGACCTGGACGCCACCTGCTCGCTCGACCTCGGCTGCCCGCCGGAGGAGTTCGCACGTTTCTGCGACGCGCACCCCGAGCGCAAAGTGGTGGTTTATGCCAACACCAGCGCGGCCGTGAAGGCGCGCGCCGACTGGATGGTGACGAGCTCCTGCGCGCTGGCCATCGTGAAGCACCTGAAAGACGCCGGCGAGAAAATCCTGTGGGCACCCGACCGCCACCTCGGCCGCTACATCCAGGAGCAGACCGGCGCCGACATGCTGATGTGGGACGGAGCCTGCATCGTGCACGACGAGTTCAAGGGCCTGGAGCTCGAGCTGCTGAAACGCGAACATCCCGAAGCGATGGTGCTGGTGCACCCGGAGTCGCCGAAGAGCGTGGTGGCGTTGGCCGATGTGGTGGGCTCCACCACCCAGTTGCTCAAGGCGGTCGTCGACGGCAAGGCGCCGAGCTACATCGTCGCCACCGACAACGGTTTGATGCACCGCATGCGCCAGCTCGCGCCCGGCAAGACGCTGATCGAAGCGCCCACCGCGGGCAACAGCGCCACGTGCAAGAGCTGCGCACATTGCCCCTGGATGGCGATGAACGCGATGCAGGGCGTGGTGGCGTGCCTGGAGCAAGGCTCGGGCGAGATCCACATCGACGAAGCGGTGCGCGCAAAGGCGCTCGGCTGCATCGACCGCATGCTCGACTTCGTGGCGCGCAACCCGGCCGCCACCGCGCTGCCGCGGCCCGCCTTCACGCCCAACATCGGCGCAGCTTGATCGCGGCTTGATCGCGGGCTAACCGCCGCGTGCCGCCGCGATCAGCACGGTGGGGAAGCTCACCGGCAGCGCATACGGGTAGTCGCGGCTCCAGTGCAGGCCGCGGCTTTCGTGGCGCATCAGCGCCGAGCGCACGATCAGCTCGGCACAGCCGACCAGGTTGCGCAGCTCGAGCAGGTCGCGGGTGACGCGGAAGTTGGCGTAGTACTCGTCGATCTCGCTCTTGAGCAGGTCGATGCGGTGCAACGCCCGCTCCAGGCGTTTGGTGGTGCGAACGATGCCGACGTAGTTCCACATCATCAAGCGCAGCTCGTCCCAGTTGTGGGCGATCACCACCTGCTCGTCGGCGTTCTCCACCTGGCTCTCGTCCCACGCCGGCAGGCTGTGCGTAGCAGGCGCCGCGCTGGCCAGGATATGCGCGCCACAGGTGCGGCCGAGGACCACACATTCGAGCAGGGAATTGCTGGCCAGCCGGTTGGCGCCGTGCAGGCCGGTGTAGGTGGTTTCGCCCACTGCGTAGAGGCCCGGCAAATCGCAGCGGCCATCGAGGTCGGTGATCACACCGCCGCAGGTGTAGTGCGCCGCCGGCACCACCGGAATCGGCTGCGTCGTGATATCGATGCCGAGCTTGAGGCAGCGCGCATGGATGGTCGGGAAATGCTCCACCAGGAAGGCCGCGCCGAGGTGCCGCGCGTCCAGCCAGACATGGTCGACACCGTGCTTCTTCATCTCGAAGTCGATCGCACGGGCCACGATGTCGCGCGGCGCCAGCTCCAGCCGCTCGTCGTGCGCGGCCATGAAGCGCTCGCCGATCGCCTCGCCCGCGGAACGGCCGGGCAGGCGCAGGTGCGCACCCTCGCCGCGCAGCGCCTCGGAGATCAGGAAGCTGCGCTCCTGCGGGTGGTAGAGGCAGGTCGGGTGGAACTGGATGAACTCCATGTTGCCCACCCGGCAGCCGGCGCGCCAGGCCATCGCGATGCCGTCGCCGGTGGAAGTGTCGGGGTTGCTGGTGTAGCGGTAGACCTTGCCCACGCCGCCGGTGGCCAGCACCACCGCGCGGGCCGGCAGCGTCTCCACCCGCTGCTGGTCGATGTCCAGCGCGTAGACGCCGTAGCAGCGGCTCGGCTCCTCACGCTTGAGGTGGCGCGAGGAGATGATGTCCACCGCCATCCAGCGCTCGCGCAGCGTGATGTTCGGGTGCCGCTTCACCAGGTCGAGCAGGGTGTCGTGGATCGCCTTGCCGGTGGCGTCGGCGGCGTGGGCGATGCGCCGCACCGCATGCCCGCCTTCGCGGGTGAGGTGCAGGCCGAGCGGGCCTTCGGGGTCGGGCGAAAAGGCCACGCCCTGGGCCACCAGCCACTGCACCGCCTGCGCACTGTGCTCGGCGATAAAACGCGCGGTCTGTTCGTCGACCAGGCCGGCGCCGGCGTCCTGGGTGTCGCGCACATGGGAGTCGATGCTGTCGTCGCTGCCCAGCACGCCGACGATGCCGCCCTGCGCCCAGGCCGTCGCACCCTCGTCGAGGTTGCGCTTGGCCAGCACCACCACCGGGTGGGTGGCCGCGACATGCAAGGCCACGGTCAACCCGGCCAAGCCGGCGCCGACGATCACGACCGGCGGCGCGATGGGGGTCTGTGCATTCATGGGCGCGGATTCTAGGGGCCCGGTGATGCGGGGCGATCCGCGCACGGCGCGGTGCCCTTGGGCTTTGTGAAGCCCGTATGCCGGCAATCCGCCACACGCGGCGCGGCCTCGCAGCGTTCAAACCGCCCCGGCGCGCCCACAATCCGCGTCGACCACAGCAGGATTCCCATGGCCAAGTCGATACACGAAATGTCAAGCTGGAACGCGTCGGTGCAAACCTCGCGCCCGCCCGACGACGAGTGGCAATCCACCCGCGCTGTCGGCGCGGCCACCCAGATCATGGGTGACCAGGAAGCCTACCTCGGCAACGCGCCACGCGACATCGGCCGCCACCTGGGCAACGGGCAGTGGGAGCTCTTTGTCGTCTGCGACGCCAACGAAGCCCTGCAGCAGCAGTTTGAACATCTGGCGCCGGAGTTCATCGCAATCCACGACGTGGGCGCGGCCTCCTCGCGCCGCTTGCTCGGCGGCGTGGCCTCGGCCCTCGGCGCCAATGTGCAGCGGCTGACGATCCGCCGCCAGGGCCACGGCGTTGCGCTGGCCACGCTGGAGTTCGTCGAGCTCCAGGTCGGTGCCGGCAAGCCCGCGGTGCGCCTGTACACCACCGAGACCGACGCCGACACCCAGGTGCGCGAGGCGCTGGCCCGTGTGTTGCTGGCGCACAGCCGGCTCGGCGTCGTGATGGTGGGCGACCTGCCGCCGCATGCGATGAGCTCGGCGCTCGCACCGCTGCGCGAAATGCTCAACCGGCCCGGCTGGCACAACCGCCAACTGCTGATGCTGCCGCTGTCCACCTCGGGCACGCTCGCCGGCCTGGCCACTCAGCTCGGCGCGGGCACCGGTATCACGGTGCGCACCACACCCCATGTGGCGCGCCCCGCCGACGCCTGGACCTTCATCAGCGGGGCCTGGAATCGCCTGGGTGAATCCGCCGCGTCGACCATCGCGGCCCTGCCCGAATTCAAACCGCGGCCGCGCCCCGCGCCGACCACCGGAGCGCCCACCGTGGCCGCGGCGCCCAATGTCGTGCCGCTGCCGATGCAGCCGATGCCCGAAGTGCCCAAGGCCGGACCGCGGCTGGCGAACACGGCGGAAACGCCGGTGGCGCATTTCGTGCGGCAATGTGGCGAGATCAAGGGCATGGTGAGTTGCTGCGTGTTCGAAGCCTCGACACAGAAGACCATCGCCCACGCCGGCGCCCGGCCGGGGCCGGCCGCGCTGGCCTCGCAGGGGGCGTCCCTGTTCGCCGCGATGCTCGACGCCGCCAAGGCCTTGGGCCTCGGGCATGCCCCACCGGACGCGGCGCTGACGCTGGCGGCGCACCACATCGTGCTGCGCGCATTGCCGCACCGCCCCGGGCTGGTGTTGCACGCGGTGCTCGACCGCAACGTCGCCAACGTGACCCTGGTGCAGCGCCAACTCCAGCGGCTCGAAGAGCTGCTCGAGCCGCCGATCGCCTGAACGCGCCGAGCGGCCCCGCATCGCGCCGGCAGCGTTGAATCCCGCACGCAATGCAGCGTCTCGCGTGATCCGACGCCGGCCGCGACTTCTAGACTGGCTCGGTCCCTTCACCTTGGCCCCTCGGGCTTCGATCGCCATGACCCACCTCGTGTCCCTCGGCTGCCGGCGTTTGCCGAAGCTTCCCGTGGCCGTTCTCGTGGCCGCCGCCGCGGGCCTCGCGGGTTGCGCCACGCGCCCCGCGAGCCTGCCGAAACACGTGGCTCCGACCAGCGGGCCGACCGCGAAGCTGGTAATGCGCGGCACCGTGAGCGGAAACGATCTCTTCGGCGTTTATGTGCTCGACGACGCCGACCGCTGCCAGGGCCCGCGCATCGTGGGTGCCGGCAAGGCCGGCCAGGTGCCGCCGTCCACCGCCTTCGTCGCTGACCGCCTGACCACGGTCGATTTCATGATGTTCACCGGCGCCAATGCCTGCCGGGTGCGCTGGTCCTTCACCCCCGCCTCGGGGCGCACCTATCTCGTCGCCGGTGGCGTGGTCACCGGCGTGCCAGGCATGAACTGCGGCGCCCGCGTGATGGACGCCACCGACCCCGACAAGATCCGCCCGGTGGCCGATGCGGTGCGTCGCGACCAAGGCAGCAACGCCTGCGTCGCGCTGGCCCAGGCGCAGGCGAGCAAGACCGGCCGCAGCGAAAACGCCGGCCGCGGCAGCAGCGACGCCGTGCTGACGCCGGGCGCAAGCGCCGACGATCTGAAGGGCCTGATTCCGCAATGAGGCTGGTGAGGAGGCCCGCGATGAACCCAGCGACGACCGCGAAGACCGCGAAGACCGGCCCGACGAAGCCAGCCCTGCGCGGCCTCGTGCTGTTGTTGCTACTGGCATTGACCGCGCTGCCCAGCCGCGCGCTGACGCCGCAGGAGGTCTACGCGCTGGTTTCGCCCAGCGTCTGGAAGGTGCTCACCTACGACGGCGACGGCCTGCCGCTCGGGCAGGGCAGCGCGGTGGTCACCGGCGCCGAGCTGCTGGTCACCAACTGCCATGTGCTCAAGCGCGCCAAGCGGGTGGTGGTGCGCCGCGAGGGCAGCAGCCTGGACGCGCGCCTGGAGATGTGGGACCCGCAGCGTGACGTCTGCCAGCTGCGCGCGCCCAAGCTGCTGGCGCCGACCGTGGTGCTGCGTGACGCGTCGCCGATCGCAGTGGGCCAGGCGGTATACGCGATCGGCAACCCCAAGGGCCTGGACCTGACGATGAGCGCCGGCCTCGTTTCCTCGCTGCGCCGCAACGATGCCGGCCAACTGATCCTGATCCAGACCTCTGCCGCGATCTCCGGTGGCTCCAGTGGTGGTGGCCTCTTCGACGACGCCGGCCGCCTGGTCGGCCTCACCACGATCGGCTCGGTGGGCGCGGACACCCAGAACCTGAATTTCGCGGTGCCGGTGGAGTGGGTGCGCGAACTGCCGCAGCGCCACGCCAAGCTCGCCGCAAAGGGAGCTGCAGGCAACGCGGCGGCGGCATCGTCGGCGGCAGCGGCAACGCCGACCGCGGGCGCGGCCACGAACGCCGCCTCCACCTCCTCGACGACTTCCGCCGCCACGGAGCCGCCGCGCCCCTGAGCGAGGCAAGGCCTGCCACGGCCAACAAGCAGGCACTGCCCGGCGGCGGTGCCGCGGCTCAGTGCACCACGCGCGAGAAGCTGAACACGCCGTCGTCCACGTCCACCGGGATCACGTCCTTGGGGCCGAAGCGGCCTTCGAGGATCAGCTTGGCCACCGGGTTCTCGATGCGCTGCTGAATCGCGCGCTTGAGCGGCCGCGCGCCGAAGGCCGGGTCGAAGCCCACCTTGGCGAGTTCGGCCAGCGCCGCGGCTGACACGTCGAGCTTCATGTCCATCTTCTCGATGCGCGCCTCCAGGCCCTTGAGCTGGATGCGGGCGATCGACTCGATGTGCTTCGCATCGAGCGCATGGAAGACCACGGTCTCGTCGATGCGGTTGAGGAATTCGGGGCGGAAATGTGCTTTCACCTCGCTCCAGACCGCGTCGCGGATTTCCTCGGTCGGCCGGCCGACCATCTGCATGATCATCTGCGAGCCGAGGTTGCTGGTCATCACCACCACGGTGTTCTTGAAGTCCACGGTGCGGCCCTGGCCGTCGGTGAGGCGGCCGTCGTCGAGCACTTGCAGCAGCACATTGAAAACGTCGGGGTGCGCCTTCTCGACCTCGTCGAGCAGCAGCACCGAATAGGGCTTGCGGCGCACCGCCTCGGTGAGCGCGCCGCCCTCGTCGTAGCCGACATAACCCGGCGGCGCGCCGATCAGGCGCGAGACGGAGTGTTTCTCCATGTACTCGCTCATGTCGACGCGGATCATGTGGTCCTGGCTGTCGAACAGGAATCCGGCGAGCGCCTTGCACAGCTCGGTCTTGCCGACACCGGTGGGGCCAAGGAAGAGGAAGGAGCCATAGGGCCGGCCGGGGTCGGAGAGGCCGGCGCGCGAGCGGCGGATCGCGTCACTCACCGCGGTGATCGCTTCGTCCTGGCCCACCACACGCTCGTGCAGCTTGGCCTCCATCTGCAGCAGCTTGTCGCGCTCGCCCTGCATCAGCTTCGAAACCGGAATGCCGGTGGCGCGTGACACCACCTCGGCAATTTCCTCGGCGCCGACCATGGTGCGCAGTAACTGTGGGCCACCCTTGCCTTCCTTCGCGCCTTTGGCCTTGCCGGACTCCTTGGCTTGCGCCTCCTGCAGCGTTTTCTCCAACACGGGCAGCTTGCCGTATTGCAACTCGGCCACCTTGTTGAAGTCACCCTTGCGCTTGAGTTCCTC
>JANNGZ010000357.1:0-3195 GCA_031404155.1 Burkholderiales bacterium
GTCGCCGGAAAGCAGGCTCAAAGCGACGCCGTCGGCACGCAGCTCGGCAAGCGCTTGCGCCACGCCCTCGGCGAGCGACTCGTCGAACTGAAAGCGCGCGAGCGTTGTGCCGTCGTGGCCGAGGAAGACACAGAGGCCTTCATCCTCGGCCGCGCTCTCAGCCACGCGTTCGGCAGCGTTGCGACTCGCGTTCTCATCGGGCACATCGCCACCGACCCAAGCCGCCGCGCCCAGCCGCCACAGCCGCCCACTGGCGTCCCGCGCCTGGAGGCCCGCGCCCGCCTGCTCCTGCACCTCGCGCCAGACCGCGCTTGCGCTCGCCAGCGGCGCCGCTTCGCAAAGCGCCAGCGACAGCGGGTGGCGCGACCAGGCCGCGAGCGAGGCCGCGATGCGCATCAGGTCCCATTCTTCGAGCCGCTCGGCGGCGCGATCGGCGGCATCGGCATGCACAGAACCCGCATCCACATCTCCATCGGCAGCCGCGCCCCAGATCCGCGTCATGCCCTCGAAGCGCAGCCGCTGCGTGGTCAGCGTGCCGGTCTTGTCGAGGAACAGGCGATCGATGCCGGCCAAGGTTTCCAGCGCGTCGATGCGGCGCAGCAGCACCCCGCGCCGCGCCAGCGCCTGCGCCGCGGCGAGCAGCGCCGAAGGCGTGGCCAGCGAGAGCGCGCAGGGGCAGGTGACGATCAGCACCGACACCGCCACCCACACCGCACGCGGCGGGTCGAGCACGCTCCACACCGCCGCGGCCAGCGCGGCCAGCAGCAGCACCGCCCACAGGAAGGGCGCGGCCCAGCGGTCGGCCCAGCGTGCCGACGCCGGGCGCTGCGCGGCGGCGCCACGCATCAAGGCCACGATGTTTTGATAGCGGGTGTCGGCACCGCAGCGCTGCACCCGCATCAACAGCGGCGCACCGAGGTTCACGCTGCCGCCGACGACGCTGCTGCCGACGCCCTTGCGCACCGGCCGCGCCTCGCCGCTGAGCAGCGACTCGTCGGCTTCGCTTTCGCCTTCGATCACGACACCATCGGCCGCGAAGGCCGAGCCGACCGGCACCCGCAGCGTGTCGCCCACCGCGAGCTGGTCGATCGCCACCGTCTCGACCGCGCCGTCGGTGCCGACCCGCAGCGCCGTCTCGGGCATCGCGCCGGTGGCGGCTTCCAGCGCTTCGGCGGCGCGGTGGCGCATGCGCATCTCGAACCAGCGCCCGAGCAGCAGGAAGCTGATGAACATGGTGAGCGAGTCGAAGTACATCTCGCTGCCGAACACACCCCCCGGCGCGAAGGCCGCGGCGCTGCTGGCGAAAAAGGTGACCGCGATGCCGAGCGCCACCGGCACGTCCATGCCGATGTGCCGCTGGCGCAGGGCGCGCCAGGCGCCGCTGAAGAAGGGTGCCGCCGAGATCAGCAGCACCGGCAGGCTCATCAACCAGGCACCCCAGCCGAGCAGGCGCTCCAGGTCGGGGGCGATGTCGCCGGGCGCGGCCACGTAAGCCGGTGCCGCGAGCATCATCACCTGCATCGCGCAGAAGCCGGCCACGAAGAGGCGCCACAGCGCGGTGCGCGCTTCGCCGCGGCGCAATTCGCGCGCCGCCTGCGTGGTGTCCGGCGCGGCCCCGTAACCCGCGCGGCGCACCGCGTCGATCACCGCCGTGGGTGTGGTGCGCGCCGGGTCCCAGCGCACCGTGGCGCGCAGCGACGCGGCGTTCACCACCACACCCAGCACGCCGTCCACCGCGCCGACGGCCTCTTCGATCAGCCCGGCGCAGGCCGCGCAGTGCAGCCCCGACAGGCGCAGCGAGATTTCGCTGCTGCGCGCGCCGCGCGCTTCGGCGGCCCAGGGCGGCTCCCCTGTCGCAACGGTCGCAACGGTCGCAAGTGTCGAGCTTGGCATCGCCGCAAGTCTGCGGGGCCGGGCCGGCCGCGGTGCTGATCTGGATCAACCGCGGCCGCTGCGCTGCAGGCGACAGTCGGCCGATGAAAATCACCTTCCTCGGCGCCGCCGACACGGTCACCCGCTCCAAACATCTGGTGCAGGCGGGCGACGCGCAGGTGCTGCTCGACTGCGGCCTGTTCCAGGGCTTCAAGACCCTGCGCGAGCGCAACTGGGCGCCGCCCGCGGTGCCGGTGAAAGACATCGACGCGGTGGTGTTGAGCCACGCGCTGCCGAGCTGCCGATCTTTCTCGACAGCCCGATGGCCACCGCAGCCACCGCGCTCTACCAACGCCACCGCAAGCTGCTGCGCATCGGCGCGCGCGAAGCCGCGAACCTGACCGACGGCGTGACGCTGGTCGCCACCGCGCAGCAATCGCAGCGGCTCACCCGCTCGCGCTGGCCGCGCGTGGTGATCTCGGCCAGCGGCATGACCACCGGCGGGCGCGTGCTGCACCATCTGAAAGCGATGGCACCGAACCCGCGAAACCACATCGTCCTCCCCGGCTTCCAGGTCGGCGGCAGCCGCGGCGCGCAGATGATTGCCGCAGCGCCCGAGGTGAAGATCCATGGCGAGTACGTGGCGGTGAAGGCCGAGGTCAGCCCCCTGGAAGGATTTTCAGGCCACGCCGATGCGGGCGGTTTGATGGCTTGGCTGCGCGGCTTCGAAACCGCACCCGAGCGGACCTTCGTGGTGCACGGCGAGCCCGCGTCGGCCGACAGCTTGCGCCTGCGCATCCAGGACGAACTGGGCTGGCGGGTCGGCGTGCCGGAGCATGGGGCGAGCGTCGAGGTTTGAGCGCGCTGCGGCTTGCGCCAGCGGGTGGCCCCAAGCCCGCCGCCGGCCGTGCGTTTCGGCGCGACGCGGCCGGGATGATGTCCAATGCATCCCACCATGAACCCTGTCGACTTCACCCTGCGCGGCGAACACATCACCCTGGAGGCGCTGATCAAGGCCTGCGGCCTGACGCTCGGTGGCAGCGCCAAGCCGTTGATCGCCAGCGGCGCGGCACGGGTCAACGGTGAGCCCGAGACACGCCGCGGACGTAAGCTGCACGCGGGCGACGAGGTGCAGGTGGGCGAGAGCCGGCTGCGCGTTCAGGCGCCGCCGCTGGACAGCCGCCCGACAGCCGTTTGAACCCCCCGACCCACCGAGCTCCCGACACCATGGCCAAACCAGTTCCCAAACTGACTCCGGAAGAAATCAAAGCGGTGATCGACATTGCCTGGAACGACCGCCCGCCCTACCAGGCGGTGCTGCGA
>JANNGZ010000358.1:0-3320 GCA_031404155.1 Burkholderiales bacterium
GCGCGCACCCGGCCAGAAGCCTCGGCGGCGCGCGCCGAAGCGATGGCAGGGGCGCCGGCAGCGCCATCCGCACCAGCGGTCCCGCGCGGGTCACCACGGGTGGCGCTGGTCGCGTCGTTCGGCATCTCGCGCTCGCGCGCAGCGCGCGGCGGCGCCGGCTTGCGCCCGCCCGTTGCGTCGCCGGAGGCGGCCGGCGCCGAGGCCTGCAGCTTGCGTTCGACCCGCAAGGCGCTGTCTGCGGCGCGGTGCCTTCGGGCCTGGCTGTCGAGCAGGGCCGACTCGCGCGCCAGGCCGTCGAGCGTCGCACGCCTTGCCTTGCGGGCGGGCGCAAGGCAGGCCTCGACCGCAAACTCGCCGGCGCAGCGGCGCTGGGCTTCCGAGTAAGCCGCCTGCGCCGCGCTGCGCTCCCGGGCGATGCGTTCGCGCTCCAGCGCATCCGTAGACGCGCCTTGCGCCAGCGACCCGAGCAGGCCGAGCAGGCCGCAAAGCAGGACCAAGGCGCGCTTCATATCTTCGCGGCCATTCAGGTGAGCGAGGTATCGACCTCGCGCCGAGCCAGCGCCAGGTACTCGGCAGAACGCATCACGAGCAGCCGCGACACGGTGCGCGGGAACTCGTGCGCCAGCGGGCCCTCGGTGTAGAGCTCCTCGGCGGGCACCGCGGCGGACACGACGAGCTTGACGCGGCGGTCGTAGAGCACATCCACCAGCCAGGTGAAGCGCCGCGCTTCGCTGGCCATGCGCGGCACCATCTGCGGCACGTTGGAGAGGATCAGGGTGTGGAATCGGCTCGCGATTTCGAGGTAGTCGTTCTGCGAGCGCGGCCCGCCGCAGAGCCACTTGAAGTCGAACCAGACCACGCCGCCGGCCTTGCGCCGTGCGCTGATCTCGCGCTGCTCAATATGCAGCCGCGGTTCTTCGTCGCGCGTTTCGGCCAGACCCTCGAAGGCCTGGGTCAGCGCGGCTTCGGCGGCGTCGCCGAGCGGGCAGTGGTACATCGCCACCTGGGCGAAGGTGTGGCGGCGGTAGTCGGTGCCGGCGTCGACGCTGATGACTTCGAGACCCTCCTTCAGCAGCTCGATCGCTGGCAGGATGCGCTCGCGGTGCAGCCCGTTCGGGTAGAGGCCGTCGGGGTGGAAGTTCGAGGTGGTGACGATCGACACGCGGTTGGCGAACAGCGCCAGCAACAGGCGGTGCAGGATCATCGCATCGGTCACGTCGGCGACGTGGAACTCGTCGAAGCAGATCAGCCGGAAGCGCCGCGCCATGCGCACGCCGAGTTCGTCCAGCGGGTTCACCGTGCCCCTGAGTTCCTGCAACTCGCGGTGCACCTCGCGCATGAACTCGTGGAAGTGCAGCCGGGTCTTGCGCGTGAGCGGCACCGACTGGAAGAAGCAGTCCATCAGGTAGCTCTTGCCCCGCCCCACCCCACCGTACATGTACACGCCGCGCGGGATCGGCGGCCGAACGAGCCAGTCGCCGAGCCGCCTCAAGACGGGTTCACTCCCCCCCGGGGGGACGGCGCTCTGCGCCGAGGGGGCCCTCAGCAACTTCGTCACCGCGTTGCTGCGCCGCGCCTTGTAGTCGGCCCATTCGTTCTCGCAGCGCTCCAGGGAATCGATCGCGCGCAATTGCGCGGGATCGCTGGTGTAGCCGCGTTCGCGCAGCGTCTGCTCATAGAACGCGCGGACTCCCACGGCTGGTGTCCGCGGGACTAGAAGTTCAAGGTGCGCTTGTCGACCGCAAGCGCAGCTTCCTTGGTCGCCTCGCTCAAACTCGGGTGCGCGTGGCAGATGCGCGCCAGGTCTTCGCTGCTGGCCTTGAACTCCATCGCCACCACACATTCGGCGATCAGCTCCGACGCCAGCGGGCCGACGATATGCACACCCAGGATCTCGTCGGTCTTGGCATCGGCCAGCATCTTCACCATGCCGGTGGTGTCGCCCAGGGCACGGGCGCGGCCGTTGGCCATGAAGGGGAAGGTGCCTGCCCGATAGGCGGCGCCACGCGCCTTGAGCTGCTGTTCGGTTTCACCGACCCACGCAATTTCCGGGCTGGTGTAGATCACCCACGGGACGGTGTTGAAGTTGACATGCCCATGCTGGCCGGCGATGCGCTCGGCCACCGCAACGCCCTCTTCTTCGGCCTTGTGCGCGAGCATCGGGCCGCGCACCACGTCGCCCACCGCCCAGACGTTGGGCAGGTTGGTTTTGCAGTCGCCATCGACCACGACCGCACCCCGCTCGTCGTGCTTCAGGCCCACCGCGTCGCCGTTCAAGCCGACGGTGTTGGGCACACGCCCGATCGAGACGATCACCTTGTCGACCACAAGCGTCTGCGCCTCGCCCTTGGCATTGGTGTAGGCCACGCTCACGCCCTTCTTGTCGCTCTTGACCGCGCCGACCGTGACCCCGAGTTCCACCTTCAGCCCCTGCTTGCTGAACGCCTTCTGCGCCTCCTTGGCGATCTGCTCGTCGACCACGCCGAGGAAGGTGGGCAGCGCTTCGAGCACTGTCACCTGCGCACCCAGGCGCCGCCAGACCGAGCCCATCTCCAGGCCGATGACCCCCGAACCGATCAGGCCGAGCGTCTTCGGCACCGCGGGAATGCGCAGCGCGCCGTCGTTGGACAGGATGTTGACCTCGTCGAATGGCGCACCGGGCAAGGCGCGCGCGTTCGAGCCGGTCGCCACGATGATGTGTTTGCCGGTCAACGGCTCGTTCGCGGCTCCCGCCACCGCAATCTCGTAGCCGCCCTCGCTCGCCTTCACGAAGGACCCGCGGCCGTGGAAGAAGCTGACCTTGTTCTTCTTGAACAGGTACAGGATGCCGTCGTTGTTCTGCTTGACCACCGTGTCCTTGCGGCCAAGCATTTTTGCGATGTCCAGGCTCAAAGCGCCGACGCCGATGCCGTGCTCGGCAAAGTGTTTGCCGGCATGCTCGAAATGCTCGCTCGACTGCAGCAGCGCCTTGCTCGGGATGCAGCCGATGTTGGTGCAGGTGCCGCCGGGAGCCGGGCCGCCTGTATCGTTTTTCCACTCGTCGATGCAGGCCGTGTTGAAGCCGAGCTGCGCTGCGCGGATCGCGGCGATGTAGCCGCCCGGGCCACCGCCGATGACGATGACGTCGAAAGTTTTGGACATGGTGAGTGGGGTTGATTGCGCTGCCGGCGTCACTCGCCCGGCACGAAGATCCAGAACAGCACGTAAATCACCGCGCCGGCGCCGCCGGCGAACAGCAGCAGCGTGAAGGCCAGGCGCCAGAGCCAGGTGTCGACATCGGTGGCGTCGGCAATGCCGCCGCAGACGCCGCCGAGCCAGCG
>JANNGZ010000359.1:0-3792 GCA_031404155.1 Burkholderiales bacterium
ACGGCGCCTCGACCGACCTCGGCGAACTGGCGCTGGGCCAGAACATGCTGGTCGCGTTCATGCCCTGGAACGGCTACAACTTCGAGGATTCGATCCTGATCTCCGAGCGTGTCGTGGCCGACGACCGCTACACCTCGATCCATATCGAGGAGCTGGTGGTGATGGCCCGCGACACCAAGCTCGGTGCCGAGGAAATCACGCGCGACATTCCGAATCTGTCGGAGCAACAACTGGCTCGGCTGGACGAGAGCGGCATCGTCTATGTCGGCGCCGAGGTGAACGCCGGCGACGTGCTGGTGGGCAAGGTCACGCCCAAGGGCGAAACCACGCTGACGCCGGAAGAGAAGCTGCTGCGCGCGATCTTCGGCGAGAAGGCGTCCGACGTGAAGGACACCTCGCTGCGCGTGGACCAGGGCACCAACGGCACGGTCATCGACGTGCAGGTGTTCACTCGTGAAGGCATCGTGCGCGACAAGCGCGCCCAGCAGATCATCGACGACGAGCTGAAGCGTTTCCGCCTCGACCTGAACGACCAGTTGCGCATCGTCGAATCCGACGCCTTCGACCGCATCGAGAAGCTGCTGGTGGGCAAGCCCGCCAACGGCGGCCCGCAGCGCATCGTCAAGGGCACCATGATCGACAAGGCGTATCTCACCAGCGTCGAGAAGTACCACTGGTTCGACATCCGCCCGGCCGACGACGACGTGGCCAACCAGCTCGAAAGCATCAAGAACTCGCTGGAGCAAACGCGCCACAGCTTCGACCTGATGTTCGAGGAAAAGCGCAAGAAGCTGACCCAGGGCGACGAGCTGCCCGCGGGCGTGCTCAAGATGGTCAAGGTGTACCTGGCGGTCAAGCGCCGCCTGCAGCCAGGCGACAAGATGGCCGGCCGCCATGGCAACAAGGGCGTGGTGTCCAAGATCGTTCCGGTCGAGGACATGCCCTACATGGCTGACGGCACGCCCTGCGACATCGTGCTCAACCCGCTCGGCGTGCCTTCGCGCATGAACGTCGGCCAGGTGCTCGAAGTGCACCTGGGCTGGGCCGCCAAGGGCATCGGCCAGCGCATCGGCGACATGCTGCAGGAGCAGACCCGGGTGGCTGAGTTGCGCAAGTTCTTTGACGAGCTCTACAACCAGAGTGGCGGCAAGTCCGAGGACATCCTGTCCTTCAGCGACGACCAGATCCTCGAGATGGCCGGCAACCTCGCCAAGGGCGTGCCCTTCGCGACGCCGGTCTTCGACGGCGCGGCGGAAGAAGAAATCCGCGCGATGCTGAAGCTGGCGTACCCGGACGAAATCGCCGCCAAGAAGGGCCTGACCGCCACACGCACCCAGGCCACCTTGAACGACGGCCGCAGCGGCGAAGCGTTCGAACGCCCGGTCACCGTGGGCTACATGCATGTGCTCAAGTTGCACCACCTGGTCGACGACAAGATGCACGCACGCTCCACCGGCCCGTACAGCCTGGTCACCCAGCAACCGCTGGGCGGCAAGGCGCAGTTCGGCGGCCAGCGCTTCGGCGAGATGGAGGTCTGGGCCCTGGAAGCCTACGGCGCGGCGTATGTGCTGCAGGAAATGCTCACGGTCAAGTCCGACGACGTGAACGGCCGCACCAAGGTCTACGAAAACATCGTCAAGGGCGAGCACGCGATCGAGGCCGGCATGCCGGAGTCGTTCAACGTGCTGGTGAAGGAAATTCGTTCGCTTGGTATCGACATCGAGTTGGAGAGGAACTGAGGTGCCAAAGCCGCGCCAGGCGTCGTTGCCCGGTCGGTTGCATGGCGCTGCTATGTGGCCCTCCCACGCGCCTAGCCTGGCCTTGCTTTGATCTCCTCATTTCTCTTTCCAACTTCGCACTGAATTCATAGGAGAAGCCCATGAAAGGCTTGCTGGACCTCTTTAAGCAATTCACGCCCGATGAGCATTTCGATGCCATCAAGATCGGCCTGGCCTCGCCGGAGAAAATCCGCAGCTGGTCCTTCGGCGAGGTGAAGAAGCCCGAGACCATCAACTACCGGACCTTCAAGCCGGAACGTGACGGCCTCTTCTGCGCCAAGATTTTCGGCCCGATCAAGGACTACGAGTGCCTGTGCGGCAAGTACAAGCGCCTCAAGCACCGCGGTGTGATCTGCGAGAAGTGCGGCGTCGAGGTGACGCAGACCAAGGTGCGGCGCGACCGCATGGGCCACATCGACCTGGCGGCGCCCTGCGCGCACATCTGGTTCCTGAAGAGCCTGCCGTCGCGTCTGGGCCTGGTGCTGGACATGACGCTGCGCGACATCGAGCGGGTGCTGTACTTCGAAGCCTATGTGGTCGTCGACCCGGGCATGACGCCGCTGAAGAAGTTCTCGATCATGAGCGAGGACGACTTCGACGCCAAGCGCACCGAATTCGGCGACGAGTTCGTGGCCCTGATGGGCGCCGAGGGCATCAAGAAGCTGCTGGAGGAAATCGACCTCGACGTCGAGGCCGACAAGCTGCGCAACGACATGACCGGCTCGGAGCTCAAGGTCAAGAAGAACTCCAAGCGCCTGAAGGTGATGGAAGCCTTCAAGAAGTCGGGCATCAAGCCGCAATGGATGGTGATGGAGGTGCTGCCGGTGCTGCCGCCGGACCTGCGCCCGCTGGTGCCGCTGGACGGCGGCCGCTTTGCCACCTCCGACCTGAACGACCTCTACCGCCGCGTCATCAACCGCAACAACCGCCTGGCGCGTCTGCTGGAGCTGAAGGCGCCCGAGATCATCGTGCGCAACGAGAAGCGCATGCTGCAGGAGGCAGTAGATTCACTGCTCGACAACGGGCGGCGCGGCAAGGCGATGACGGGTGCGAACAAGCGCGCCCTGAAGTCGCTGGCCGACATGATCAAGGGCAAGAGCGGCCGCTTCCGCCAGAACCTGCTGGGCAAGCGCGTCGACTACTCGGGCCGTTCGGTCATCGTGGTCGGCCCAACACTCAAGCTGCACCAGTGCGGCCTGCCCAAGCTGATGGCGCTGGAGTTGTTCAAGCCGTTCATCTTCTCGCGCCTGGAAGCGATGGGCATCGCCACCACGATCAAGGCGGCGAAGAAGGAAGTGGAAGCCGGCACGCCGGTGGTCTGGGACATTCTTGAGGAAGTGATCAAGGAACACCCGGTGCTGCTGAACCGCGCGCCGACGCTGCACCGGCTGGGCATCCAGGCCTTCGAGCCGGTGCTGATCGAGGGCAAGGCGATTCAGCTGCACCCGCTCGTTTGCGCCGCCTTCAACGCCGACTTCGACGGCGACCAGATGGCGGTGCACGTGCCCCTGTCGATTGAAGCGCAGATGGAAGCCCGCACGCTGATGCTGGCCTCGAACAACGTGCTCTTCCCGGCTTCGGGCGAGCCGTCGATCGTGCCGAGCCAGGACGTGGTGCTCGGCCTGTACTACGCCACCCGCGACCGCATCAACGCCCTGGGCGAAGGCATGATCTTTGCCGACCTGGCCGAGGTGCAGCGCGCGTTGGACAACCACCAGGTCGAGGTCACCGCCAAGGTGGCCGTGCGCCTGACCGAATGGGTCAAGGGCGCCGACGGCGAATTCACCGCGGTGACCAAGCTGGTGGACACGACGGTGGGCCGTGCGCTGCTGTCGGAAATCCTGCCCAAGGGCCTGCCCTTCGCCAACATCAACAAGGCCTTGAAGAAGAAGGAGATCAGCAAGCTGATCAACGTCTCCTTCCGCAAGTGCGGCCTGAAGGAAACCGTGGTGCTGGCCGACAAGCTGCTGCAGGCGGGCTTCAAGCTGGCCACGCGCGCGGGCATCTCGATCGC
>JANNGZ010000360.1:0-1549 GCA_031404155.1 Burkholderiales bacterium
GCGGAACGGCTTCTTGGTCGAATGTTTGACTTCGCCTCGGTCCAGCTGCGCGCGGGTGCCCTGGCGTGCATTGGCTTGGTAGGCCACGACGATCTGGTGCACCAGCGCTTCGTTGTAGTCGCGCGCAAACACGGTGTCGGGCGCTTCCACCTTCGCGGTGGCCTGTCCCTGGTCGTTCAGGAGCTCGAGCTGCATCACTTGCCCCCTTTTCTTCATGGACGCCACGGCGCCGCCTTTGGCGGCGCGTGCCTTGACGGCGGGGCGCACGACCACGTGGCCGTTTTTCGAGCCCGGCACCGCACCCTTGACCAGCAGTAGCTGACGCGCTTCGTCGATGCGGACCACGTCGAGGTTCTGGGTGGTGGTGGTTTCGTCGCCCATGTGGCCCGACATCTTCTTGCCGGGGAACACGCGTCCGGGGTCCTGCGCCATCGAGATCGAGCCCGGCACGTTGTGCGACCGGCTGTTGCCGTGCGACGCGCGCTGAGACTTGAAGTTGTGGCGCTTGATGGTGCCGGTGAAACCCTTGCCGATCGACGTGCCCTGCACATCGACCATCTGGCCGGCGGCAAACAAGGTCACCGGCACCGTGGCGCCGGGCTCGTACTGGCCGGCGATGTCGGCTTCGACGCGGAACTCCTTCAGCACCTCACCGGCTTCGACGCCCGCTTTCGCGAGGTGGCCGGCAGCGGGCTTGGAGACGCGCGATGCTTTGCGCGACCCGAACGCCACCTGGATGGCGCTGTAGCCGTCGGTCTCGACGGTCTTGACCTGGGTGACGCGGTTGTTCGACACGTCGAGCACCGTCACAGGAACGGCGTCGCCGTCGTCCGTGAAGATGCGCATCATGCCCACCTTGCGGCCCAGCAAACCGAGACGGTTGCTCAGACTCATATTTGCTCCAATGCCCCACATCGATTGGCGGGGCTGATGAGTTTTGGCGTCGCGTCCTCTGGCTTTTGCCAAGGACTTTTGCCGAGGGCATGCGACGCCGGAAAAGCCTGCGATTCTACTGCAGCTTGATCTCGACGTCCACGCCCGCGGGCAGGTCAAGCTTCATCAGCGCGTCGACCGTCTTGTCGGTCGGGTCGACGATGTCCATCAGGCGCTGGTGCGTGCGGATCTCGAACTGGTCGCGGCTCGTCTTGTTGACGTGCGGCGAGCGCAGGATGTCGAAACGCTGCATGCGCGTCGGCAGGGGCACCGGGCCCTTGACGATTGCGCCGGTGCGCTTGGCCGTCTCAACGATTTCTTGCGCGGACTGGTCGATGAGTTTGTAGTCGAACGCCTTGAGGCGGATGCGAATCTTTTGCTTTTGCATGACAGTTCCTTAAAGAGCGATGCGGCACAAGGCCGCGGTGGGTGGTGGAGCCCGGCCGGCGCGCGCTGGCGGCAGCCGGGGCGCGTCACGCAAGGCCTATTCGATGATCTTCGCCACCACGCCCGCGCCGACGGTGCGGCCGCCCTCGCGGATGGCGAAGCGCAGTCCTTCTTCCATCGCGATCGGGTTGATCAGCTTGACGGTGATGCTGACGTTGTCGCCGGGCAT
>JANNGZ010000361.1:0-6705 GCA_031404155.1 Burkholderiales bacterium
ATGCCCGGCGACAACGTCAGCATCACCGTCAAGCTGATCAACCCGATCGCGATGGAAGAAGGACTGCGCTTCGCCATCCGCGAGGGCGGCCGCACCGTCGGCGCGGGCGTGGTGGCGAAGATCATCGAATAAGACGCAAGAAGAGGCCGTAGGGGCATAGCTCAATTGGCAGAGCGTCGGTCTCCAAAACCGAAGGTTGGGGGTTCGAGACCCTCTGCCCCTGCCACCGCCTCGGACAAGCAGCCCGCCAGGAGCCGAAAAGCCCAGCGGGCTTTGCCGCTGATGGGCCGGGACATCTAAAACCCGGCTTGGACCATGAAATGAAGGCAATGACCAGCAACCCGCAAGTGCAAACCGTATCGACCGCGGCCGACAAGGCCAAGCTCGGTGTCGCCGCGCTCTTGGTCGTGGGCGCCGTGGTGGCGTTCTACCTGCTCGACAAGCAGGGTCTGTGGTTGCGCGTGCTGGCGTTGCTCGCGTTGTTGATTGCGGCGGTGGGCGTGTTCTTCACCTCCGAAGCGGGCAAGCAGCTCGTGGGCTTCGGCCGCGACTCCTGGCGCGAGGTGCAGAAGGTGGTCTGGCCGACCCGCAACGAGGCGATGCAGATGACCGGCTATGTCTTTGCATTTGTCGTGGTCATGGCGCTGTTCCTGTGGCTGACCGACAAGACGCTCGAGTGGGTGCTGTACGACCTCGTCCTGGGCTGGAAGCGCTAAGTCACAACACACGGGCGAACCGAAATGAGCGAACAAACCGTCGAGATCAGCGCTGCCGCCGCGGCGCCGGCAACGCCCCTGCGCTGGTACGTGGTGCACGCGTACTCGGGCATGGAGAAGGCGGTCGAGCGCAACCTGCGCGAGCGCATCGACCGCTCGGGCATGCAGGGCAAGTTCGGCCGCATCCTGGTGCCGACCGAAGAAGTGGTCGAACTCAAGAACGGCAAGAAGGCCGTCACCGAGCGCCGCTTCTTCCCCGGCTACGTGCTGGTCGAGATGCTGATGGACGACGAGTCCTGGCACCTGGTGAAGCACACCAGCAAGGTCACCGGTTTTGTCGGCGGCGCGAAGAACCGGCCCTCGCCGATCTCCGAAGCCGAGGTGATGAAGATCGTGAACCAGATGCAGGAAGGCATCGAGAAGCCCAAGCCCAAGGTCGAATGGGTGGTCGGCGAGTTGGTTCGGGTCAAGGACGGCCCGTTCACCGACTTCAACGGCGCGGTGGAAGACGTCAACTACGACAAATCCAAGGTGCGCGTGTCGGTCACCATCTTCGGCCGCGCCACGCCGGTGGAACTGGACTTCGGGCAGGTCGAGAAGATTTGATTTCTGTGGCGGGTGATGTGGCGCGGCCCGGCGCCACCCGCTGAATCGAAACAGGGCCGCGTCAGACGAGGAGCTTGAGCCCGGTGTGATCCGGACCCTCGGGCGCTTGAACTCGATAAGGAGCCATTCATGGCAAAGAAGATCGTCGGCTTTATCAAGCTGCAGATCCCGGCCGGCAAGGCCAATCCGTCGCCTCCGGTGGGCCCTGCGCTGGGCCAGCGCGGCCTGAACATCATGGAGTTCTGCAAGGCGTTCAACGCGCAGACCCAATCGATGGAGCCCGGCCTGATGCTGCCGGTAGTGATCACCGCGTTCGCGGACAAGTCCTTCACCTTCATCCTCAAGACGCCGCCGGCGACCGTGCTGATCAAGAAGGCGATCAAGCTGGAAAAGGGTTCGGGCAAGCCGCATGTGGACAAGGTGGGCAAGCTCACCCGGGCGCAGATCGAAGAGATCGCCAAGATCAAGATGAAGGACCTCACCGCTGCTGACCTCGACGCGGCGGTGAAGACGATTGCCGGTTCCGCCCGCTCGATGGGCGTGACGGTCGAAGGAGTCTGACCATGACCAAGCTGAGCAAAAGAGCCAAGGCCCACGCGGGCAAGGTCGACAGCCTGAAGCTGTACCCGCTTGACGACGCCGTCACCATGGTGAAGCAGTACGCCACCGCCAAGTTCGACGAATCGATCGACGTGGCGGTGCAACTCGGCATCGACGCCAAGAAGTCCGACCAGGTGGTGCGCGGCGCGGTGGTGCTGCCCAACGGCACCGGCAAAACCAAGCGTGTGGCGGTGTTCGCGCAAGGCGCCAAGGCCGAGGAAGCCAAGGCCGCCGGTGCCGACATCGTCGGCATGGACGACCTGGCCGCCGAGATCAAGGCGGGGGTGATGAACTTCGACGTCGTCATCGCCTCGCCCGACACGATGCGTGTGGTCGGCACGCTCGGCCAGATCCTGGGCCCGCGCGGCCTGATGCCGAATCCGAAGGTCGGTACCGTGACCTCTGATGTGGCGCAAGCGGTGCGCAATGCCAAGGCCGGCCAGGTGCAGTTCCGGGTCGACAAGGCCGGCATCGTGCACGCCACGATCGGCCGTCGTTCCTTCGACTCCGACAAGCTCAAAGGCAACCTGCAGGCGCTGATCGATGCGCTGAACAAGTCCAAGCCCGCCACCAGCAAGGGCATCTACCTGCGCAAGGTGGCGATCAGCTCGACGATGGGCGTGGGCGCCCGGGTCGACGTCTCGACGATCGCCGCGCCGGCGCAGGCCTGAACTCGAATTGAAGGCGGCGCGCGAGTCTGGCGCGCTGCCCGATGAATTGGTGGGCTGCAGTGTTGAAAGGCATCGCAGGTCATCCAAGACCGCTGGCGGGGACTGCGTTTTTGCAAGCAGGCCTCCTAAATGAGGACACGGGGCCCGCAAGCCCGGTGTGCGAAGCCAGCGCAGATGGCGCACCCGCTGCCAAGGATTCAGGTTCGATGAGGACCGGGTTCCGACAAACAGAAGGTCGCTGATTTCAGGTGTGCCCCAGGGCTGGCATCAGCTCGATGGCACGTGATGTGAGGAGCAGACCTTGAGTCTCAGTCGCAACGAGAAAGCAGCCGTTGTCACGGATGTGGCCGCGCAAGTCGCGCGTTCGCAGACCCTGGCGCTGGCCGAATACCGTGGCCTCACCGTGGAACACATGAACAAGCTGCGCCGCGAGGCGCGCGACAAGGGCGTTTATCTTCACGTGCTGAAGAACACGCTCGCCCGTCGCGCCGTCGCCGGCACACCGTTCGAGTGCGCTGCGGAAGCCATGTCCGGCCCGCTGATCTACGGCTTTTCGGAAGACGCCGTTGCCGCCGCGAAAGTCATCGCCGACTTCGCCAAAGGCAACGACAAGTTGATCGTCAAAGCGGGTGCCTACGCGGGCAAGGCGCTGGACGCGAACGGGGTCAAGGCCCTGGCCGCAATCCCGAGCCGCGAGGTGCTGATCGCCCAGGTAGCAGGCCTGCTCAAGTCGCCGATCCAGCGGCTTGCGGCTGTGCTCGCCGCGCTGGTCGAGAAGCGCACCGCAGCCATCGAAGCGGCGCCCGAGCCGGCCACCGAAGCGGCGGCCGTGGCGAACCCACCCGAGGCCGCCTGAGCCCCAACGACGATCGATCGACGCAATCAAACTTTCTGTGTAGAGGAACCCCAAATGGCATTCGATAAAGACGCATTCCTGTCGGCCATGGACAGCATGTCCGTGATGGAACTCAACGAGCTGGTCAAGGCCATCGAAGAGAAGTTCGGCGTGTCCGCCGCCTCGATGGCCGCGCCGGCCGCCGGTGGTGGAGGCGCCGTGGCCGCCGTGGTCGAAGAGAAGACCGAATTCAACGTCGTGCTGCTCGAAGCCGGTGCCAACAAGGTGCAGGTCATCAAGGCCGTGCGCGAACTCACCGGACTGGGCCTGAAGGAAGCCAAGGACCTGGTCGACGGCGCGCCGAAGCCGGTGAAGGAAGCCATTCCGAAGGCCGACGCCGACGCGGCGCTGAAGAAGCTCACCGACGTCGGCGCCAAGGCGGAGATCAAGTAAACGGCAACGCAGGCGGGATCGGGGCGCGATGCGCCTCGACCCCTTTTCCGGATGCGGGTGGATTTTCTTCCCCCCGGCGTCCGGGAGCACCGACAAGCGCAGCGCGCTGCCCTTGTCAGTGTTCTCTGATCCGACTGCAGAGAACGGGTTTGGTCGGACTGTGGTGCAACGCCACGGTTGTCCGCCAGCGGCAGGTAGTGGCCTGCCACCAAGCTATCGGCCGCAATGTCCGAGCAGCCAGTCGCCGATGAACGCGTGCCCGGCCAGGCGCGTGATCTCGACACGGAGTGTTCAATGGCGCAAGCATCCTCCCCGACCTACAGCTACACCGAGCGCAAGCGTATTCGCAAGAGCTTCGGCAAGCGTGAAAGCGTCCTCAACGTCCCTTATCTGCTCACCATGCAGAAGGAGTCCTACGTCGCCTTCCTGCAAAAGGAAGTGCCACCGCAAAAGCGCAAGCCCGAAGGGCTGCAAGCCGCGTTCCTCTCCGCCTTCCCGATCGTGTCGCACAACGGGTTCGTGGAGATGAAGTTCATTGAATTCAACATTGCCAAACCCGCGTTCGACACCCGCGAATGCCAGCAGCGTGGGCTGACCTACGCCGCCGCCGTGCGCGCGCGGCTGCAGATGATCATCTACGACCGCGAGTCGGCGCAGGCCAAGACAGTCAAGGAAATCAAGGAGCAGGAGGTCTACATGGGCGAAGTGCCCCTGATGACCGACTACGGCTCCTTCATCGTCAACGGCACCGAGCGGGTGATCGTGAGCCAGCTGCACCGCAGCCCGGGCGTGTTCTTCGAGCACGACAAGGGCAAGACCCATTCGAGCGGCAAGCTGCTGTTCTCGGCGCGCATCATTCCCTACCGCGGTTCGTGGCTGGACTTCGAGTTCGACCCCAAGGACATCCTCTATTTCCGCGTCGACCGCCGCCGCAAGATGCCGGTGACGATCCTGCTCAAGGCCATCGGCCTGAACCCGGAAAGCATCCTCGCGAACTTCTTCGTCTTCGACAATTTCCGCCTGATGGATTCGGGCGCGCAACTCGAATTCGTGCCCGACCGCCTGCGCGGCGAGATCGCGCGTTTTGACATCACCGACAAGGAAGGCAATGTCGTTGTCGAGAAGGACAAGCGCATCACCGCGCGGCATGTCCGCACGCTCGAGACGAGCAGCACCAACTTCATCTCGGTGCCCGAGGACTTCCTGATCGGCCGCATCGTGGCGCGCAACATGGTCGACGTCGACACCGGCGAGATCGTGGCCAAGGCCAACGACGAACTGACCGAGGCGCTGCTGAAGAAGTTGCGCGCGGCCGGCGTCAAGGAAATTCAGTGCCTGTTCACCAACGAGCTGGATGAAGGTGCGTACATCAGCCAGACCCTGGCCAGCGATGAAACCGCCGACGAACTCGCGGCGCGCGTGGCCATCTACCGCATGATGCGCCCCGGCGAGCCGCCGACCGAAGACGCGGTGCAAGCCCTCTTCGGCCGCCTGTTCTACAACCCGGACACCTACGACCTGTCGCGTGTTGGCCGCATGAAATTCAACGCGCGTGTCGGCCGCGACTCGGCCGAAGGCGCGATGACGCTGTCCAACGACGACATCCTCGACGTGGTCAAGATCCTCGTCGAGTTGCGCAACGGCCGTGGCGAGGTGGACGACATCGACCACCTGGGCAACCGGCGTGTGCGCTGTGTTGGCGAGCTGGCCGAGAACCAGTACCGCTCGGGCCTCGCGCGCATCGAAAAGGCGGTGAAAGAGCGCCTCGGCCAGGCCGAGACCGAAGCCCTGATGCCGCACGACCTGATCAACTCCAAGCCGATCTCCGCGGCCTTGAAGGAGTTCTTCGGGGCTTCTCAGTTGTCGCAGTTCATGGACCAGACCAATCCGCTGTCGGAGATCACGCACAAGCGGCGTGTTTCGGCCCTCGGCCCGGGTGGCCTGACCCGCGAACGTGCCGGCTTCGAGGTGCGCGACGTGCACCCGACCCATTACGGGCGCGTGTGCCCGATCGAGACGCCGGAAGGCCCGAACATCGGCCTGATCAACTCGCTGGCGCTGTACGCACAGCTCAACGAATACGGCTTCCTCGAAACGCCGTACCGGCGCGTGGCCGACGGCAAGGTGAGCATGGTCATCGACTACCTGTCGGCGATCCAGGAGGGCAAGTACGTCATCGCGCAGGCCAACGCCACGCTCGACAAGGACGGCAAGCTGATCGACGAACTCGTGTCCGCACGCGAGAACGGCGAATCGGTGCTGACCTCGCCCGAGCGCATCCAGTACATGGACGTGGCGCCGACGCAGATCGTGTCGGTGGCGGCGTCGCTGGTGCCTTTCCTCGAGCACGATGACGCCAACCGCGCGCTGATGGGCGCCAACATGCAGCGCCAGGCGGTGCCCACCTTGCGCCCGGAAAAGGCGTTCGTGGGGACCGGCGTCGAACGTGTCGCCGCCAAGGACTCAGGCACCGTGGTGGCCGCGCGTCGCGGCGGCGTGGTCGACTATGTCGACACCAACCGCATCGTGATACGCGTCAACGACAACGAGACCGTGGCCGGTGAAGTCGGCGTCGACATCTACAACCTGATCAAGTACCACCGCTCCAACCAGAACACCAACATCCACCAGCGCCCGATCGTCAAGCGCGGCGACAAGTTGGCCACCGGCGACGTGATCGCCGACGGCGCCTCGACCGACCTCGGCGAACTGGCGCTGGGCCAGAACATGCTGGTCGCGTTCATGCCCTGGAACGGCTACAACTTCGAGGATTCGATCCTGATCTCCGAGCGTGTCGTGGCCGACGACCGCTACACCTCGATCC
>JANNGZ010000362.1:0-8486 GCA_031404155.1 Burkholderiales bacterium
GCCAGATCACGCTGGGGTCCAGCCGCGACTACAACCAGCTCTTCGAGGAGGCCAACGCCATCGCGCTGGTCCTCAAGGCGGGCGCCCTGCCGGCGCCGGTGACCATCCTCGAGGAGCGCAGCGTGGGCGCCACCCTGGGGCTCCAGGAAAATCTGGCCGTCGGTGATCGAGATCACGTTGGTCGGCACAAAGGCCGAGACGTCGCCGGCCTGGGTTTCGATGATCGGCAGCGCGGTCAGCGAGCCGGTACGCCCCTTGACTTCGCCCTTGGTGAACTTCTCGACATAGGCGGGGTTCACGCGCGCGGCGCGCTCGAGCAGGCGCGAGTGCAAATAGAAGACGTCACCCGGGAAGGCCTCGCGGCCCGGAGGACGACGGAGCAACAGCGATACCTGGCGATAGGCGACTGCCTGCTTGGACAGGTCGTCATAGATGATCAGCGCGTCCTGGCCACGGTCGCGGAAGTACTCGCCCATCGTGCAGCCCGAGTAGGCCGACACGTACTGCATCGCCGCCGACTCCGAAGCCGACGCGGCGACGACGATGGTGTAGTCCATCGCGCCATGCTGTTCCAGCGCGCGCACCACGTTCTTGATCGAGCTGGCCTTCTGGCCGATCGCGACGTAGACGCAGGTCATGTCCTGACCCTTCTGGTTGATGATCGTGTCGATCGCCACCGCGGTCTTGCCGGTCTGGCGGTCGCCGATGATCAGCTCGCGCTGGCCGCGGCCGATCGGCACCATCGAGTCGATCGACTTCAGGCCGGTCTGCACCGGCTGGCTCACCGACTGGCGCGCGATCACGCCCGGCGCCACCTTCTCGATCACGTCCGTCATCTTGGCGTTGATCGGGCCCTTGCCGTCGATCGGCGCGCCGAGCGCGTTGACCACGCGGCCGATCAGCTCCGGGCCGACCGGCACTTCCAGAATGCGGCCGGTGCATTTCACCGTGTCGCCTTCGGAGATGTGTTCGTACTCGCCCAGAATCACCGAGCCGACCGAGTCGCGCTCCAAGTTCAGCGCCAGGCCATAGGTGGGCTGGCCGTCCTTGGTCGGCGGGAACTCCAGCATTTCGCCGGCCATCACGTCCGACAAGCCGTGCACCCGGCAGATGCCGTCGGTGACCGACACCACGGTGCCCTGGTTCTTGATGTCCGACGAGGCTTGCAGGCCCTCGATGCGGCTCTTGATCAGTTCGGAAATCTCAGCGGGATTGAGTTGCATCAGGTTCTCCAGGCGTTCGACGTGTTGGCTTCGCGAAGCGAAAGGCTCAGGCGACGAGCGCAGACTTCATTTGGGCGAGACGGGCCTTGACCGAGGTGTCGAGCACTTCGTCGCCGACCACCACGCGGATGCCGCCGATCAGGCCGGGTTCGACCTCGACCTTGGCGGCGAGCTTGCGCTTGAAGCGCTTTTCCAGCGCTTCGACCACAGCGGGCAATTGCGACGCATCGATCGCGAAGGCGCTGTAGATCGTGGCGTCGGAAACCCCCGAGCGGGCGTTGACCAGCGCGTGGAACTGCGACGCGATCTCGGGCAGGGCGGCGAGGCGGTTGTTTTCGATCAACAGGCGCAGGAAGTTGCGTGTGCTGTCGGCGAGCGGGTTCTTCAGCACCGAGCCGAAGACCTCGAACACCTGCGTCGTGCTGATCTTCGGGTTGTCGGCAAACTGGCGCATCTGCGGGTCGGCGGCAACGGCCGCGAGTGCGCCGACCTGCTCGGCGATCTCGCTGGCGTTTTTGTCGCCGACCGCCTTGAACAGCGCTTCGGCATAAGGCCTGGCGATGGTGGCGAGTTCGGCCATGGTCAGAGTTCCGCCTTCAGGCGGCCGAGCAACTCGGCGTGAACGCCGGCGTTGACTTCCTTGCGCAGGATCGCCTCGGCGCCCTTGACCGCCAGCGCGGCGACCTGCTCGCGCAGCACTTCGCGCGCCTTGGTCGACTCCTGCTGGGCTTCGGCCTTGGCGGCGGCGACGATCTTGGCGCCTTCGGCGCTGGCGCGGCCCTTGGCTTCTTCGATCATCGATTGGGCCAGGCGCTCGGCGTCGGCCAGGCGTTTGGCCGCGTCGTCGCGGGCGGCGGAAAGCTGCGCCTCGACACGCTGGTTGGCCTGCGCCAGCTCGGACTTGGCCTTGTCGGCGGCGGACAGGCCGTCGGCGATTTTCTTGGCGCGTTCGTCCAGGGCCGCGGTGATCGGCGGCCAGACAAACTTCATCGTGAACCCGATCAGGATCAGGAACACGATCATCTGAATGATCAAGGTGCTGGTGATGCTCACGGCATTGCCTTCAGTCGCGGTGAAAGGTGCGCTTGCACGGGTTAGTGCAAGCGCAGGCGCGATCGGGTGCGATCGCGCGCGGTCTTGCGGCGCGTACTTGCGTTGTGACTTACTTCGGCAAGTTGGCCAGCTGCGCCAGGAACGGGTTGGCTGTGGTGAACCACAGCGCGATACCGGTGCCGATGATGAAGGACGCATCGATCAGGCCGAGCAGCAGGAACACCTTGGTCTGCAGTTCACCCATCAGTTCGGGCTGGCGCGCGGCCGATTCCAGGTACTTGCTGGCCATGATGCCCACGCCGATGCACGCACCTGCGGCGCCCAGGCCGATGATCAGGCCGACGCCGATAGCAACCATTCCGATGAGTTCCATTTTCAGTTCCTTGATAACAAAGGTTGGCGAAAGAGAAAGGGTGAGAGACCGCGAATTCGATCGGCGATCGTTGGGGAAAATCAGATCAGTGCGAGTCGTGCGCCTGGCCGATGTACACCAGCGTGAGCATCATGAACACGAAGGCCTGCAGCGTGATGATCAGGATGTGGAAGATGGCCCACACCGTGCCCGCGACGATATGCAGCAGCGCAAGTCCGAAGCCGGCGGCCGAGAGCGTGAACGCGCCGCCGAGCAGTGCGATCAGCAAAAAGATCAACTCGCCCGCGTACATGTTGCCGTACAGCCGCATGCCATGCGAAACGGTCTTGGAGACGAACTCCAGGATCTGCATCGAGAAGTTGGCCACGCTCAGCAGCAGGAAGCCGATCCAGCTCAAGGGGTTGGCGGTGGGTTTCACCGAACCGAAGGGCGCGGCGATCAACTCGTGCGCCCAGCCGCCGATGCCTTTGATTTTCACGTTGTAGATCAGGCAGGCAATCAGCACCGCGAGCGACAGGCCGAGCGTCACCGAGAGGTCGGCCGTGGGCACCACACGCAGGTAGGCGTGGCTCGGGTCGCCGCCGGCGGCGCCGTAGATCAGCTCCCAGATCTTGGGCAGCAAATCGACCGGCAGCAGGTCCATCGCGTTGAGCAGGAAGATCCAGACGAACACGGTCAGCGCCATCGGCGCCACCAGCTTGCGGCTGTGCGCGTTGTGCACGATGCCCTTGGCCTGGCTGTCGACCATCTCGATCAAATACTCCACCGCGGCCTGGAAGCGGCCCGGCACACCCGAGGTGGCCTTGCGCGCGGCCAGCCACATCAGGCCGCAACCGATCACGCCGAGCAGCACGGAGAAGATCACCGAGTCGTAATTGACCACCGAAAAATCCACCAGCGACGCCGGCTTGGCGTTCTGCGCGTGGGTCAGGTGGTGAACGATGTAGTCACCAGAGGTGGGCGCGTGAGCTTCGGCTGCCATCTTGTCGTCGCTGTTCGTTTGTTCAGTTACCGCAATTTCCGACCCGGCCTGTCGCGCCACAGCAGCGCGAAGGCGTAAACCGAGATGCAGATCGTCAGGCCCGCCAGCAGCGCCGGCCAGTTCAACGGTTGCACCAGCCGCGGCGCGAGCATCAGCATCGCCACCGTGACCACAATCTTCATCGACTCCCACAACATGACGCTTACGGCCGAGACCGCGGGCGACAAACTGCTGAGCTTGCTGGTCGTGCCGCGTGCCATCAACGCACCCGGCACCACCACCGTGGCGGCGCCAAACAGCGCCGACCACGCTCCTCCCCATGTTCCGGTGGCCAGCCCCGCGAGCAGGGCCACCACCACGCCGACCACGGCTTGCACCGCGATCACCCGCCAGGGCGACACCGTGCGCAGCCGCCCCCGCAAGGCCTGCACTTCCTCTCGTGTCAGGCGCTTGACGGGCTTGCCTTGTGCCGCGTCATCCTCGTCGGCCCAAGGGTCCACATGATTGCTGTTGGACATCTCGGGTTCTTCGGGTCAGCGGTCAGCAAAGCCTCGAAATTATAGGAGCAAACCCAGGCCTGCCTTGAGCTCGAAGTTCGCCGCGAGTCAAACGTGGTGCCGCCTCAAGGGCATCCGGGGCGGTCCACAAGGCTTGCCGCAGCTTCCTGGGATCATCGCGGCATGCAGCCACATTTCTTTGCCGCCGCGGCCTGGTGGGCCGCGCTGACGCCAGTGTTTGCACTCTCATTCGCGCTTGCGTTGTCGAGCGCGCATGCAGCCGACGACCCCGCCGGCGCTGCGGCCGATCTGCCCGCGGTGAAACCGCCTCACCGCCGAGGCGGCGGCTACCAGAACAACTACCGCGACTTCGAGCCCAAGGGCCTGCTCAGGCTCTTGCAGTGGCGCGCCCAATCCGCGCGCGAAGGCTTGCCGCGGCCGCCGCTGGCGCCGACACCGGCGGTCCAGCCCGACCTGGCGTTCATCCACGCCAATGCCAAGGCCGGCGCCGCGATGCAACCGGCGCTGACCTGGATCGGGCACGCCACGGTGCTCGCGCAGGTCGGCGGCTTGAACATCCTCACCGACCCGATCTTCTCGGAGCGCGCGTCGCCGCTGTCCTTCCTCGGCCCCAGGCGCGCGCAGCCGCCGGGGCTGGCGCTTGCCGAATTGCCGCGCATCGATCTGGTGCTGGTGTCGCACAACCATTACGACCACCTCGACGACGCCAGCGTGCAGGCGCTGAACAAGCAGGTCGGCGGGCCACCCTTGTTCGTCGTGCCGCTCGGGCTGAAAGCCTGGTTCGCTCAGCGCGAGATCTCGAATGTGGCCGAGCTGGACTGGTGGCAGTTGCGCCGGGTCGGTGACACCGACATCGTCCTGACTCCTGTGCAGCATTGGTCCGGCCGCAGCTATACCGACCGCATGCAGACGCTGTGGGGCGGCTTCGCGGTGTTCGCGCCCGACGCGCACCTTTACTACAGCGGAGACACCGGCTACTCGCCCGACTTTGCCGACGTGCGCCGGCGTTTTGCTGAGCGCCAGACCGAAGCGCGTGGCGGTGGCTTCGACGCCGCGCTGATCGCGATCGGCGCCTACGAGCCGCGCTGGTTCATGGCCGAGCAGCATGCGAACCCGGCCGAGGCGGTGCAAATCCACCGCGACCTCGGCGCCAAACGCTCCCTGGGCGTGCATTGGGGAACCTTCGAGCTGACCGACGAGTCTCTGGACGAGCCACCGCGCGCGCTGGCCCAGGCCCGCCAGGCGCAGGGCGTCGGCGAAGACACTTTCTTTCTGCTCGCGATCGGCGAGACGCGCAAAATCCCGCGGCGCTGAGCCCCGGAGTGACCGCACCCAGACCGCGCCCCGCTCGCGCCCGCACCTGATCGAATCCTCAACTGCTCATGCCCGTTTTCTCCCGCTTGCTCGCTGCTCCATTCCTCGCGTCGTTCGTGGCGCTCGTCCTCGCGCTGCTGCCGCCTGCGCTGCACGCGCAGGGCAGCGCCGTGGTCACCACCGAACAGGTGCGCGCCGAACTCGTGGCCCATGCCCCCGAGGGCGTGGCCGCCGGCAAGCCGGTGTGGCTCGGCCTGAAGCTCGAGCATCAGCCGCACTGGCACACCTACTGGAAGAACCCGGGCGACTCGGGCCTGCCGACCACGCTGCAGTGGACGCTGCCCGCGGGCGCCAGCGCGGGAGAGATCGCGTGGCCGACGCCGAGCAAGTTGCCGATCGGCCCGCTGGTGAACTTCGGCTTCGAGGGCACGTTGCTGCTGCCGGTGCCGCTGACCATCGGCCCGGAATTCCAGGCCGCGCAGTTCGGTGTGAAGCTGCACGCCGAATGGTTGATCTGCAAGGACGTCTGCATTCCGCAATCGGGTGATTTTGTGTTGCAGGTGCCGGTGCAGGCCGCCACCGCGCTGCACGGCGCGCTCTTCAGCGCCGCCCAGGCGCGAGCCCCGCAGCCGGTTGCGGGTGCGCAGGCCAACGCCACAGTGGTTGGCAACAGCCTGGTATTGAAGGTCGTGGGCCTGCCCGCTGCGCTGCGCGGCAAAACGCTGGACTTTTTCCCCGAGCTGCCCGGTGTGATCGAAAACGCGGTCAAGGCCGAAGTCAAATGGACCGGCGCCGACTGGGAAGCGCGTGTGCCGCTGTCGGCGCAACGCAGCGAGAGCCCGGCGCGGATGAGCGCGGTGCTCGCGGAAGCGGGTGCGAAGGCGGGCGCGAAAGCGCGCTCGGGCGTCGGCTTGAACCTGGGCTCAAGCACCGGCACCAGCACCGGGAGCAGCACCGGCACGAGCACGAGCGACCCGGCCGGCGTGCAATTGAGCTTCGACATCGCCGGCGCCTGGCCGGCGGTCGCCGCACCCGCGCCGCTGGCCACGGCGGCAGCCACGGCGGCCACGCCGCTGTTGCCCGCCGCCGCGCCGATCAGCCTCGCGCTGGCGCTCGTGTTCGCGCTGCTCGGCGGCCTGCTGCTCAACCTGATGCCCTGCGTGTTCCCAGTGCTCTCGCTCAAGGTGATCGGCTTCGCATCCCATGCTCACGAGCGCTCGCGACTGCTCGCGGGTGGCATCGCCTACACCGCGGGCGTGGTGCTCTCCTTTGTCGGCCTCGCCGCCTTGCTGCTCGCGCTGCGTGCCGGCGGCGAACAACTCGGCTGGGGCTTCCAGTTGCAGTCGCCCGGCTTCATCGCGGTGCTCGCGGTGCTGTTCACGCTGATCGGGCTGAACCTCGCCGGCCTCTTTGAGGTGGGCTCGGTGCTGCCGAGCAGCGTCGCCTCGGCGCAGGCCAAACACCCGCTGGCGGACTCGTTCCTCACCGGCGTGCTCGCGGTCGCTATCGCGTCGCCGTGTACCGCGCCGTTCATGGGCGCGTCGCTCGGCCTGGCCTTCACCCTGCCCACGGCGCAGGCGCTGCTGGTGTTCGGTTTCCTCGGCCTGGGCATGGCGCTGCCGTACCTGGCCGCGAGCGCCTGGCCCGCCATCGCGCGGGCCTTGCCACGCCCGGGTGCGTGGATGGCGCGCTTCAAGGCCTTGATGGCCTTCCCTATGTTCGCCACCGTGGTCTGGCTCATCTGGGTGCTCGGCCAGCAGGTGGGCATTGACGGCGCGGCGGCCCTGCTCGGCGTGCTGGTGGCGGTGGCCTTCGCCGCCTGGGCGTTCGGCACGCCCGGCTTTTCGCGCCGCGCGCGTGTGGGCTTCGGCGCCGCGGCGGTGACGCTGCTCGCGAGCACGCTGGTCTGGGGCTGGCCCTCGTGGCGCGAGCTGCCGCCCAACACGACAGGTGCAGCGGGCGCATCGACCACCAGCACCGCGCTCGGCGAATGGGGGTCCTGGAGCCCGGCGCGGGTGGCCGAACTCACCGCGCAAGGCCGCCCCGTGTTCGTCGACTTCACCGCCGCCTGGTGTGTCACCTGCCAGTTCAACAAACGCAGCACGCTCAACGACGCCAGCTTGAAAGCCGACTTCGAATCGCGCCGCGTGGTGCTGCTGCGCGCCGACTGGACCAAACGCGACGCCACGATCAGCGCTGAACTCGCGCGCCTGAACCGCAGCGGCGTGCCGGTGTATGCGCTCTACGGCCTCACCCCCGGCGCGCCGCCGCAACTGCTGCCCGAAATCCTCACGGTGCAGGTCGTGCGCGACGCGCTGGCCCGCCTTTGACCCGACACTTTTGACCTGACACCTCCGACCTGACAAGCCTTCGCAACAAGGAGTCACCGCGATGCACCTGACGAACAAGCCCCTGCGCCTGGCCTCGCTCTGTGTGGGCGTCACCTTCGGCGCACTGCCGCTGCTTGCCCAGGCCAACGCCGGTGTCGGCAGCCCCGCGCCCCACTTCAGCGTTGCCGACAGCGCCGGCAAAACCGTGTCGCTGGCGGACTTCAAGGGCAAGACGGTGGTGCTCGAATGGGTCAACCCCGGCTGCCCGTATGTGCGCAAACATTACGACAGCGCCAACATGCAGGCCACGCAGAAGGCCGCGGCCGCGCAGGGCGTGGTGTGGCTCGCGATCAACTCGACGAACCCCGGCCATGGCGACTACCTCAAACCCGCCGAGATGGGCGCGTGGATGAAGACCCAGGCTGCCGCGCCCACCGCCACGCTGATGGACAGCGACGGCCGCATCGGCCGCGCCTACGGCGCCCGCACCACGCCGCACCTGTACATCGTTAACGCCCAGGGGCAGCTGGCCTACATCGGCGCCATCGACAGCAAGCCGAGCGCCAACCCGGCCGATGTGAAGAGCGCGACCAACCATGTCAATGTCGCACTGGCTGAAGTGCTCGCCGGCAAGCCCGTGAGCCAGGCGACGACGCGGGCCTACGGCTGCTCGGTGAAGTACTCGGACGGCTA
>JANNGZ010000363.1:0-8125 GCA_031404155.1 Burkholderiales bacterium
CCCCAAGACACCGTTCGAGCTACAGCGTCGAAACCGCTCGGTGCCCCAGTCTTTACCGCGGGCTTGGTGTCCCAAGGGGGAGAACGGGGTCAACCGAACGGGCTCCCTTCAGCGCGACGGGAGCCTATGAAGAGTATTAGGGGGAGTTGCGCAGAAACGATGACGGATCGTTGACGCAATTGTTTGTCTGGCGGCGCCCGGCACCGGAGAATTCGGGCCAGGAGGCCGGCAAGCCCCTGTGAACGGGCCCGCAGTCGCTATCCATGCCCTTGCCTACGGTCACGCCCTTTGATTCGTTTCGGCTGCGGCTGCGGCCGGTGGAAGCGGCCGACTTGCCCGACCTGCTGGAAGTCAACGGCGACGACGAGGTGACGCGCTTCCTGCCCTATGCCACCTGGCAGTCCTTGCAGGATGGCCAGGCGTGGCTGTCGCGCATGCAGGCGATGGGCGCTTGCGGCAGCGGCCAGCAACTGGTGGTGGTTCGACGCAGCGACCGCAAAGTCATCGGCACGCTGTTGCTGTTCAAGTTCGACGAAGGCAGCCGGCGGGTCGAGCTGGGCTATGTGATGGGCCGCGCGCAATGGCGACAAGGCTTGATGAAAGAGGCGATCACGGCCGCTTGCTCGTACGCGTTCAACGGCTTGGCGATTCGCCGCATCGAGGCCGAAGTGAACCCGGACAACGCCGCCTCCTGCGCGCTGCTGCTTGGGCTGGGCTTCACCCACGAGGGCACGCTGCGCCAGCGCTGGGTGGCCAAGGGCGCGGCGTATGACACCCGCATCTACCGCTGCCTGGCCGATGACTGGTCGATCCGGCATGCTGCCGCCTGAGGTTCAACTTGCTGCACCGATCAAGCTGCCCGATGCCAAGGCCCCTACCTGTTGCCGGGCCACAAGGGCTGCGGCCGAGCACCACGGCCTGGATGCCGATGTCCCTGTCATGGCTGCTGCTGGCGGGCTTGAGCCTTCCCGGCGCAGCCCTGGCGCAGGCCGCGGAAAAATGGTGGCTGTTGGCGCGGCATGGCGAGTGCGCGCCGGTGGCCAGCCTCAAGCGCAAAGTGCCGGACCTCGGCAACATCCAGGACCCGGAAGCCTTCACCGCCTTCATGCGCCGGAAAGGTTTTGCGGTCACCTCGAAGCGAAGCAAGCTGCCCCAGGGTGCGATGCACGAGGTGACCGTGCCGGCCCAGGAGTTGGCGCTCGTCTTCGTCACGCCCGGGCTGTGCAGCGAGTTCAGCCAGAAGCGCTGAGCCACAGTCCCGTATGCGGAAATTTTTCCGGCGCGAAGCAAGTAGCCCTGCTCGCCCCGTACTGAGACGGCTTTCCTGACGCTCAGCACGGCATGTCCATGGCCACGACGACGAAGACACCGGCACCCGGCTATTCCGGCACGCCGTTGGCAAAAAAGCTCGGCATCAAGGCCGGCTTCGAGTTGCACCTGCTGCGCGCGCCGGCCGACTATGCAAGCCTCGTCGCGCCTTTGCCCGTGGGCGTGCGCTTCGTGCCGAAGCTGTCGCCCGATACCGACCTGGTGCATGCCTTCTGCACCTGGCGCGCCGAGTTGGACAGTACGCTCAGCGCCTGTCGCAGGACGCTCAAGCCGAGCGCGATGCTCTGGGTGTCCTGGCCGAAAAAGGCGGCGAAGCTGCCGACGGACATCACCGAGGACACGGTTCGCGAACTGGCCTTGCCGCTCGGCTTTGTGGATGTGAAGGTGTGCGCCGTGACCGACGTGTGGTCGGGGCTGAAGCTGGTGCTGCGCAAGGAGCTTCGCTGAGCGATCTGGTGCGGTTGATGGCCTCGGCTGCGGCGACTGCCGCTGCTGCTGCTGCTGCCGATCAATCCCGCAACAAGCGCTCCACCAGCTCGCCGATCGCCAGCGCCGCGGTCAGCCCCGGCGACTCGATACCAAAGAGGTTCACCAAGCCGGGCACGCCATGCACCTCGGGCCCCTGGATCACGAAGTCGGCCGCGGGCTCGCCGTGCGCTGAAACCTTCGGGCGCATGCCGCTGTAGGCGGGCTGCAGCGCGCCTTCGGGCATGCGCGGCCAGTAGCGGCGGATCTGGGTTTCGAAGGCCGCCGCGCGAGTGCCGTCCACCGCGTAGTCGACCGCCGCACCTTCACGCAGGGCCTGCGCCGCGTCGCCCTCGATCCATTGCACATCGGGGCCGAAGCGGGCCTGGCCGGCGAGGTCGAGGGTCAGGTGAACACCGAGTCCGGCGCCGTCGTGCATCGGGTAGACCAGGTGCGAAAACGGCGCGCGGCCGGTAAGCGAAAAGTAGTGGCCCTTGCAGTAGTGCGCCTCGGGCACATGGCGCGCGGCCAGCCCCTCGATGCTGCGCGCGAGCCGCGGCGCGTCCAGGCCCGCGGCGTTCACCAGGCGGCGCGCCAGCACGCGCATCGGCTGCGCCCCACCCACCTCCACCACCAAGCCTTGCGCGTGCGCACCTGCATGAGCCTGCCCGGCCGCCCGAAAGGCGAATACCGGAGTGCGCAGCACGGAGGTTGCCTGATGAGCACCCACCTGCGCACCGGCCTGCGACCGCACCGCGAGCACCGGCGAGCACAGCGCGAGCATCGCGCCATGGTCCTCGGCCTCGCCTTGCAGCGCGAGCATCAGGCCATGGCTGTCGACGATGCCGGTGGCGGGCGACCAGAGTGCGGCGGTGGCGTTCAGCGCCGGCTCCAGCGCGCGCGCCTGCGCGCCGCTGATCAACGCCAAGCCCTCGACTCCGTTGCCCAGCGCGTTGGCATGCAGCGCCGCGAGCTGCGGCTCCTGCGTCGCATCGGTGCTCACCAGCAGCTTGCCGATGCGCCGGTGCGCAATGCCACGCTCCTCGCAATAGGCATACAGCGCATGCCGGCCCTGCACGCAGAGCTCGGCCTTCAGCGAACCGTTGGGGTAGTACAGGCCGGCATGAACCACCTCGCTGTTGCGCGAGCTGGTGGCGCTGCCGATGCAGGTCTGCGATTCGAGGATGACCACCTCGCGCCCTGCGCGTGCGAGTGAGCGCGCCACCGCCAGTCCGACGACGCCGGCACCGACGACGAGGGTGTCGACCTGTTCGGTCACCAGCGGGTCAGCTCGTTCGCTCGCAGTAGCGGCTCAGGCCAGCGCCGGGCCGCTCCCAAGCGGCCTGAGCCCACTCCCTCGAGTGGCGGCGAGTAAATCGAGCGCGGGGTCGTCATGTCACCACCGGCTTGCCCTTGAGCGTGTACGAGCGCCCGCGGAACATCGCAATGCGCTCGCCGCGCTGGTTCCTCACCTCGATGTCGTAGACGCCGGTGCGCTTGCCCTTGTTCAGCTCCACCGCGCTGGCTTCGAGCACATCTCCCAGGCGCGCCGGGGCCAGCAGGTCGATCGAGAAGCCCGAAGCCACGGTGACTTCGTTGTGGGTGTTGCAGGCAAAGGCAAAGGTGCTGTCGGCCAGCGTGGTGATCAGCCCGCCGTGGCAGATGGCGTGGCCGTTGAGCATGTCCTTGCGCACCGGCATCGACATCGTCGCGCTGCCCGGGCCGATGGCCAGCACCTGCATGCCCAGGGCGTGCGAAGCATGGTCGTTAGCCCACATCGCGTCGCGCACCGCTTCGGCAATGGCTTGGGCCGAAAAGGTTTCATTCATGCAGCGACTTTCCGGCGTGATGCGCATGCAAAAGCCGCGGTGAGATGCGGTAGCGCACCTCGCCGTAATGCGCATGCAGGTGGCGCAGCACCTGCACCACGCGCGAGGGGCCGAGCGCGTCGGCCCAGGCCAGCGGGCCCATCGGGTAGGCGGTGCCGAGCACCATCGCGATGTCGATGTCGGCGGCCGCGGTGCCGGTCCAGGTCATCACGTCGGCGGCCTCGTTGGCCAGGCCGCACACGATGCGCATCACCGCGAGCCCGGCCACATCCTTCAGCGCCAGCAGCTCGATGCCCGCGGGCTTGAGCAGCGCGGCGAGCGTGCCCAGCGCCGCCTCGTGGCCGGCGCTGGCGCAGGCGCCAAGCACCGGCGTGGTGGCGTAGTCGCGCGCGAGGTCGAGCAGCAGCAAAGGGCCGCCCGCGGTGCCGTGCGAGGCTGACTGCGATTCACTGGCGACACGTTGGGTGGCGGTGCGCCCGTCGGCCAGGGCCACACGCACCTGCTCGTCGAAGGCCAAGGTTTCGTCGGGCAGCGTGGGGTCGCCGCGCACTGAAACGCCCGCGGCACGCAGCCGCTCGACCAGCGGCGCGAGCAGGCCGGCGTGCGCGGCCACACGCAGCGCAGGCACCTCGCCCTCTGCCGCCACCGCCACAGCTTCCAGCTTCACCGCGTTGGGCCGGTAGTCGTAGAAGCCGCGCCCGCTCTTGCGGCCCCAGCGCCCGGCGCGCACCAGCTCCTGCTGAATCAGGTTCGGCGCGTAACGCGGGTCCCACTGCGTTGCGGCAAACACGCTTTCCGTCACCGCCAGGTTCACGTCGGCGCCGATCAGGTCGATGAGTTCGAAAGGCCCGAGAGAGAAGCCGCCCGCTTCGCGCAGCAGCCGGTCGATCACCTGCAACGGCGCCAGCCCTTCGGCCAGCAGGCGCAGGCCCTCGGCGTAATACGGCCGCGCGACGCGGTTGACGATGAAGCCCGGCGCATTGGGCGCGGCCACCGGGGTCTTGCCCCAGGCCTTGGAGAGCTTGAACATCTCGGCCGCCAGCTCGGGCGCGGTGTCCAGGCCGCAAACGATTTCCACCAGGCGCATGCGCGGCGCCGGGTTGAAAAAATGCCAGCCGATCACCCGCCGCGAATGGTTCAAGCCCTGCGCCAACGCGGTGATCGAGATCGAAGAGGTGTTGGTGGCCAACACGGCCTTCTCGTCGAGCACCTGTTCGAGTTGGCGGAACAGCGCCTGCTTCGGCTCGAGCTTCTCGACGATCGCTTCGACGACGAGCCCCACACCCTCGAGTTCGTCGATGGTGCTGACAGCGTGCAGCCGCGCCATCGTGGCTTCACGCGCCGGCTGGTCCATGCGGCCGCGTTTCACCGCGCCCGCGAGGTCGGCGCCTATGCGGTCCATCGCCCAGCCGGCTGCGCCCTCCTTGGCGTCGAACAGCAGCACCGAGTGGCCAGCCTGCGCCGCCAACTGCGCAATGCCACTGCCCATGCTGCCGGCGCCGATCACGGCCACTTTGGTCGATGTGTTCAGCTTGAACATTCGCTTTGCCTCAAGAGGTTGGGAGTTTTTCGGTCGTGCCCGAGCAGCGCGCCAGAAGGTGGCCGATCTAGGCGCAAAGCACAGCCATAGCTCGGGCTATGGCGAGCATTTGCAACGACGGGCGGGCGCCTTATGGCGTGATGAGCGGGCATGTCGAGAGACTCTCAACCTCTCAGGCCAGCGCCGGGCCGCCCCAAGCGGCCTGAGCTCCCCTTGGGGGGCGCGAGTGAAACGAGCTTGGGGCTGTCATCTCTAGCGGTCCTTGAACTGCGGCGCGCGCTTTTGCAGGAACGCGGCCACACCCTCGGCGAAGTCGCCGCCGCGTCCCATCTCGCGCTGCACCCGCGCTTCCAGGCCGATCGCGTCGGCGTAGCTCAGGCCTTGCGCTTCGTCCAGCGCCAGGCGTGTCTGCACCAACGCACGCGAGGGCATGGCCGCCAGCTTCAGCGCCAGCGTGCGCACCGTGTCGGCGAGCGCGGCGTCGTCCACACATTGCCAGATCAGGCCGATGCGCTGCGCCTCCTCGGCCGGCAGCTTGTCGCCGCTCATCGCCAGGCCGAGCGCACGGGCGCGGCCGACCAGGCGTGGCAGCAGCCAGGTGCCGCCGCAGTCCGGGATCAGGCCGATCTTGGCGAAAGCCTGGATGAAGGCCGCCGAGCGCGCGGCCACCACGAAGTCGCAGCCGAGCGCGAAATTCGCGCCGGCGCCCGCGGCCACACCGTTGACCATCGCAATCGTCGGCACCGGCATCGTGCGGATGCGCAGCGCAAGCGGGCGGTACAGGCGCTCGATCACGTCGCCGACGTCGGGCGGGCCGACGGGGCCCGAACCCTTGCCAGCCCCCGCGGCCATGCCGGCGTCGTTCAAATCCTGCCCCGCACAAAATCCGCGGCCGGCGCCGGTGAGCACCAGGCAGCGCACGCCGGCGTCCTCGGCCGCGGCTTCGAGCGCGGCGCGCAACTCGGCATGCATCGCGGAAGTGAAACTGTTCAGCGCCTGCGGGCGGTTCAGGGTGAGCGTGCGCACCGGGCCGTCGCTGCTCACCAGCACCAGGGGGTCGGACATCGTGGTCTCCTGTGGGTTGTCGGGCGCTGCCTGATCGGCGTCCCGGGTCCTGCGTTCTGCGTCTTGCGTACTGCGTCTTGCGGCCCGCATCTCATCGCGGGCAGCCTTGGCGCCAGCGCCGTGGGCCGACGCGCTCGCAACCTCGCATCGCCGCGGCCTGCTCTCTTGCCGATCGATGATATCCGCGCGCGTCCGCCGCCTGCGGGGCCGGCGCGGCCCCCAGCGCCGGCCTCGCGCTGCGACATTTGGCTACAAAGCGATAGGACTTAGGGGGTGACCCAGGCGTAACGGTGTTTCTAAACTGATTCGGGTTCGCGCGGCGCCCCCGGCACACCGCACCTGTCACCGAACCGCCAACCCGCTGCCTCGCCGATGAACGCCGCCCTGCCGTTGCACCACAAGCTGCCCGATCCCCTGGGTGCCGAGGCTGAGCTTTGCGCGCAGATCGTTGGCGCGTCGCCCGCCCATGCGCACATGCTCGACCAGCTTCGGCGCATTGCCGCGAGCGAAGCGCCGGCGCTGATCGAAGGCGAAACCGGCAGCGGCAAGGAACTCGCCGCGCGTGCCATCCACTACGGCGGGCCCCGCCGCGCCGGCCCCTTCGTGCCGGTGAACTGCGGCGCGCTGCCCGACACGCTGGTGGAAGCCGAACTCTTCGGCCACGAGCGCGGCGCGTTCACCGACGCGCGCCATGCGCGCCGCGGCCTGGTGGCCGAGGCGGCGGGTGGCACCCTCTTCCTCGACGAGGTGGACACACTCAGCGCCAAGGCGCAGGTGACGCTGCTGCGCTTCTTGCAGGACCAGCGGTATCGCCCGGTGGGCACGCCGCGCGAATTGCGCAGCGACGTGCGCCTGGTGGCCGCGGCCAACCGGCCGCTGCAGGCGCTGGTTCAGAGCGGCGAATTCCGCGCCGACCTGATGTACCGGCTGAACATCCTGCACCTGGTGCTGCCGCCGTTGCGCGAGCGCGGGTGCGACGTCGAACTGCTTGCGCTGCACTTCGTCGAGGTGTTCGCCGCCAAGTACCGCTGCGAGCGCAAGACCCTGCACCCCTGCACCCGCGCCTGGCTGCGCGCACAAACCTGGCCGGGCAATGTGCGCGAGCTGGAAAGCTGGGTCCACCGCCAATTTCTGATGAGCACTGGAGACGTGATCGTGCATGAGCAAGAAGTCGTGCTTGACCACGAAGCCCGCAACGATCTGGGCGAGGCCCTGGCTGCCTTGCCGCAGGCCGAAGCGCCGCTGCGCGCCAGCGGCCTGTCGCGCATCGGGCTTGGAGAGATGCCTTCGGCCAACACCGCCGCCGACGCGGCGAGCCGCGCCGCAGCACCGCAACCGGCGGCCAGCGCGCTCGAGCGCTTCCAGCAAGCCAAGGCTGACGCGGTGCGCCTGTTCGAGCGCGACTACCTGACGCGCGCGATGCAGATCACCGAGGGCAACATCACCCGTGCCGCACGCCTGGCCGGCAAGGAGCGGCGCGCCTTCGGCAAGCTGCTCAAGAAACACGGCCTGACGGCGGCACAACGCTCTTTGAGCTGACGGCGCGGGCAGCCACACCCGGGCAGCGGTGGCGCGGCAAAGCCACACCCGGGCAAGCCATGGCGTGCGACTGCCCAAGGCGGTGGCGCGACGAAGCCGCACCAGGCCAGGCGGTGGCGCGACAAAGCCGCACCAGGTCAGGCGGTGGCGCGGCAAAGCCGCACCCGGGCAGGCGGTGGCGCGGCAAAGCCGCACCCGGGCAGGCGGTGGCGCGGCAAAGCCGCACCCGGGCAGGCCACGGCGTGCGACTGCGGCGGTCGGCCTGCGGCCGACTGCCCTGTGGTCGCCGAACTCGCTACGTTCACTTCGTTCACTGCGCTCGGACAGCCGCGGCGAGTCAGATGACGAAGCGCGCTGC
>JANNGZ010000364.1:0-8757 GCA_031404155.1 Burkholderiales bacterium
TCGGTGGCCTTGCGTTCCCACTCGGTCACCTGGCGTTCGGCTTCGTCCTTGGCCACGCCGTAGCGCTCCTGGATCTTGCCGGCGAGCTGGTCGCGGCGGCCGGCCACGACATCGAAGTCGTCGTCGGTCAGCTTGCCCCATTGCTCCTTGGCCTTGCCGATGGCCTGTTTCCAGTTGCCTTGAATTTGGTCCCAGTTCATGTGTGTGTCCTTTGGAAGTGGAGGTGCAGAAGGCGCGCGGCAGCGAATGGTCGCCGCCGCGGCGGTTGGCGGTTTACGGGCGTACGGCGATTTCGTTCTTCACCGCCTTCACGCCGGCGACCTTCCAGGCCAGCGCTTCGGCATTGGAGCGTTCGGTGGAGTCCTTCGCGAAGCCCGAAAGCATCACGGTGCCCTTGAGTGTTTCAACGCGGATGCTCGACGCGGCGACGGTCTTGTCCTCGACGAAGCGTGCCTTCACCGCGGTCGTGATCGCGGTGTCGTCGACATAGGCGCCGACGGATTCCTGCCCGCGCGTGACGGCGCAGCCGGACATGATGAGCAGGCTGGCGGCCGCAGCGGCGGCGATGGTGGTGCGAATGTTCATGATGATGAATCTCCTGTGCGGGTTGAGAAAAGTTTGGGTTTCGATCGGGTGGTGATGAGCCCCGCCACCGATGGGCGCCATGCGTTTGTGCAGTGAGTCCTCGGGCTCAGTCGGCGAGCCAATCCTTCAGTTCGTCGGCATGTTCCTGTTCGTCGCTCAGGATGTCCTCGAGCAGGCGGCGTGTGGTCGAGTCCTTGGTGCCGATGAGCGCGATGATCTGGCTGTAGCTCTCGATCGCCACACGTTCGGCGATCAGGTTGGCGCGGATCATGGCCTTCAGGTCGGCCGAGTCGTCGTAGGCTGCGTGGCTGCGGCCGCTCAGCGAGTCGGGCGAAAAATCGGGTTCGCCGCCGAGCTGCACGATGCGTTGCGCCAAGCGGTCGGCATGGGCGGCCTCTTCGTTGGCATGCACCAGAAACTCTTCGGCGATCTTCGGCGAGGCCAGGCCGTCGGCGGTGAAGTGGTGGCGCTTGTAGCGCAGCACGCACACCAACTCGGTGGCCAGGGAATCGTTGAGCAGCTTGATGATGTCTTGCCGCCACGGGCCGGAGTTCGGCGTCACCGCACCCTGGTCCAGGCTGCGCCGCGCGGCTTCAATTGCCACTTCGTCGAGCACCATGTGCTCGGGCTCGGCCGCGGGAACGACTTGCTTCAGGTTGCCGGGTTTTTTGTGATCTGACATGGCGGGTTCTCGGGTTGCGACTTGGGACCGATGCGCGCTGACAGGCGCCACCGATCGACAAGGCAACTGTAGAAATTCGCCCTCGGCGCAACCATCGGCGGCGGTCGCCTGCCGGTGTAGGACGACGCCCCGTGTGCAGCGGGTCAGCGCAATGCGGTGGCCATGCCCAGCGCCGACGCGGGCGTGACGGCGTGCGCCTCGTGAAGCGGGATCACGAAGCAGGTGTCCGCAGCCAACTCGAGCCAGTTCAGCACCTGCTGCGGCAGCAGCAGGCGGGTCGGCAAGCCGGCGTGCAAGGCGCGAGTCGCTTCGAACGCGTTGCTCGCTTCGGCGCGCACCAGCACGAAGTGCATCGTGCGGCCGTCGCGCCTGAGTGTCAGCTCGGCTCGCGGCCAATGCGACGGCAGGCAGGGCGCGAAGCAGAGATCGTGCGCGCCGATCTGCAAGCCGAAGATCGATTCCACCGCGGCGCGGTGCATCCACGCGGCAGCGCCGGTGTACCAGCTCCAGCCGCCGCGGCCAACGTAGGGCGGCTGGGTGTACACATCACCGGCCATCACATAAGGCTCGATGCCGTAGGCCGCGCCATGGGTCGGGTGGCGTGCGCGGTGCGCCGGGCTCAGGTAGCTGAAGTAGCGGTAGGCCGCGTCGACGCTTTCGCGCGAGCCGGGGTGAGGGCTGGGGTGGGAGCGGGTGAATTCGGCCTGCGCCATCAGGGCCCAGACCGCGCCGTGCGAATACTGGCCGCCGTTTTCGCGCACCCCCGGCGGGTAGGCCTGGATGTAGCCCGCGCTCGGTGTGGCCCGCACCAGCGGCGGGTCGAGCAGCCGGATCAGCCCGGCGTCCTTGTCCACCAGGTGTTCCTCCACCGCCGCCAGTGCAATGCGCTGCAAGGCCAGTGGCGCGGCACCCGACAGCACGCTCCAGGCCTGCGCGATCAGGTCGATGCGCGCTTCCGGGTTGCTGTGCGACCCGAGCGGCTGGCCGTTGTCGAAGAAAGCGCGCTTGAACCATTGGCCGTCCCAGGCCGGGCCGAGCAGGGCGCTGGTCCAGCCGCGTGCGGCCTGCTCCCAGCGCAGCGCACGTTCGCTCTCGCCGCGCTCACGCGCGATCGGCGCGAAATCGGCCACCAGCCGGCAGAGGAACCAGCCGAGCCAGACCGACTCGCCGCGCCCTTCATGGCCCACGCGGTTCATGCCGTCGTTCCAGTCGCCGGTGCCGATCAAGGGCAGGCCGTGCACACCCACCACCAGGCTGCGGTCGATGGCGCGGGCGGCATGTTCGAACACCGAGGCGGATTCGCCGCTCACCGTGGGTGCGTAGTACGCGTCCTCGGCGCCCTCGGGAATCGGTGCGCCTTCGAGGAAGGGCACCTGCTCGTCGAGCAGGGCGTGGTCGCCGCTGGCGCGCAGGTAGTGCACGCAGGCATGCCCGAGCCAGAGCAGGTCGTCGGAAAAATGGGTGCGCACCCCGGCGCCGCCCGGTGCATGCCACCAGTGCTGCACGTCGCCTTGCGGGAACTGGCGCGACGCACAGATCAGGATCTGCTCGCGCAGCATTTGCGGCGCGGCCCAGGCCAGCGCCATCGAGTCCTGTAGCTGGTCGCGGTAGCCGGTGGCGCCACCGGCCTGGTAGAAGGCCGCCATGGCCCAGAGGCGGCAGGACACTGCCTGGTAGAGCAGCCAGCGGTTGACCATCGCGTCGAACAGCGGGTCGGGCGTTTTCACCTGCGTTGCGCCGAGCAGTTCGTCCCAGCGGCCGCGCACCTGCTCCAGGCGTTGCAGCGCCGGGGTGGTGGCGGCGACGGTGGCGAGCTGCCGCGCCGCGTCGGGGTTCTCGCCATAGCCGAGCAGGAAGACACGCTCGGCGGTTTCGCCCGCGGGCAGTTCCAGCGAGCTCGACAGCGCCGCGCAGGGGTCCAGGCCACCACCACTGCGCTGGCCGAGGTGGTCGGGCAGCACCAGGTGGCCACGCGCATCAAAAAGCTCGCGCCGGTCGCAGGTCCAGTCGGGCCCCCCCTCGGCGGCTTGCGCGTCGTCGGCCAGGGCCAGGAACGCGGTGCCGTCACCGAAGCCGGCGGAGCGTTCGCGCTGGGTGCACAAGAGCGTGGTCAGGCTGGGCGCGCCGGCGCCCTCGGCGGGTGCGCTCCAGGCGTATGCGCCTGCGCCCGCGCCGTCACTTGCACTCGCGCCCGCATTCGCTTTCGCATCCGGATTCGAATTCGCACCCGGCACCGGCAGGCGCTGGCGGTGCAGTGCGGTGTAGACGGTGCCACGGTCGCTGCGGTTGGCGCCCATCATCCATTCGGCGATGCCGACCACGCGCAGGTGCAAGGGGCGGTGGCCGCGGTTGATCAGGCGCACGCGCACCTGCTTGAGCGCGGTTTCCGGGTCGACGCACCAGCTCACCATCACGTCCAGGTCGCCGCGGCGGTGTCGGATCGTGCTGTAGCCCTGGCCATGCGCCACGCGGTAGGTCAAGCGCGTGTCGGCCCAGGCCGAGGGCGCCACGCTCCACACCTGCATCGTCTTGCGGTCCTGGATCAGGAACAGCTCGCTCGGCGGGTCGGCCACGGGGTCGTTGGACCAGGCGGTGAGCTGGTTCATGCGGCTGTTCACCGCCCAGCTGTAGCCGCCACCGGCCTCGGTGAGCTGGGCGCCGAAACCCGGGTTGGAGAGCACGTTGATCCAGGGCCGCACCGGGCGTGCCTGGGTGCCGACATCGAAGCGGAATTCGCCCGAGACGGCGTCGAATTCCCCACTCGGCGGTGGCGCCTCTGCCGTGGCGCCGACACCCGCCGCGGCCGCGCCGCCGACCACCGCGGTGGAGGTTTCCTGGCGCGCCTCGAGCGCCCTGGCGTGGGCGTCGATCCACTCCTGCACATGGTGCAGCATCGGCCGGCCGTCGGCGCGGATATGCACCCGCGCCAGGCTGCGCAGGGTGCTCATCTCGTCGGCGGAAAGTTCGTCGGCGCGCAGCAGGTGCAGGCGCGTCGGCGCGGCCCCCGCGTCGGCGCCGCGGTCGGCTTCGTGGCGTTCGCGCAGCGTCTTGAGCTCCTGTTGCAAAGGCATCTGGTAGGACGCGGCTTCGGCGTTCACCACCACCAGGTCGCAGGCGATGCCGCCCCAGGACCACAGGCTCAGGCCTTGCGCCAGCGAGCGCAGCAGGCCCAGGCCCGCGGTCACGCCGGCGGTCACCAGCACGATAGGCCGGTCGCCCGAAATCTCGAAGCGCCAGAGCAGGCGCCGGTCGCAAACCTCGGCGGCCGCGCGCTCGGCATTCGGTGCCGTGGCGCCGGCTTCCAGGCGCGCCTGGCGCGCCTGCGGGCGCGTGACGCTCATCACCAGCGCCGTGGTCAGGCTCTGGATCGCCGCGAAGTTTTCCGGGCTGATGCGCAACGCGCGCAGCCGGATCGCCGCCAACGTGGCCGACATCAACGAGGCGCGCTGCACATGGCTGGCCTGGCGGTACTTGTCGATCACCGCGCTCAAGACGCCGCCGTTGTCGCTCGCCGCGGTGGCAAAGGTCAGCTCGGCCTTCGAAAACGGCGCGATGCGCAGGTGCACCGCCATCGCGCACATCGGGTCCAGGCCGGTGTCCAGCAGCACCATGTCTTCGCTCGCCACCTCGCGGCTCGCTTCGGCGGCCGGCGCCGGCAGCGGGTCGAACTCGGCCAGCGGCTGGCTCGCGTTGCGGTTGCGGCCGAGCCAGCGCTGGCGGTCGGTCTGCACCCGAACGCTCACCACCTGCGGGTCGCCATCGGCAAGGAAATGCGCGGCCTGCAAGGCTTGCTCGGTGGGCAGGCGCGGCACCCGCTCGAAGCGCAGCACCCGCTGCGCGGCCTGCCAATGCGCGCGCACGAAAATGTTGGTGAAGGCGGGGTGGGCCTCGTCGGCGCGCGGGTCGGTGAGCGTGACCTCGAAGGCCGAGATCAGCTCGATGTCCAGGGTGCGCTCGCTGAGGTTGCGCAGCTCGATGCGGCGGAATTCGACGTCGTCTTCCGGGCTCACCCACACCGTGGCGTGGGCCTGCACTTGGCTCCACGCGGCGTCGAAACAAACGCGGTCGGCGTGGTAGATGCTCTTGTAGTGCGCCGCCGGGTCGGGAGCCGGGTGCTGGGTGATCGACACCGGCCGCGGCTGCTGGTCCCAGCGCAGGTAGAAGAAGCTGCCGAAGTTGTCGCGCAGCGCATCGTCGCGCGAGCGGGTCACGCCCAGTGGGCCCCAGCGGCTGGCGCCCGCGCCGTTGGCCCGCAGCGTGACGCTGTAGCGCCCGTTGCCCAGCACATGCGTGGGCTCCAGCGCGGCCACGCCGGGCAGCACCTCGCGCAGCAGGCCCGGCGCGCGGCGCTGCAAGGCCTGCGGCGGCGGGCCCAGCGGCGGCGCGTAGAGCGTGGAAACCTCGCGCGGCGCCCGCTCGTGCAGCAGCGAGGCCACCGAGTCGATGTGCGCATTGGCCATGCCCCAGCGCTGCACCACGCCACCGAGCAGCACATTGGCCAGCGCGACGATGCTCATGCCCTGGTGGTGCGCCATGTAGGTGGCCACCGGGGTGAAGGGGGATGCGTCGCTCTGCCGCGCCGGCGAAAAGTCCAGCGCTTCGATGAAGCCGTAGCGCCCGCGTGCGGCGCGGGTTTCGAGCGCCGCGAAGTTCAGGCAGGCGCGGTGCGGCGCCACCTGCGCGGCCAGCGCGGTGGCGTAGGGCGCGATCACCAACTCATCGGGCGGCGTGCGGCGCAGCGCCAGCCGCGGCACACCCTGCGGCGCGTACTGGTAGGCCAGCGTGTGGTCGCGGCCGGCATAGGCCGACTCCGACACGCCCCAGGGCACACCATGCGACGCGCCAAAAACAATCTGCTCACGCAGCGCGGCGTCGCAGGCGTCGCGCAGCACGCTGCCCTGCGGCTCCTGCAGCACCAGGGTCGGCATCAGGTACTCGAACATCGAGCCCGACCAGGAGCGCACGCCGGCGATGGAATCGACGGCGTAGAAGAGGCGGCCGAGCGAGGCCCAGTGGCCCACCGGCACGTCGCCCTTGGCGATTGCGAGCAGGCTGGTCAGGCGCGACTCCGAAGCCAACAGGTCATAGAAGCCCGCGTCGAGCTCCTGCTCGGCCACGCGGTAGCCGATATGAAAGAGATGGCGCTTGCGGTGGTAGAGGAAGCTGAAGTCGGCGGCCCAGGCCAGCGTTTCGCAGTCGCGGGCGAGGGCGGCGAGGCGGCGGCGGGCGTCGCCAGCTGCGTCCTTGCCGTGCTGCATGTGGGTTTGCCGGTCCAGGCAAGCCGAGCGCAGCGTGGCCAGGAAGTCGCCGAGGCGCCAGGCCAGCTCGTCGCGGTGCGCCGGCGGGGTGTGGCCGGTGACGCTCTCGATGCTTGTCGGGACAGCCTGCTGCGGCAGACGCAGCGCCAGCTCTTCGCCGGCATCGTGCAGCAGGCGCTCGAAGCGCTCCGGGTCGGCGTCGCAATTTGCCAGCGGATCGTCCAGCGCGAGCAGCCGCGCCAGTGCCGTGCCCAGGGGCAGCAGCTCCGGCACCCGGGCCAACCCGGCCACGAAGCGCTCCTTCGCCGCGGCAATCGCCCGCCTTGCGGCAGCGTCGTCGTGCGGCGCACGCGCCAGCTCCAGGCAGGCCTGCGCCAGCGCGAGCAGGTGGCCGCTGAAGTTGCCGCTGTCCACGGTGGAGACGTACATCGGCAGCAAGGGCGCACCGGTTTGTGTGTCGTACCAGTTCAGGAAGTGGCCGCGGTGGCGCTGCAGCGTGGCCAGCGTGGCCAGCGTGGCCTCCATGCGTTGCAGCAGCTCCTGCGTGCCGATCCAGCCGAAGCGCCGCGCGCAGGCCACACTCAGCAGGTACAGCCCGATGTTGCTCGGCGAGGTGCGGTGCGCCACCATGTCCTGAGGCAGCACTTGCAGGTTGTCCGGCGGCAGGTGCCGGTCCTCGGGCCCGACGCAGCGCTCGAAGAGGCGCCAGGTGTCGCGGGCAATGCCGCCGAGGTAGGCCTGGTCGGCCAGCGGTAGCGCCGCGTGTTTGCGCGGCGGGCGCGGCCGGCTCACCCACCAGATCCACAGCGGCGACGCCGCCCAAAGCACACACAACAAGGTTGCGAACACCGGGTGCGGCGTGCCGGCCGCGAACAACGCCGCGAGCAGCAGCGCCGCGGCCAGCGGCGCGCCCCAATGGCGGCGCACCAGCTCGCGCAACTCGGTGCTGGCCTGCGCTTGCGCGGCCGCGGCGGTGGTCCATTGCAGCAGGTGGCGGCGGCTCACCGCCAGGCGCCAGAGCGCGCGCGCCGCCGCGTCGAGCGCGGTCAGCGCATGCGCCAGCAACTGCGCCACGTGCCAGACGCCGCCGATGAGCGCGCGCGCCAGGTCGGCCCCGGCCTGGCGGTAGAAATGCCGCAGCGCAATGTCGTCGCGGCTGGGCGAGAAGCCCGCCACCGCGCCCATCAGCGGCCCGGCGCTGAACGCGGCCAACACCAGCGCCAAGGCCGCCCAGGGCGACAACACCGAGCTGCCGAGCGAGAGCAGCAGCAGTGCCAAGGACATCGGCGCCACCAGCGAGCGGCGCAGGTTGTCGAACATCTTCCAGCGGTTGATCGCACGCAGTTGCCACTGCATCGGCCGCAGCAGCGAGGAGAGCAAGAAGGGCAGCAGCTGCCAGTCGCCGCGGGTCCAGCGGTGCACCCGCGACGCGGCCACGTCGGCATGGAAGGGCGCGTGTTCGATCAGCATGATGTCGGTGACGGCGGCGCAGCGGGCCAGCGAGCCTTCGAGCAGGTCGTGGCTGAGCACCTGGCCTTCGGGCAGCCGGCCGTGCAGCGTGGCGTACATCGCGCGCACGTTGAGCAGGCCCTTGCCGGTGAAGGTGCCTTCGCCGAAAAGGTCCTGGTAGACCTCCGAACTCGCGGCGCTGTACGGGTCGATGCCACATTGGCCGGCGAAGAGCCAGTGGAACAGCGTCACCTCCCGCGGCGCCGGTAGCGGCGTGACGATGCGTGGCTGCAGGATGCCGTAGCCGCCGAGCACCACGCGCCCGCCCGGGTCGATGCGCGGCTGGTTGTGCGGGTGCGCGGCCACGCCCACCAGGTCGCGCAGGCGGCCCGGCGGCAACTGGGTGTCACTGTCCAGGGTGACGATGTAGGGTGTACCGGGCGCGATGCGCGAGTCCTCGCCGAGGTCGAGGAAGGCCTCGGACTTTCCTTCAGCCAGGGCCGCCACCAGCAACTCCAGCTTGCCGCGTTTGCGCTCCCATCCGATCCAGCGTTGTTCGCTTTCGCTGAAGCTCCGTGGCCGGTGCAGCAGGATGAAGCGTGGCGCGCTGCCGGCCTCCACCGGGTAGCGCTGGTTGAGTTCACCGATCTTCTGCGTCGCAGCCGCGAGCAGCGTGTCGTCGCCGGGCGCCTGCGCCGTGTCGGCGTCGGTGAAGTCGCTGAGCAGCGCGAACTGCGCATGGCGCTCGGGGTTGGCCAGGTGGTGCAGCTGCAAACGGTGCAC
>JANNGZ010000365.1:0-4055 GCA_031404155.1 Burkholderiales bacterium
TCTACGCTGGGCAAACCATGAAGGGCCGCTTTCCGGCTCGCCCACGAAGGAGCCTTGGATGTTCAAACATGTGCTGGTGCCGCTGGATGGCGCCGAACTCACCCCGCGAGCCATTGACGCCGGCGTTGCGCTGGCGCGCCAGCTCGGCGCCGCGGTCACCGGGTTTGTGGCCGAGGCACCGCTGCCGCTGCCCTCCCTCAGCGCGTACGCGTCGGCGCAGGGCCCCACTGCCACTGCCACGCCCAGCGTCGAGGAGTTGCGCGGCGACGAACATGCGCAGCGCCTGCTGCAAGGCTTCAAAACCGCGGCCGAGCGTGCCGGGGTCGCCTTCGACGGGCATTACCAGCACACCGCCGACATCGACGGCGCCATCGTGCGCGCGGCCGCGGAACATGGCAGCGACCTGATCCTGATGGTGACTCATGGTCGCGGCGCAGTGGGCCGCGCCGTCTTCGGTTCGCACACACCGCAAGTGGTGGCGCGCAGCCCGCTGCCGGTGCTGGTGATGCACGACGTGCCCGAGACGGCGGTGCGCTTCGAGCGCCTGCTGGTTGCGGTGGACGGCAGCGCGCTGGCCGAACACGCGATGCAGGCCGGCATCGAGCTGGCGCGCCAGCTCGGCGCGTCGATCACCGCGTTCATCGCCGAGCCGCCGTCGCAGCCGCCACCGCCGGGCTACGGCGCCTTGCGTTATGTGCGCGAGATGGAGGCGCACGAGCAGGCCACCACCCGGCATGCCGACGGCGTGCTCAAGGACTTCGAGCGCCGCGCCGCGGCCGCCGGCGTGCCGTTCAAGGGCATCCACGTGATGTCCGAGTTGGTGGACCGCGCCATCGCCGACGCGGCGCAGGAGCAGGGCTGCGACATGATCGTGATGGCCACCCACGGCCGCGAGGGTTTTGGCGCCTTGCTCTACGGCTCGCAAACCAGGGGCGTGATGGTGCGCAGCAAGCTGCCGTTGCTGGTACTGCACTGATTGTGTTGAGCGCGTTGTCCTTGTGAAGCGAACCACCGTGGAGCCCCCCGAGTCCGCGGCAACGGCAACGACGACGACAGCGGTGCAAGGGCCCGCCGAGCCCGGCACGGTCTACACCTGCCCGATGCACCCGGAGATCCGCCAGGACCAGCCGGGTCATTGCCCCCAATGCGGCATGAGCCTGGAGCCGCTGATGCCGGCGGTCGACAGCGAGGACAACGCCGAGCTGGTCGACTTCCAGCACCGCTTCTGGTGGACGCTGCCGCTCACCGTGGTGGTCACGCTGCTGGCGATGTTCGGCCACCGCCTGGGCTGGTTCAGCATGGCCACGCAGAGCTGGGTTGAATTTGCACTCACGCTGCCGGTGGCGCTGTGGGCCGGCTGGCCCTTCTTCGTGCGTGGCGCGCAGTCGGTGGTCAACCGCAGCCCGAACATGTGGACCCTGATCGGCCTGGGCACCGGCGCGGCCTTCGCCTACAGCGTGGTGGCCACGGTGTGGCCGCAGATCTTCCCCGATTCATTCGTCGCCATGGGCCGGGTGGCGGTGTACTTCGAGGCCGCGGCGGTGATCATTTCGCTCACGCTGCTCGGGCAGATCCTGGAGCTCGAGGCGCGCTCACAGACTTCGCTGGCGATCCAGTCGCTGCTCGGCCTGACGCCGAAGACCGCGCGCCGCATCGCGGCCGACGGCAGCGAGGCCGACGTGCCGCTGGCCCATGTGCATGTGGGCGACCTGCTGCGGGTGCGCCCCGGCGAAAAGGTGCCGGTGGACGGCGTGGTGGAGGAGGGCAGCAGCGCGGTGGACGAGTCGATGCTCACCGGCGAGCCGATGCCGGTCACCAAGCGGGTCGGCGACAGCCTCATCGGCGCCACCCTGAACACCAGCGGCGCGCTGGTGATGCGCTCGCAGCGCGTGGGCTCGGCCACCGTGCTGTCGCAGATCGTCCAGCTTGTCGCGCTGGCGCAGCGCTCGCGCGCGCCGATGCAGCGCATGGCCGACACGGTGGCCGGTTGGTTCGTTATCGGCGTGGTCGGCATCGCGCTGCTCACCTTCTTCGGCTGGGGCTCCTACGGCCCCGAGCCGAGCTGGGTCTACGGCCTGATCAACGCCGTCGCGGTGCTGATCATTGCCTGCCCCTGTGCGCTCGGGTTGGCCACGCCGATGTCGATCATGGTGGCCACCGGCCGCGGCGCCACGCAGGGCGTGCTGTTCCGCGACGCCGCGGCGATCGAGAACCTGCGCAAGGTGGACACCCTGCTCGTCGACAAGACCGGCACCCTCACCGAAGGGCGGCCGAGCTTTCAGCGCGCCGTGGCCGCGAGCGGCTTCAGCGAGAGCGAAGTGTTGCGCCTGGCCGCCAGCCTCGACCAGGGCAGCGAGCACCCGCTGGCCGCGGCTATCGTGGCCGCGGCCAAAACGCAGGGCCTGGTGCTGGACAAGCCCGAGCGTTTTGATTCCGCGTCGGGCATCGGGGTGCAGGGCCTGGTTGCCGGCCAGCCGCTGGCGCTGGGCAATACGGCATTGATGCAGTCGCTGAACATCAGCGTGGCGCCGCTGGCCGACGCCGCCGAGGCCTTGCGCGCCGAAGGTGCGAGCGTGATGCACCTGGCGGTGGGCGGCCAACTCGCCGGCCTGCTCGCGGTGTCGGACCCGGTCAAGGCCACCACGCCGGCGGCGTTGGCTGCGCTGCGTGCGGCCGGCGTCAAGGTGGTGATGGCCACCGGCGACGGCCTGACCACGGCGCGCGCGGTCGGCCAGAAGCTCGGTATCGACGAGGTCCATGGTGAGGTGACGCCGGCACACAAGCTGCGGCTGGTGCAGCAGCTCCAGGGCCAGGGCCGTGTGGTGGCGATGGCCGGCGACGGCATCAACGACGCACCCGCGCTGGCCGGCGCCAACGTGGGCATCGCGATGGGCACCGGCACCGACGTGGCGATGAACAGCGCGCAGCTCACGCTGGTGAAGGGCGACCTGCGCGGCATCGCCGCGGCGCGGGCGCTCTCGGTGGCCACGGTGGCCAACATGAAGCAGAACCTGGGCTTTGCGTTTGTCTACAACGCGCTCGGCATTCCGCTCGCGGCCGGCCTGCTCTACCCGTTCACCGGCTGGCTGCTCTCGCCGATGATCGCCGCGCTGGCGATGAGCCTGAGCTCGGCGTCGGTGATCGCCAATGCCCTGCGGCTGCGTGCGGCGGCGCTCGGCCCGTTGCCGTGACGGGCCGGTTCACACGGCCAACGATCGCGGGGAAGCAACGCGGGGAAGCAACGCGGGTGAGCAACGCGGGTGAGCAGCGCGGGTGAGCAGGGCGGAGCGGCGGGGCGTATGGGCAGCACGCGTGAGCGGCATTTCTGTGCGTCTCGGGGCGGCGCATCACAATCACGCGTGCCCTTCACGCCACCCCCTTCACCGTCCCCCACGCTGAGCGAACGCGGCCGCCGTGCGCTCTGGTTCACCGCCGGCGCGCTGGCGGTGCTCGTGGGCATGGTCGGCATCTTTGTGCCGCTGCTGCCCACCGTGCCCTTCCTGCTGCTCGCGGCGATGTGCTTTTCGCGCAGCTGCGAGCGCTGCGAACGCTGGCTGCTCGAGCACCCGCGCTACGGCCCGCCGCTGCGCGACTGGCGCGCCCAGCGCGCCTTGCCGTTGCGGGTCAAGCAGAGCGCAGTCGTGATGATGGCGCTGAGTTCTTTCGCTGCCTGGTGGCTGCTGCCGTCGCCCTGGCGCTGGCTTCCGGCCCTGTGCTGCGCAGCGGTGGCTTGGTGGATGTGGCGCTTGCCGACCCGCGCGCCGCAGCAGCGGTGAGCCGCAAAGCCCGGCTGCGAATCAACGGCTCGGCGCGCCCTTCGGGTTGCGGGTCCGTGCGCTCCAGAGCTTGAAGGCCTGCGGCGTGAGTTCACGCTTGAGCAACTGCACCACTTGGCTCGGCGACAGCCCGTGGCTTCGCAGCACCGCCTGGTAGGGCGGGCGGTCGTTCCAGGCAATGTCGATCACCGCTTTGATTTCTTCCGGAGTCAGTTTGGGAACTGGTTTGGCCATGGTGTCGGGAGCTCGGTGGGTCGGGGGGTTCAAACGGCTGTCGGG
>JANNGZ010000366.1:0-11806 GCA_031404155.1 Burkholderiales bacterium
TGACCGGCAGCGTTGCGCTCAGCAGCCGCGACGGCGTGGCCGGGTCGTCGGCATCGGTCACCATCACCAACTGCAACTGCTGGCCCACCCGCCGTGCGTCGATGCCCTCGACCTTGGGCGCGCCGGCCAGCAGGCGCACCCATTGCACGGCACCCTTGGCGTCGACGAGCCCGACCGCCGAGGCGACGCAGGCGCCGTCGTTGTAGCTGTCATTGCCGGCCTCGGCCACCGCGCTGAAGAGCCAGCGGCCGCCATCCAGCGCCGCGCCGTCGGTGAAGCAAAGTGCCACGCCGTCGACGACACCGAGCGCCAGGCTCTGGCAGCGCCTGGCGTGCGGCGCAGGGCCGGCGCCGGCAAGCCAGGCCAGGGTGGCTGCGGCATCGAACACGATCGCCGCGTTGCCCGAGTGGGGCTCGCGGCGCGGAGCCTCGCTCGGCGTCCCGGTGGCCTCATGAGCAAATGTGGCTTTGCCACTTTGCTCATACCCCCTCGGGGGGCGGTCGACGTAGTCGTCGGCCTGGGGGCGCTCATGAGCAAATGTGGCTTTGCCACTTTGCTCATACCCCCTCGGGGGGCGGTCGACGTAGTCGTCGGCCTGGGGGCGCTCTTCACCCGAAGCGCTCCCGCGCTGGAGCAGCACAAAGTCGGGGCCGCGAAAAAAACCGCCTTCGATGTTGAGCTCGGCGAAGCGTTTGTGCAGCGGCTTGTACAGCGCCTCGAGGTCCACCAAGTTGACGCCATCCAGGCGGCCGTCGGCGCCGACCCGCATGCGCACACCCAGCTGGCGGTTCGGCCGCGAGCCCGAGCCGAGCGCGAGCAGCGCGGCACCTTCGCGGGCGCCGGCCGTCGGCAACCGCACCAGGACTTCGAAGTCGGCCTTGCGCGCCTTGCGCTTCTTGAGCTTCTTCGGCAGGTCGCCCGGCAAGAGGCGCAGCAGCTGCACCGGCGTCGAGGCCCGCGCGTCGAACATGCCGAGATGATGTTCGTCGTCGGCCACCGCAAAAAATCGGTCGTTGGCGAACACCAGACCACTGGCCGCACTCAGGTGCGGCTGGCCGCGCGGGTGGTCGCCGCAGGGCAAGTGCAGGTCACGCAGGTGCTGCGTGGGCAGCGGCGAGAGCAGGGGCTTCATGGCGGCTACAGCGGGTTCCAGCTCTTCTCGCGCCGGAAGTGCATGTAGCCCACGCTGGCACCGCTGCGCAGGCCCACGCCCAGGCGGATCGGCGCCACCACCACCGAGCCGCGGCGCACGTAGTTGATGCCGGCGCCGCCGATGAAATACAGGCTGCCGTCGACGCCGCCGAAACGCTGGTAGATGTCGGCCACCCGCGGCAGCTTGTAGACCAGCGCGAAGGTTTTGGCCACGTTGGCGCCGAAGTCGAAGCCGATCGACGGGCCGGCCCAGAACACGCGCCCGGTGCCACCGCTCTTCATCGTCAGGTGGCCCTCGCCATAACGCAGGCCCACGGTGACCGCCGCACTCGCTTCCTCGCCCTTGATGTAGGCGTTGGGCTTGCCTTGCTCCTTGAACGCCTTTTCGATCACCTTGGCCAGGCCCTTGGTGGTGCTGCCGAAAAACTCGGTCACGTCCTTGGCGATCGTCTCTTCGTCGAAGGCCTTGGGTTCGTCGTCGGCGGCAAGCGCTGGCGTGAGACGCAGCGCGGGCAGGGCGACGCCAGCGCTTAGCGCGCCGGTGCGCAGGACGAGTTGGCGGCGGGTGAGGGTCATTTGCTACTCCCGGAGCTGGATGGCAAGCATGATGCCAGCGTGCGGGCCGCGCGCAAGGCCGCGCTGGCTTCGAGCGTCACCGCGTCGTCACGCGGCCGCCTTCCGCCCGTCACGGCCGCAGGCGAGCATTGGTGGCCATGCGACGCGATTTCACCAGCGACGGTGACCCCCCGGATCAGGACGACGACGCGCAAGACACACGCTCGCGGCTGCGCGTGCGCACCGCCTGGATCTCCGACATCCACCTCGGCACGCCCGGCTGCCAGGCCGATGCACTGCTGCATTTCCTCAAACGCCTGGACTGCGACACGCTCTATCTGGTCGGCGACATCATCGACGGCTGGCAGTTGCGCCGCTCGTGGTACTGGCCGCAGGCGCACAACGACGTGGTGCAGAAGCTGCTGCGCAAGGCGCGCAAGGGCACGCGCGTGATCTTCGTGCCGGGCAACCATGACGAGTTCGCGCGCAAGTATGTGGCGCACAACTTCGGCGGCGTGGATGTGGTGGACGACCCGGTGCACGTCACCGCCGACGGGCGGCGCCTGTGGGTCACCCATGGCGACCTGTTCGACGGCGTGATCCAGTGTGCCAACTGGCTGGCCCATGTCGGCGACTCGCTCTACGGCTTCACGCTGCGCTTGAACCGGCATCTGAATTCGCTGCGCGCGCGCCTGGGCCTGCCGTACTGGAGCCTGAGCCGCTACCTGAAGCTCAAGGTCAAACGTGCGGTGAGCTATGTCAGCGACTTCGAAGTCGCGGTGGCGCGCGAGGCGCGCCGGCGCGGCGTGGACGGCGTGGTGTGTGGGCATATCCACCATGCCGAGCTGAGAATGATCGACGGCGTGCTTTACGCCAACGACGGCGACTGGGTGGAGAGCCTGACCGCGCTGGTCGAGCATGGCGATGGCCGGCTCGAGATCATCGACGCCTCCCAGGCCGTTTGGCAGGCGCCGGCGGTGGCGCTGCGTCCGGCGTCGGCGCTGCCCGGGAGGCGCTTGGAGCCCGGCCGTCTGCCGGTGCCGGTGCTGCTGTCGGATATGGCCTGCGTGGACCGCCTGGCGCCCGTCACGCCACAGACCGCGGGAGAAGGCCGATGAGCCTTGGACAACGCATCCTGATCGTCACCGACGCGTGGCGGCCACAGGTCAACGGGGTGGTCACGACGCTGGTGGAACTGGTGGCGGGTATCGAGGCGGCGGGGCACCGGGTGTCGATCATCGAGCCGAGCGGCTTCAGGCGTTTCCCTTGCCCGGGCTACAACGAGATCGAACTCGCCTGGCGCCCTGGGGCGCGTGTCGCTCAGGCCATCGACACCTTCGCGCCCGACGCCATCCACATCGCCACCGAAGGCCCGCTCGGCAGTGCCGCACGGCGGTATTGTTTGCGGCGTGGCTTGAATTTCACCACCGCGTTCCATACCCGGTTCCCCGACATCCTGAGCCAGGCGCTGCACCTGCCCAACGCGTGGGGCTACGCCTGGTTCCGCCGCTTTCATGCGCCGTCGTCTGGCGTCATGGTGCCAACCGCCGGCATGGCCGACATCCTCTACGACCATGGCTTTGTGAACCTGCGGCGCTGGTCGCATGGGGTGGACCTGTCGCTGTTCCGCCCCGACGCGGATGCGCGCGACGCGTGCGAGCTGCCACGCCCGCTCTGGCTCTACGTGGGCCGGGTGTCCTACGAGAAGAACCTCGCCGCCTTCCTGAAGCTGGATCTGCCCGGCAGCAAGCTGGTCTACGGCGTCGGCCCCTTGCTCGAGCGCTACCGGCGCGAGTACCCGCAGGTGCACTGGCGTGGTGTGGTGCCGCGGCCCGAACTGGTGCGGGTCTACAGCGCGGCGGACGTGTTCGTGTTCCCCAGCCGCAGCGAAACCTTTGGCCTGGTGATGCTCGAAGCCATGGCTTGCGGCACGCCGGTGGCCGCGTACCCGGTGGCCGGGCCGCTGGATGTGGTGGGCCCGGCGGGCCTGGACCGCGGCCTGAACCCAGGAAGCGAAGGCCCCGCTGGCGGTGTGCTCGACGAGGACCTGCGTGCCGCCGCGCTGCGCGCGCTGGAGTTGCCGCGGGCCGGCGCGCTGGAGCGCGCGCGCAACTTCGACTGGCATGCGGTGTGCGACCAGTTCCTGTCTTTTCTGGTGCCCGCACGGGTGCAGAGCGTTCACCCCTGTCACGCTGCTGTCGCAAAAACGTCATAGGCTGCGGCGATGACCGACGACCTCGCCGCCGCGGGGGTGCCTGCGCCCGCACCGGCCACGCTCCCCGCCCCGCTCGTTTTGCTGTCGCGCGAGCGGGCGATTCTGGAGTTCAACCGCCGCGTGCTGGCGCAGGCGCTGCGCGAGGACGTGCCGCTGCTTGAGCGCCTGCGTTACGTGACCATCGTGTCGTCGAACCTGGACGAGTTTTTCGAGGTGCGCTTTGCCGACGTGGTGGCGGCGGTGCGCAAGGCCGGCAGCGATGCCTCCAGCGCCGAGCTGCGTTCGGTGGCCGCCGAAGTGCACGCACTGATCGACGAGCAGTACCGGGTCTTCAACGACGAGGTGATGCCGGCGCTGCGCGGCGAGGGCATCGAGGTGGTCAACCATGCCGCGCGCACCGAGGTGCAGCGGCGCTGGGTAGCAGATTTCTTCGAGGCGCAGGTGCGCCCGCTGCTGGTGCCGGTGGGGCTGGACCCGGCGCACCCGTTTCCGCAGGTGGCCAACAAGAGCCTGAACTTCATCGCGCGCCTGGGCGGGCGCGATGCGTTCGGGCGCGAGAACTCGATTGCCATCGTCAAGGTGCCGCGGGTGCTGCCGCGGGTGATCCGCCTGCCCGACGAGCTGTGTGGCCGCGGGCGCCAAGGCTTCGTGCTGCTGTCCAGCGTGATCCGCGCGCACCTGGCCGAGCTTTTCCTCGGCCGCAGCGTGGAGTCGTTCTCGCAGTTCCGGGTCACCCGCGATTCCGACCTCGAGGTCGACGAGGACGAAGTGACCAACCTGCGCCAGGCGCTGCGCAGCAGCCTCAGTACGCGCCACTACGGCGAGGCGGTGCGGCTGGAGGTGGTGAACACCTGCCCGGGCGATTTGTGGCAGTTTCTGCTCGAACAGTTCGGCTTGCCGGAGGCGGCGCTGTACCGGGTCAACGGGCCGGTGAACCTGGTGCGGCTGGAGCAACTGATCGACCAGGCGGATGCCGAGGGCCTGCGCTTTCCGAGCTACCAGCCGGCCTTGCCGAGCCGGCGGCTGCCGCCCGGACAGCCGATCTTCGAGCGCCTGCGTGAGGGCGACGTGATGCTGCACCACCCTTTCGAGAGCTTCGAGCCGGTGCTGCAGTTCCTGCGCGAGGCGGTGCACGACCCCGACGTGCTGGCGATCAAGCAGACCATCTACCGCACCGGCAGCCAGAGCCAGCTGATGGAGTTGCTGATCGAGGCCGCGCGGCGCGGCAAGGAAGTGACCGTGGTGGTGGAGCTGAAGGCGCGCTTCGACGAAGAGGCCAACATCAACTGGGCCGAGCGGCTGGAGGCGGTGGGTGCGCAGGTGGTGTACGGCATCGTCGGCCTGAAGACCCATGCCAAGCTGCTGCTGGTGACGCGGCGTGAAGGCCGCGGCGGCCGGCCACCGCGCCGCCTGCCGGGTACGGTGCTCAGACGCTACCTTCACCTGTCCACCGGCAACTACAACCCGAAGACCGCACGCCTGTACACCGACATCGGCTTCCTCACCGCCGACGCCGACATCGCCGCCGATGCCGACGCGGTGTTCCAGCAACTGGCAAGCCTGGTGAAGGTGAAGCCGCCGCGCCACCTGCTCACCGCGCCGTTTGTGCTGCACCGGCGCCTGCTTCGGCATATCGCTCAGGTGGAGGAGGCGGCCAGCGCCGGTGCGCCGGCGCGCATCGTGGCCAAGCTCAATGCCTTGACCGACGCGGCGCTCATCAACGCCCTGGTGCGCGCGGCGCAAGCCGGTGCGAGCATCGACCTGGTGGTGCGCGGCGCCTGCTTGCTGCCTCCCGGCGTGCCGGGCCATACCGAGCGCATCCGGGTGCGCTCGGTGGTCGGGCGCTTCCTCGAACACACCCGGGTGATGTATTTCCGCTGGGGCAAGAGTGAGGACGATGAGGCCCTGTTGCTCAGCAGTGCGGACTGGATGAGCCGCAACATGTTCGGCCGTGTCGAGCTGGCCTGGCCGGTTCGCGACGCGGCCTTGCGCCAGCGCGTGATCGACGAATGCCTGGTGCCCTACCTGCATGACCGGCGCGACTCGTTCGAGCAGCGCGCCGACGGCAGCTACGCACGTGTCAGCGTCGACGGCGTCAGCGCACAGCACGCGCTGATGCGGCGCTTCGGCGGCTGACCGGGCGCGCGGGAGCCAACCGGGTGGACCTGATCCTGTGGCGCCATGCCGACGCCTTCGAGATGCGCGAGGTCGACAACGACATGGACCGCGCGCTCTCGCCCAAGGGTGAGCGGCAAGCGCGGCGCATGGCCGAGTGGCTGAACCAGGTGTTGCCCGCCACCACGCGTGTGCTGGTGAGCCCGGCGCGCCGCTGCCAGCAGACCGCGCAGGCGCTGGAGCGCAAGTTCAAGACCGTGGCCGCGCTGGGCCCCGAGGGCGACGCGGAAAGCCTGCTCGCCGCGAGCCGCTGGCCCGACGCCAAGGAGCCCGCACTGCTGATCGGCCATCAACCCACGCTCGGCCTGGCCGCAGCCTATTTGATGTCGGGTGGCGCGCTGCAACCCTGGACCATTCGCAAGGGCGCGGTGTGGTGGCTGCGCAGCCGCGAGCGTGAGGCGCTGGGCCAGGTGGTGCTGGTGGCGGTGCGCGCGCCCGAACAGGTCTGAGAGCGCCCCCAGACCGACGACGACGTCGACCGCCCCCGAGGGGGTATGAGCAAAGTGGCAAAGCCACATTGGCGCATGAGAGCGCCCCCAGGTCGACGACGTCGACCGCCCCCCGAGGGGGTATGAGCAAAGTGGCAAAGCCACATTTGCTCATGAGGCCGAAGAGTGAACCGTCGGCGGCCGCTCAGCCGACCTTCAACTCCAGCGCCAGCACCCGCGCGTCGACCCGGCTCCAGGCCTTTGTTTCCTGCTCGAGCAGGTAGACGGTGCGCAGGTGCTTGGCGGCCCAGTCGCGGCTGAACTCGATCCGTGCGCGCAGGCCAACGCTGCGCAGCGTGAGCGCTGCGGCGTCGCCGGCATCGGCCGCGTCGCGGGCATGGCAGCTGATGACGGCCAGGCGCAGGCAGAGCAGTTGCCACACAAAGCCGGGGTTCGCCAGGTCGCTTTCCATCTTGCGCAAGCCGCCGCGCTGGCCGAGCACCAGCTGGCCGAGCCGGCGTTGCTGGCTCTGGGAAAAGCCCGCTGCGTCGACATGCGCCAGCAAGTAAGCGCTGTGGCGGTGGTGGTCGTGGTGAGAAACCATCATGCCGAGCTCATGCAGATCGCAGGCCCAGCCCAGCTCGCGTTCGGCGTCCACGTCGGCGCCGGGCTCAGCGCCGGCAGCCTCGCCAGCGCGTGTGGCGCTGCGCGCCACGGCGTACCAGGCCAGTGCCAGCCGGCGCACACGATCGGCCTGCGCCGTGTCGACACCGAAGCGCTGTTGCAGCGTGCGCACCGACTCGTCGCGCATGTCGCCGCCGCCGAGTTGGCGACGCGCCTGCAGCCGTTCGTGCAGGTCGACGATCACGCCCTGGCGCAAGGCCCCCTTGGCCGGCACCAGCGTGTGCACGCCGAACTGCGACACCAGCGTGTACAGGATCGCCAGGCCGCCGGCGATGACCTGACGGCGGTCGTCCTTGAGGCCCGGCAATTCGAGCCGGCTCACATGCCCGGCCTCGATGCAGCGGGCGATGCACCACTGCAAACCTTCGGACGTGATCGTGCCGTCGCCGATGCCGTTGGTGCGCAGCAGGTGCGACACCGCGCCCACCGTGCCCGACGAACCCAGCGCTTCGCGCCAATGTTGTGGTGCAAAGGGCTGCAAAGCCTCTTCGAGTTCGGCGCCCGCGGCCACCTGCGCGGCGCGGAAGTTGGCCTCGTTGAGGACACCGTCGCCGAAGTGGCTGATCGACAGGCTGACGCTGCCGACCTGGAACGACTCGGCGGCGCTGGGCACGCGGCCGCGACCGAGGATCATTTCGGTGGAGCGGCCGCCGATATCGACCACCAGGCGCGCTGCCTCGCTCGGCTGAAGCTGTGCCACGCCAGCGTAGATCAGGCGCGCCTCTTCGCGGCCCGAGATCACCTCGATATTGAAGCCGAGCGCGGCCTGGGCGCGGCGCAGAAACGCGTCGCGGTTGCGCGCTTCGCGCAGCGTCTGGGTGGCCACGGCGCGCACACGCTCGGGCGCGAGGCCGGCCAGGCGCTGGGAATAGCGGCGCAGGCAAGCCAGGCCGCGCTCGGTGGCTTCGTCGCTGAGCAGGCCGTTGTCGTCCAGCCCGGCGCCGAGGCGAACAGTTTCCTTCAGGTAGTCGACGCGGCGGTAGCGCCCCTGATGCAGGGTGCCGAGCTCGACCCTGAAGCTGTTGGAGCCCATGTCCACCGCGGCCAGCGGTGACAAACTGTCCGCGCCTGCGGTCGTCGGCATCGAGTTCGTCGGCAACGAGTCGGAGTTGCTGCTGTTCGCCATCGGCTGTGATTGTGCCGGTGCACGGCGTGGCCGCGCGCGCCCAACCCGAAGGGCCGAGGCGATTTGCCGCGCCAGGCGTCGTTGCCAGCTCGTTGTGTGGCACCGCCACACGCCTCGCTGCCGCCACGGCAACTCACCTCGGCGCGGGCTCAACCCCAAGCCCGACAGGCTCCTAGGGCCTCCTAGAATGCCCGACCCGCTTTCCAACCGCCCGTTCCCGTCCGCCTGTTCCCACCCGACCCCGGAGCCCAGAGCATGTTGCGCGAAGAAATCGACAGCCTCGTTCCCGGCCGCGAGTTCAGCCGCCGCGACTTTGTGCGCACCGGCATCGGCTCGGGTTTTGCCGCGGCGGTGCTGCCGGTGGTGGCGCAGACGGCGATCAACACCGATGCCGCCGGCCTCACCGTGGGCGAGGTGACGATTCCGGTGGGCAACTTCAAGATGCCCGCCTACCGCGCCATGCCCGCGGGCAAGGCCAATGCGCCGCTGGTGCTGGTGGTGAGCGAAATCTTCGGCGTGCACGAGTACATCGCCGACGTGGCGCGGCGTTTTGCCAAGGCCGGCTACATGGCGATTGCGCCCGAGCTCTTCGTGCGCCAGGGCGACGCGGGCTCGTATGGCGAGATCGCGAAGCTGGTGGCCGAGGTGGTCGCCAAGGTGCCCGACACGCAGGCGTTGGGCGACCTGGACGCCACCGTGGCCTGGGCCAAAGCGCAGGGCGCCGACACCAGCAAGCTCGGCGTCACCGGCTTTTGCTGGGGCGGGCGCATCACCTGGCTCTATGCCGCGCACAACCCCGGCGTGAAGGCCGCCGTGGCCTGGTACGGGCGCCTGGTCGGGCAGCCCAACCCGCTACAGCCGAGCAACCCGGTGGAACTGGCCGGCAAGATCAACGGGCCGGTGCTCGGCCTGTATGGCGAGAAGGACGGCGGCATTGCGCTGGAAACGGTCGAGCAGATGAAGGCCGCGCTGGCCGCCGGCAGCGCGGCGGCCAAGCGCTCGGAGTTCGTGGTCTACCCCGACGCGCCGCACGCCTTCCATGCCGACTACCGGCCGAGCTTTCGCAAGGAAGCGGCGGAGGACGGGTGGAAGCGCTGCGTGGCCTGGTTCAAGGCCCATGGTGTCGCCTAGTCCACGGCGTCCCTACAGGTTGACCGGCGACCAGGTCGGCCGGCGATGACCCTCGCCTACATCGTCTTCGCCACCTTCGCCGGCGGCATCCTCTCGGTGCTGATCGCCGCGCTGCTCACCGTGAAGCTGCTCGGGCGGGTGGTGAAGAGCCTGGTCAGCCTGTCGGCGGGTGTGCTGCTCGGCACTGCCCTGTTGAACGTGCTGCCCGAGGCCTTCGAGAGCCAGGCGGGTGCGCAGGGCCTGTTCACCACGCTGCTGCTCGGGCTGCTGTTCTTCTTCCTGCTCGAGAAGGCCGAGCTCTACCGCCACGACCACCACCACGAGGGCGACGACCCGCACCACCACCACCACCACGGCTTCGACGCGGAGCAAGCCGGCAAGGGCGGCTGGAGCGTGCTGGTCGGCGACGGCATCCACAACTTCTGCGACGGCGTGATCATCGCCGCGGCCTTCCTCACCGACACCCGCCTGGGCATCGTCACTTCGCTGGCGATCATTGCGCACGAGGTGCCGCAGGAGGTGGGCGACTACATCGTGCTGCTCAACGCGGGTTTCAGCCGCAGCCGCGCGCTCTTCTACAACGCGCTCTCGGGCCTGGCCGCGGTGGCCGGCGGCGTGCTCGGCTACTACGTGGTCGGGCCGTGGCAGGGGCTGTTCCCCTACCTGCTGGTGGTGGCGGCGAGCAGCTTCATCTACGTGGCGGTGGCCGACCTGCTGCCGCAGCTGCAACGCCGCCTGCCCTGGCGCGACACGCTGGCGCAGGTGGCCTGGATCGGTGCCGGCCTGGGCCTGGTGCTGCTGGCGATGTGCCTGGTGCACGCACACTGAGCTCGCGGCGCGTCGAGTGCACGACACCGCGCGTCGCACCTGCGGGCCTCGCATGAATTGATGATGCGCAACGCGCAGGCGCCGATCACAGTCGCCCCCGAGCCGCGATCCAGCGGCGCCAGGAGGAGACGATGATGAAGACCCGGCTCACAGCGCTGTGCATCGCACTTTCGTTCGCGGGGTGCAGCAGCTTCAATCCGTACCAGCGCAGCAGGGCGACCGACAACGACGTGATCGTCGGGCTCAAGGCCGATGAGCTGGCCAGAGCGGGCCTGTTCGTCGGTGGACTTCACGAGGCGCTGGACGCTGCGAACGCGCAGCGGGTGGAGTACTTCGAGTCGCTTTCGGCGCACGCGCGCGGCGCCAATGTGGCCACGGCGCTGGTGTTTGCCTTCACCGGCTGGGGCCTGTACCAGGGCCTGAAGCCGGGTACCTCGGGCGACAGCCGCCTGCTCGCCAAGGCCGGCGTGGGGGCGGGCACCACCTATGCCGTGGGCAACTACTTCCTCAACGAGAAGCATGACGAGGCCTATATCGAAGGCTTCAAGGCCTTGACCTGCGCGATGCTGCGATCGCAGCCCTTGATGTTGGGCACGGCCCCCGCGTTGCCGGCAACGCCGTGGGCGGCGGCATCCGCGCCCGCGTCCGCGGCGTCGGCTCCGAGCCTTGCGTCGCAGGAGCAACAGCTGCGCGCCGCGGTTGAAAATCTTCGAAGTCAGGTGAACACACTCGACACGGAAGTGTTGAAGCACCGCTACATGAACGACATCGACCCGAGTGCGCGCAACAAGAACCTGGCCCAGCGCACCTTGGCGGCTGCGCGTTCGGCCCAGCGCGACGGGCGCAAGACGCTGGTGAACGCGGAGAGGTTGCTGAACGCGATCGAACAGTCTGGCTTTCAGCTGCGCCGGCAGGTGGACCTGATCGTGGCCAGCGTCAGCGAGGAACTCCGGCGCAACAACAAGGGCGTGGGCGACCCTGCCAAGCTGCTGACCGAATTGAAGTCGGTCAGCAGTGGCTTTCAGGCCATTCCGCCGGCGCCGCGTACCGAAGACGATGACGCCTCAGACGACAAGCCGGCGACCGGCGCAGGCGGGACCAACGGCGATACGCCAGCTGCCGCGAGCAGTACAGCGGAGACCGCCGCCAAAGCCCCGGGCGATGCGGCCAAGTCCAATGCCGTGGCCACGGCGCTCGCCGATTTGAGCAAGGCGGTGGAGAGCCTGAAGGCCGAGGTCCGCGACCCGAAGCTGGCGAAGGCCGGCGCGACAGCCGATGCGAAGAAGCAGGCCGACGAACGAATTCGCAGGCTCAAAGGCGAGATCACCCAACTGGACGCGGCGCTGAAGAAGGCGAAGGACGATGCGAATCCGCGCAACACGCTCGCCGACAAAGTGCGCGGCGACCTCGCCGCACAGATCGCCACGCTCTACGCAGTGCGACGCCCGGTGAACCAGTTTCTCGCGAACCACTACGACATCCACCGCCGCGTTCGCGGCATCCCCGAATGCC
>JANNGZ010000367.1:0-1675 GCA_031404155.1 Burkholderiales bacterium
GTCGGAGAAGGGCTTGGGGTACAGGCCCATGGCCAGCACCGCGGCGGCGAGCAGGCCGAGCATGAAGAACTCGCGGCCATTGAGGTCCTTCAACTCGCGCACATCGTCGTTGGCCACGGCGCCGAAGTAGACCCGCTTGACCATCCAGAGGTTGTACGCAGCGCCGAACACCAGCGCGGTGGCGGCCAGCAGGGCGAGCCAGAAACTCAGGCGCACGGTGCCCAGGATCACCATCCATTCGCCGACAAAGCCGCTGGTGCCCGGCAGGCCGCTGTTGGCCATGGCGAAGAACACCGCCAGCGCAGCAAACTTCGGCATCGTGTTGACCACGCCGCCGTAGCTGGCGATCTCGCGCGAATGCACCCGGTCGTAGAGCACCCCGATGCACAGGAACATGGCGCCCGAGATGAAGCCGTGGCTGATCATCTGCACCAGCCCGCCCGAGACGCCGAGCTCGCTGAAGATGAAGAAGCCGAGCGTGACGAAGCCCATGTGCGCCACCGAGCTGTAGGCCACCAGCTTCTTCATGTCCTGCTGCACCAGCGCCACCAGGCCGATGTAGATCACCGCGATCAGGCTCAGGGCGATGATGAACCAGTCCCACTGCCGGCTGGCGTCGGGAGCGATCGGCAGCGAGAAGCGCAGGAAGCCGTAGGCGCCGAGCTTCAACATGATCGCCGCCAGCACCACCGAGCCGCCGGTGGGCGCCTCCACGTGCGCGTCGGGCAGCCAGGTGTGCACCGGCCACATCGGCACCTTGACCGAAAACGCGGCGAGGAAGGCGAAGAAGAGCAGCGTCTGCGCGGTGCCGCCGATCGGCAGCCGGTGCCAGGTGAGGATGTCGAAGCTGCCGCCGGACTTGAAGTACAGGAAGAGCAGCGCCACCAGCATCAGCAGCGAACCGGCGAGGGTGTAGAGAAAGAACTTGAAGGCCGCATAAACCCGCCGCGGGCCGCCCCAGACGCCGATGATGATGTACATCGGGATCAGCGTGGCCTCGAAAAAAACGTAGAACAGCAGGCCGTCGAGCGCCGAGAAGACGCCGACCAAGACGCCCGAGAGGATCAGGAACGCACCCATGTACTGGTGCACCCTCTCGGTGATCACCTCCCAGGCCGAGACCACCACGATGACGGTGATGAACGCGGTGAGCGGCACGAACCACAGGCTCAGGCCGTCGACACCGAGGTGGTAGTTGACGTTGAAGCGCTCGATCCAGGGCAGCTTCTCGACGAACTGCATCGACGCGGTGCCGTTGTCGAACTGCGCCACCAGCGGCAGGGTGACGAGGAAGGCGAGCACCGAGGCCACCAGCGCCAGCCAGCGCACGGCCCTGGGGCTCTCGTCGCGGCCGACCGCGAGCAGGAAGGCGCCGAAGGCGATGGGCAGCCAGATGGCAAGGCTCAACAAACCCATTTTCTTGTTCTCCGCCGTGCGCGCGCGTGTGTGGGGTCTAGCGCCACAGGCTCAACAGGTGCGGCCACAGCTTCCAGGTCATGAAGCCGAACACACCCAGGATCATCACCAGCGCATACCAGTACAGGTGGCCGGTTTGAACCCGGCGCAGCACGCCGGCGATGTTGCCGATGCCGCGCGCCGAGCCGTCGATGACCACGCCGTCGATGAAGGCCACGTCGCCACCCTTCCACAGGCCGCGGCCGGTGAGGCGGGTGCC
>JANNGZ010000368.1:0-5119 GCA_031404155.1 Burkholderiales bacterium
AAGGTGCGGGCGATGCAGGTGATCGACGAGCTCGAGCCGGTGCAGCGCGGCATCTACGGCGGCGCCTGCGGCTACCTGAGTTTTGCCGGCGACATGGACGTGGCGATCGCGATCCGCACCGGCATCGTCAAGGACAACACCCTGTACGTGCAGGCCGCCGCGGGCATCGTGGCCGACTCGGTGCCCGAGCTGGAATGGCAGGAGACCGAGGCCAAGGCGCGGGCGCTGATCCGCGCGGCGGAGTTGGTCGAGGAGGGCTTCTGACCATGTTGTTGATGATCGACAACTACGACAGCTTCACCTTCAACCTGGTGCAGTACTTCGGCGAGCTCGGCGAAGAGGTGCGCGTGTTCCGCAACGACGAGATCGACATCGCCGGTATCGCGGCGCTGCAACCCGAACGCCTGGTGCTCTCGCCCGGGCCTTGTTCGCCGGCCGAAGCGGGCATCTGCGTCGAGGCGATCCGCCACTTTGCGGGCCGGCTGCCGATCCTCGGCGTGTGCCTGGGCCACCAGGCGATCGGCGCCGCGCTGGGTGGCAAGGTGGTGCGCGCGCAGACGCAGATGCATGGCAAGGCCAGCGTGATCGCCACCGACCGGCGCGGTGTGTTCCGCGGCCTGCCCGAGCGCTTCAGCGTGATCCGCTACCACTCGTTGGCGGTGGAGCGCGCGAGCCTGCCGGCCGAGCTGGAGGTGAGTGCCACCACCGACGACGGCGAGATCATGGGCCTGCGGCACCGCCAGCTGGCGATCGAGGGCGTGCAGTTCCACCCCGAGTCGATCCTGAGCGAACATGGCCACGCGATGTTGCGCAACTTTCTGGCGGGGAGACCCAACTGATGGCCAAGCCGATCGATCTGCGCAGTGACACGGTTACCCAACCCACCGCGGCGATGCGCGACGCGATGATGCGTGCGCCGCTCGGCGACGATGTCTTCGGCGACGACCCGACGGTGAACGCGCTGCAAGAACGCATCGCCGGCGAACTCGGCTTCGAGGCGGCGCTGTTCATGCCCACCGGCACCCAGAGCAACCTGTGCGCGCTGATGAGCCACTGCCAGCGCGGCGACGAGTACATCGTCGGGCAGATGGCGCACACCTACCGCATGGAAGGTGGTGGCGGCGCGGTGCTCGGCAGCCTGCAGCCGCAGCCGCTTGCGCACCAGGCCGACGGCACGCTGGCGCTGGCCGATATCGAGGCGGCGATCAAACCCGACGATTCGCATTTCGCGCGCAGCCGGCTGCTCTGCCTGGAGAACACTTTTGGCGGCAAGGCGCTGCCGCTGGCCTACCTGGAGCAGGCCAGCGTGCTGGCGCGGCGCCACGGGCTCAACACCCATCTGGACGGCGCGCGGCTGTTCAACGCCGCGGTGGCCTCGGGCGTGCCGGCGCGCGAGGTCACACGCCACTTCGACAGTGTCTCGGTCTGCTTCAGCAAGGGCCTCGGCGCACCGGCGGGCTCGGCGCTGTGCGGCAGCAAGGCGTTCATTGCCCGCGCTCACCGCTGGCGCAAGATGGCCGGCGGCGGCATGCGCCAGGCCGGCGTGCTGGCCGCCGGCGCGCTGTATGCGCTGGACAATCATGTGCAGCGCCTGGCCGCCGACCACATGAATGCCAGGCGCCTGTCCGAAGGCCTTCAGGAATTGCCGGGCGTGGCCGTGCCCGCCGCGCAGACCAACATGGTCTTCGTCGACCTCGCGCCCGAGCGGGCAGCGGGTGTGGTGCAACGCCTGCGCGAGGCTGGCGTGTTGTGCACCGGGCTGTACCAGCTGCGCCTGGTGACGCACCTGGACGTGAGCCGCGACGACATAGTCCGTGCTCTTGCGATCCTGCGCGATACCCTCTGAAGCCAAAGGACGGCCTCCATGACCATCACCAATACCGACGCGCTCGTGCGTGTGATCGAACACCGCGAGATCTTCCATGACGAGATGCTGGCTTTGATGCGCCGGATCATGAGCGGCGAGATGTCGCCGGTGATGATCGCGGCCCTCGCCATGGGCTTGCGGGTGAAGAAGGAGACCATCGGCGAGGTGGCGGCCGCGGCACAGGTGATGCGCGAATTTGCGACGCCGGTGGTGGTGGCCAACCGCAAACACCTGGTCGACATCGTCGGCACCGGCGGCGACAGCTCGCACACCTTCAACATCTCCACCGCGTCGATGTTCGTGGCCGCGGCCGCGGGCGCCCGGGTGGCCAAACACGGCGGGCGCAGTGTGTCGTCCACCTCGGGCAGCGCCGACGTGATGGAGGCGCTGGGTGCCAACATCGCGCTCACGCCCGAGCAGGTGGCGGCCTGCCTGGAAGAAACCGGCATCGGCTTCATGTTCGCGCCGCACCACCATGCGGCGATGAAACATGCCGCGCCGGTGCGCAAGGAACTCGGCGTGCGCACCTTCTTCAACATTCTGGGACCCTTGACCAACCCGGCGAACGCGCCGAACCAGTTGCTCGGCGTCTTTCACCAAGACCTGGTGGGCATCCTGGTGCGGGTGCTGCAACGCCTGGGCAGCGAACATGTGATGGTGGTTTACGGCATGAACGGCATGGACGAGATTTCGCTTTCCGGCGAGACCTTGGTGGGCGAGCTGAAGGCCGGCGAGGTGCGCGAGTACCTGGTGCACCCGAGCGACTTCGGCATGCCGGTGTACGACATGCGCGTGCTGCGGGTGGCCAACAAGGACGAGTCGGTGCTGTGCATTCAGCGTGCGCTGGCCAACGAGGACGGGCCGGTGCGGGACATCGTGCTGCTCAACGCCGGTGCGGCGCTGTACTGCGCGGGTGTGGCGGCCTCGGTCACCGAGGGCGTGAAGCGTTCGCGCGAGGCGGTGGCCTCGGGCGCGGCGCTGGCCAAGCTGAGCCAGTTCGTTGCGATGACGCAGAAGTTCAAGAGCGTCGGATGAGCGGCGATATCCTCGAGCGCATCGTCGCGGTCAAGCGCGAGGAAATCGGGGCCCTGCTCAAGCGGCGCGACCGTGTCTCTCTGCGCCGTGATGCCGAGGCGCGGCGGGATGTGCGCGGCTTCGAGGCCGCGCTGCGCGCGAAGGTGGCCGCGGGTGGCGCCGCGGTGATCGCCGAAATCAAGAAGGCGAGCCCGAGCAAGGGCGTGTTGCGAGAGAACTTCCTGCCCGCAGAGATCGCCGCCGGCTACGCCGCCCACGGCGCCGCCTGTCTCTCGGTGCTGACCGACGAGCGCTTCTTCCAGGGCTCGGCCGACGACCTGGAGCAGGCCCGCGCGGCCTGTGACCTGCCGGCTCTGCGCAAGGACTTCATCGTCGATGAGTGCCAGGTCTTTGAGGCGCGCGCCATGGGGGCGGACGCTGTCCTGCTCATCGCCGCCTGTCTCGACGATACGCAGATGGCCGACCTGGAGGCCTGCACCGCAGCCCTCGGCATGGCGGTGCTGGTGGAGGTGCACGACGGCGCCGAGCTCGAGCGCGCGCTGCGCTTGGCGACGCCGCTGCTGGGGATCAACAACCGCAACCTGCGCAGCTTCGAGGTCTCGCTGGAGACGACGCTGGGCCTGCTGCCGCGCGTGCCGGCCGCCCGGCTGCTGGTCACCGAGTCCGGCATCCTCGGCCGTGCCGACGTGCAGCGCATGCGCGCCAGCGGCGTGCACGCCTTTCTTGTCGGCGAGGCGTTCATGCGCGCCAGCGATCCGGGGCGGGCGCTGGCCGAGCTGTTCGCTTGATCGACAACCGACTCGTCGAGCCGCTCTCCGCGCTGCTCGACAAGGCGCCGCCCTCGTGGCGAAGGGTGGTGCAGGCGTGGCGGCAGTCCGCGGCCGGGCGGGAGCTCGTCGACTTTGTGCAGGCGCGGCAGGCGGAGGGCGGCACGGTCTATCCGCACGACCCGCTGCGGGCGCTGCACCTCTGCCCACTGGGCCAGGTGCGGGTCGTGATCCTCGGCCAGGACCCTTACCACGGCCCGGGCCAGGCCGAGGGGCTGGCGTTTTCGGTGCCGCCAGGGGTGAGGCCGCCGCCGAGCCTTCGTAACATATTCAGCGAGATCCAACGTGACCTCGGCGAGCCGCCGCCACGGCAAGGCTCGCTGAGCGCTTGGGCTGGCCAGGGGGTGTTGTTGCTCAACCGGGTGCTGACGGTTGAGGCGGCATCTCCCGCCAGTCATGCAAAGCATGGTTGGGAAGCGCTCACTGACATGCTGCTTGATGAAGTTGCAAGTCAGCCTCGACCCGCAGCGTTCCTGCTCTGGGGCGCGCATGCGCAGGCCGTCGCCACGAGGCTGAAAGGCGACGGGCACCTGTTACTTCGGAGCAACCATCCGTCGCCGCTTTCGGCGCGCCGCCCGCCGGCGCCTTTCATCGGCAATGGGCATTTCAGCGCGGTCAATCAGTGGTTGGTTCTTGCGGGGGGGCCGCCGGTGGATTGGGCTGCCGCAGAGCGCGCCGGCGCAGCGTCTCCGGCTTGATTACGCCTTAAGCCGTGATATAGTCTGCGGTTCGCCTCGGAGGGGTGCCCGAGTGGCTAAAGGGGGCAGACTGTAAATCTGTTGGCTTACGCCTACGCTGGTTCGAATCCAGCCTCCTCCACCAAGGCGGAAAGTGGTCCTTAGAGATTGCGCATTGGAATAGAGAGCGGGCAAAGAGCGGGTCGGTGCTGGGATGGCCGGTGATGGTGGCAGGCATTCGGGTTTCACTGCCGCGGTGCTTGTCGAAGGCTCCTTCAGAGCGGGAGTAGTTCAATGGCAGAACCCCAGCCTTCCAAGCTGATGACGCGGGTTCGATTCCCGTCTCCCGCTCCATTAAATTCAGTGATCCGGTCGCCAGTGGTTTGGGTTTTTAGCGTGAGTGCCCAGACCCGTGTCGATGCCCATGTGGCTCAGTGGTAGAGCACTCCCTTGGTAAGGGAGAGGTCGCGCGTTCGATCCGCGCCATGGGCACCAAGGTTCAGAGCAGAGAGACCGTATCCCCGTAACCCGTAAGGGCTCGCGCAACGAGCCCATCGTCCTGTCGGAGTCCTCAAATGGCAAAAGGCAAATTTGAACGCACCAAGCCGCACGTCAACGTCGGCACGATTGGTCACGTCGACCACGGCAAGACCACGCTGACCGCGGCGATCACCTCGGTGCTGGCGGCCAAGTTTGGTGGTGAAGCCAAGGCC
>JANNGZ010000369.1:0-3546 GCA_031404155.1 Burkholderiales bacterium
AAGCAGTCTCGAAACGGTCGGGCCCCCGGGGCAACGCCACGTCGATCATCCAGGCGCCTCCGCGATGCAGTGCGCGGCGGCCGCGTCTCGTCACCGGCTCCCTCGAACGGCTGGTAAAGCCTGGCCGCCGCGCTCACCCCAGGCGCAACCCATTTTGCCGGGCACCGCACTTAGACTCGCGCGGTGCTAGCTCTCGACCGCCTCCATCGCTTCCGCCCGCGCCTGCTCGACGCGCTGAAAACCTACGACCGCAAGCGTTTTGCCACCGACCTCGGCGCCGGCCTTACCGTGGGCATCGTGGCGCTGCCGCTGGCGATGGCGTTTGCGATCGCCTCGGGCGTCAAGCCTGAAGCCGGGCTGTTCACCGCGATCATCGCCGGCTTCCTGATCTCCGCACTCGGCGGCTCCAATGTGCAGATCGGCGGGCCGGCGGGTGCCTTCATCGTCATCGTCTACGGCATCGTCGAGCGCTACGGGCTGGCCAACCTGTTGATCAGCACCATGCTCGCCGGAGTGCTGCTGTTTGCGCTCGGCCTGTTCAAGCTCGGCGAGCTGGTGCGTTATGTGCCGGTGCCGATCGTCATCGGCTTCACCAACGGCATCGCGGTGCTGATTGCGCTGTCGCAGCTGCGCGACCTGCTCGGCCTGTCGATCGCCAAGATGCCGGCGGATTTTTTCTCGCAGATCGGCGCGCTGGCCCAGCATATCGAGGGCTTCAACCCCTGGGCCTTCGGTATCGGCGCGGTGTGCGTCGGCGGCCTGGTGTTGTGGCCGCGCCTGTTCAAGAGCAGCAGCCCGATGCCGGGGCTGCACCTGCCGGAGGCGCTCACCCGGGCTCGTGCTTTCCGCGCGGCTTCGTACATGCCCGGGCCGATCGTGGCGCTGGTCAGCTTGAGCCTGGTGAGCGCCTGGTTCGCGCTGCCGGTGGAAACCATCGGCACACGTTTCGGCGGCATACCGCAAGCGCTGCCCACCTTTGCGCTGCCCAGTTTCAGCTGGGAGACGGTGAAGCTGCTCTTCATCCCGACGGTGACGATTGCGCTGCTCGGCGCGGTGGAGTCGCTGCTGTGCGCGCGTGTGGCCGACAACCTGTCGACCGAGATTCCGCGCCACGACCCGAACCAAGAGCTGATGGCGCAAGGCGTGGCGAACTTTGTCTCGCCCTTGTTCGGCGGCATCTGCGCCACCGGCACCGTGGCGCGCACCGTCACCAACGTGCGTGCCGGCGGGACCACCCCGGTGGCCGGCATCGTGCACGCGTTGGCGGTGCTGGCGGTGATGTTGATTGCGGCACCGCTGGCGGTGCATGTGCCGCTGGCCGCGCTCGCGGGCATCCTGCTCTTCGTGGCCTGGAACATGGGCGAGTGGCATGAGTTCGCGCGCCTGCGCAAGTTCACCAACACCTACCGCACGATATTGCTCGGCACGTTCTTTCTCACCGTCATCTTCGACCTCACCGTCGCGGTCGAGGTCGGGCTGGTGCTGGCCTGCGTGTTTTTCATCTACCGCATGGGCGCGCTGTTCAAGGTCGAGGCCAGCAAGCAGGCCGAGCTGCCGCCCGGGGTGCAGGTGTTCGAACTGTTCGGGCCGCTCTTCTTCGGCGCGGTGGGCAAGATCGAATCGCTGCCCGCGCGCATCACGCCCGGCACCCGCGCGGTGGTGCTCGAGATGCACCGCATGATCTCGATGGACACCTCGGGCCTGGACGCGCTGCGCCAGTTCTGGCGCACGCTCAAACGCCAGGAGATTGCGCTGGTGCTGGCCAATGTGAACGAGCAGCCGCTGTCGCTGATCAAGCGCTCGGGCTTCGAACTCGAGATCGGGCCGGAATCGATCGTGCCCTCGGTCGGCGAGGCCTTCGGCGGCGGCGCGCCACCTTGAGACCGCCGGCTTGATCGTGAGTGCCCGGCGCTTCGCGCCGGCGTGAGCCTCAGTGCCCGACGCCGCGTGCCATCAGCGCAGCAAGCAGCGGAATCGGCAGCAACAAGGCCAGCTCGGCGTGAACCCAGCGGCGCACCCACAGGCGGGCCGAGTCGTCGGGCGCGGTGGCCGCACGGCGCCAGCGGATGAAGCGCACCGTGGGCACGATCGACACCAGGCCCAAGGCGGCGAACAAGCCGAGCTTGGCCCCGAACACCGGGTTGCCGGCGTAGAAATCCCAGGGCTTGGCGCCCCACACGATGCGCGAGACCCCGGCCACCAGCAGCAGCCCCGCGGCCGCGCCGTAGGCGGCGTCGATGCGCGCGAGCCGGCGCACCGCCGCCAGGTCCAGCGGGCCGGCCAGCAGCACAAATTCCGCGCCGAGCAGCCCGACCATGGCCAGCAGCGGCAGGTGGTGTGCGGTGGCGAGCAGGGCGTCGCGCACCGGGAGGTCAAACAACATGCTCGTGCCCCTTGTCAGCGGCCGCAGGTGCGGCGGTTCGCGGCCTACTTGCCGCCGATCTGCGTGGTGCGCGGGTCGTCGGCCACCGCCGAGGCGGTGACCAGGCCGTTGCCGTCGAACTGCACGTTGAACACCTTGGCGCTCTGGCCGTCTAGCCAGCGCCACTCCCAATGTTCCTCGCCCGGCTTCAAGTCGAAGCGCTGGGTTTCTGCCGGGCGGCCGAGCAGGCGGCGCACCTGGACCTTGTCCAGGCCCAGGGTCACCTTGGCGAACTCGGCGGCCTTGAGCACCTGGCGCAGCGCGCTCATCTTGCCGTCGCTGCCGATGGTGATGAAGTAGTTGGTCTGGCCCTCGGGCTGGCGCGCATATTCGAAGGTGCGGCTGCCGTCGCTCTCGTTGAAGACTGCCAGCGGTTCGCCGAACTCGCGCCGCACATCGGCCTCGGTGGCCACGCCCTCTTCGAGCTTGGCGATCTTCTGCGGGTCGCAGCCGAGGAGCGAAAACACAGCCGCCAAGAACGCCATCGTCATCACCTTCCGGAGCATTGGAGCCCTCCCGCGTAAAATTGGACCAACCTCAATATTCTGCCCTTGCGCCATGCCGCTGTTCTGGAAACCCTACAAGTCCGACGTCACGCAGTTCATCGACAAGCTCAAGCGCGACAAGCCCACGCTCGAAGCCGAACAACGCGCCGGCCGCGCCTTGCTGTGGGACCGCAAAATCGACCGTAGCGCGCAGGCCGACTGGAACGACGCCAACGTGCCGCAGCAGCCCTACGTTTACCAGACCAAGACAGATTGATCTCGGTGTTGAGCGCCCCAAGGCCGGCCGAAGCCGGCCGTCCCCCACGGGGATCAAGGAAAGTGGCAGAACCACATTTCCTTGAGAGATCGAGCCAGTGCAGCGGTGAGCGACGCTGAGATGGGCGCACAGCGCGTCCTCCGCCACGGCGCGGTCAAGGAAACCGAGATGGCGGCCGAGACCGCGGCCGCCGCCGACCTGCCGCCGCATGTGGTCGACGCGGTGGCGCTGGCGCGCCTGTATGGCCAGCCGCTGTTCACGCTGCCCACCGACCTCTACATACCGCCCGACGCGCTGGAGGTTTTTCTCGAAGCCTTCGAGGGCCCGTTGGACCTGCTGCTCTACCTGATCCGGCGCCAGAA
>JANNGZ010000370.1:0-2905 GCA_031404155.1 Burkholderiales bacterium
AGCTGCGGGTCAATGTCGCGGTTCCGGGCCTGCTTCTCCTCGTCCAGCGCGGCGCCGGCCTCCGCTCGCGGGTAACTCACGCGAACCGGCGCGAGCTTCTGCTTCTCCAGAACCGACTGGTATTCGGCAGTCGGAATGTTCTTGCGCTTGGCGTCGTCATGCTGGATCGTGGTGACGGTCTTGCCGGTGCCCGGGTTCCGTCCGATCCCTTGCGTCCTTTTGAGGTAGCCATGTCTGCGCTTAAGCCGTCGGTGCCGCGGCAGTGGCGGAGACCTTGGTGACCATCGCATCGAACGCCTCTTGCAGCTTGACCGCAAAGTCGTGCTGCATCGCATACACGTCGGTGAACTCGGCGAAGGCCCAGCGGCCGTGGCTCCCCAGCCGGTTGACGCCCGGCACCCAGTAGTTGTCCATCGTGCTCTTCTTCTCTTTCGCGTCTTCGCCGCGGTAGCCCTTGATCTCGACGACGAGGTTCAGCAGGTCATCGTCGCCGCGTCCGTCGTCGATGCGGACGATGAAGTCCGGCCGGTACTTGCGCATCTCGGCCTGCAGGCGGTACGGCACTTCCAGGCCGAGGTTGTGGTTCTTCACATAGGCCCGCACGCGCGGGTGCTTCTCGGCCACCCGGCAGAACTCGGCCTCCCAATCGCTGTCGAGCACCACCCAGTTGATGTGGCACAGGTGCGCATCGGTGGCGTAGCGCTCGGTCTTGGTCGTGTTGAAGGCGACGTGCCGCGTGCTGCCAGTCGGGTTGTACGGGTCGAGCACGGCTTGGATCGGCCGTGACTTGGCCAGTTCGGCGCGCACGATGCCTGCGGTGATGCGTTCGCAGGCCGTGTCCGCCAAGGCTTTGTACTTGAGCTGTGCGGGGTAGGTGCCGCCCTTGCAGATCAAGTGCCCTTCGTCGAGCCACTGCTTGACGATGCGTTTGAGCTGGCCGAACAAGTGGACCGGCGGCGCTTGGCCTGGCTCGCGCCACTTGTTCAGCACAAGGTGCTGCGTCAGCTCATACACCAGTGACGAGAAGCGCATGTCGGCGGTGTGTGCCAACGTCAGGTCAACGGATTGGCCGATGATTCCGCTGTTGAGCGTTTCGGCCGCGCCGACGTTGTCGGGCGAGATCACGAAAGTCGAGTCTTCGCTGAAGGTTGCGGTGATGCGGTCTTCGGGCAATTTCACGCGGTAGCCCTGCACGCGCGGGAAGCGAATCTCCAGCGCGTCGCGGTCCGGCCGAATGGCCTGCACACGCACCGTCTCGCGCGGCTTCTGCGGCGGCGCGATCACCGGCTCGGCGTTGAAGTCAAACGGGATGCCCAGCACGTCGGCGTACTCGACGTTGAACAGCCCGTCGTTGTTCAGTTCATAGCTCTGGCGCCGCAGCGCGCGGCCGATGACTTGTTCGCACAGCAGTTGCGTGCCGAAGGCCCGCACGCCGAGGACGTGGGTGACCGTGTTGGTGTCCCAGCCTTCGGTGAGCATGCTGACCGACACCACGCAGCGGATCGATTCGCCCAGGCGGCCGGCCTTGCCCACGGTGTTCATCACCTCGCGCAGCAAGTCCTGGTCGCTGATGGTGTCGGCCGCGCGCGGGTCGCCGCTGCGCTGCCTGATCTCGTAACGAAAGCGCTCGATCTCGTCGGCCGCCACGCCGCGGAAGTTGTCGTCAAGCGCCTCGCCCGATTCAAGCTGCTCGCTGTCGATCAACAACGTACGCGGTTTGGCCAGCGCGTTGCCGTGCTCGTCGTGGTTCTGGAACAGCGGCAGGCGGCCGAACTCCGGTTTCGCGCTACCGTCGTCATTGACCCGATCGAAGCCTGCGATGTAGTCGTACACCAGCTTCGACGTGGCGGTGTTGTTGCACACGACGATGAAGCACGGCGGCACGTTGATGCCAGCGCGTTGCCATAGCTCGAAGGTCTTGGCGTAGTGGCCATAGAGCGCCTCCAGCGCCGTGATCAGCGGCGTGGGCAACTTGTGCGGGTCCAGCCCGCTGGCTTTGCCGCGACCCTTCTTCGGCATCTGTTTGCCGATGTGCTTCCACAACTCGCGGTACATCGGCATGTCGCCGCCGGGGATGTTGTCGGCAATCGGCACGCGCGGCAGCTTGACGATGCCGCACTCGATGGCATCCATCAGCGAGAAATCGGACAGCGTCCACGGGAACAGCGTGCCCTCGGCATAGCCCGATCCGCGCAGGAAGAACGGGGTGGCCGACAGATCCATCACACGGGTGACGCCGATCTTGCGTTGCACCGCCTCGATGCCGCTGATCCACAAGCGCGCAGCTTCGTTGTTCTGCTCAGCCTCTTTCTTTTCGTCGCCGGAGAGGTCGTCGTCATCGACATCAGCTACGGCCTTCGGCTTCTCGCGGTAGCAGTGGTGTGCTTCGTCGTTGATCACCACCACCTGAGACATGCCCATCAGCTCGGGCATCACCCGCTGGAGCATCTGGCCTTCAGTTTCCAGGGTCTCTGGCGCGTCACCGGTGCGGCCTTGAAGAAGTTGCCGGCCCCCTTTTGAGAGATCGACACGCTCGCGCAGCTTGAAGGCGTGGTAGTTGGTGATGACGATCTTCGCCTTGTTGAGGTCGTCGAGCATGTCGCTCGGCACCAGTTCGCGGCTGGCGTAGTAGCTGTCCGGGTCATTGGGCTGCAGCACGCGAAGGCGGTCGCGGATCGGGAGGCCGGGCGTGACGACCAGGAAGCCCCGGGTGAACTTCTTGCTGCCCGGCCGGCGAACGGAATTGACCGTCTGCCAGGCGATGAGCATCGCCATCACGGTGGTCTTGCCGGCGCCGGTGGCGAGCTTGAGCGCGAGCCGGCTCAGGCCCGGGTTGGCGTCGTTGTTGGCGTTGGCCAGATGCTCGAGGAACCGTTCTCCGGCCTTGCCAATCTGCGGCGCCACT
>JANNGZ010000371.1:0-3524 GCA_031404155.1 Burkholderiales bacterium
CCAGCACAGCTCGGTGCCGGTACCCACGTCCTTGCTTTCCACGCCCGCCACCGCCTTCGCGGCGATCAGCGTCACACCGGTGTCTGTGTAGCCGCTCGGCTTCTTGCCGGTCTTGGCGTATTCGACGCCGGCCTCCACGCCCATCGCCGCCATCTTCAACGGGTACTGCTGGCTGGTGGCCGCGATCTTGCCATCGCCCACGTCCTTGATGCCCTGGCAGCCGCCGTCGACGCTGACGATGATCACGCCCTTGTCCTTGCCGGCCTTCTTGAGCGCGTTGAAGGCGCCGGCCGCGGCGGGTTCGTTGATCGTGTAGACCACGTTCACGTCGGGCGCTTTCTGCAGGCAGTTCTCCATCGCCGTCTGGCCCTTGGCCTGGTCGCCGAAGCTGTCGGCCATGCAGGCCACGGCAGCGGCCTTGCCGAGTTCGTTGCTCTTCGCGTCGGGCGCGGCCAGGCCGAAGCCCTTGAGGAAGCCGTTGTGGCGCTGCGCACCGACCGGGTGGCCGGGGAAGAGGTCCAGGGTGACGATCTTCGCCGGCTTGGCGCCCAGGGCCGCCTTGGCGTACTGGCCGATCAGCACGCCGGCCTTGTAGTTGTCGGTGGCAAAGAGCGCGTCGGTGCCTTCGGTGGGGTCGGTGGGGCTGTCCAGCGCGATGACGAGCACGCCCTTGTCGCGCGCCTTCCTGATGCTCGGGATGATGGCCTTGCTGTCGCTGGGCGTGATGAGGATGGTCTTGGCGCCGGCGGCGATCATGTTCTCCATCGCCGTCACCTGCCCGGCGTTGTCGCCGTCGGTCTTGCCGGCGCCGCTGAGCAGCTTGGCGCCCTTGGCCTTGGCGGCCTCGCTGGCGCCTTCTTTCATCTTCACGAAGAAGGGGTTGGTTTCGGTCTTCGTGATCAGGCCGATGACCGGCTGGGTTTGCGCCAGCGCGGGCAGCGCCGCGACGACGGCGACCAGGACGGACAAGGCGGCAAGGCGGTGGGGCATGGCTGTCTCCGGGGTGTGGGTGACGGGATTCTGGACAAGCTGGATTAATAAATCAAGTTGATTGATTTATGGAAAACCCTGAAGTGCGCGGCCGAGGTCTTGCGCTGCCTCAGCTGGACTGGCACTAGCCCGTCTTTCTCACTTTTCGGTGGATAACGTGTGAGTTGAGCGAGATCCGCACGGCAAGTCTTTGATCTGCAAAGGGCGTACGTTGACGGGGTCTGTAGTGGAGACCTTGGTCCTTGCGCGAGGGGCTGCACGTACCCAGAATTTGGGTCCATGTTCCTGCGCTGCAACCGACGCAAGAAGGACGGCAAGGACCACGATTACTGGAGCGTGGTGGAGAACCGCCGCTGCAGCGACGGCCGTGTAGTGCAGCGCCAAGTGCTGTACCTGGGCGAGATCAACGCCAGCCAGCGCGAGGCATGGCGCAAGACCATCGAGCTGCACGATGCCGGCACGCGGCGTCAGGTGGCGCTGTTTCCTGCCGGCTCGATGCCCGTGGACGACGTGGACGCCATTGGTGTGCGCCTGAGCGAGTTGAGCCTGCGCCGGCCTCGTCAGTGGGGCGCGTGCTGGCTGGCCCTGCAGTTGTGGCAACAGCTCGAACTCGACAGCTTCTGGCGCCCGAAGTTCGCCCGAGCGCAGGGCAGCACGCCATGGCTGAAGGTGCTCAAGACGCTGGTGGCCTACCGCCTCATCGACCCCGGCTCGGAGTGGCGGCTGCACCGCCAGTGGTTCGACTCCAGCGCGATGGCCGACCTGCTGGACTCGGACTTCTGTCTGGCCGAGAAGAACACGCTGTACCGCTGCCTGGACCGGCTTGTCGAACACAAGGACGATCTGTTCAAGTTCCTCGTGCGGCGCTGGGGCGAACTCTTCGGCGCGCAGTTCGATGTGCTGCTGTACGACCTGACCAGCACCTACTTCGAGACTGACGAAGACCGCGGGCCTGACGATCTGCGCCAGTTCGGCTACAGCCGCGACAAGCGAGGCGACTGCAGGCAGGTCGTCATCGCGCTGATCGTCACGCCCGAGGGCTTCCCGTTGAGCTACGAGGTGATGGGCGGGGGCACCGCCGACTCCACCACCTTGAGCGGCTTCCTCGACCGCATCGAGCATCGCTACGGCCGCGCCAACCGCATCTGGGTGATGGATCGCGGCATTCCCACCGAGGACAGCCTGGCCAAGATGCGCAGCATGGGCGCGAGCTACCTCGTGGGCACGCCCAAGGGCCGCTTGACGAAGCTGGAGCAGGCCTTCCTGAACAAGCCCTGGGCAAAGGTGCGCGACGGTGTGCAGGTCAAGCGACTGGCCACCGACGAGGACGTGTACGTGCTGGCGCAAAGCGACGCGCGGATCGACAAGGAGCGCGGCATGCGAGGCAAGCGGTTGCGCCGCTACATCGAGCGCTTGAAGGCGCTGCAGGGCCAGAGCCTGACGCGCGACCAGTTGCTGATGAAGCTGGGGGCGGCCAAGCACGATGCTGGCCGTGCAGCGGGCGTGGTGAAGGTGACGTGGCCCAAGGAGGCCACCAGCACGGCGAGCCTGGAGTTCGAGTTGGACCGCCAGCGGCTGCGCCAGGTGCGGCGACGGGAGGGCCGCTACCTGCTGCGCACCAACCTCACGGCGCACGAGCCCGATGCCTTGTGGACGTTCTACATCCAGCTCACCGAGGTCGAGCAGGCCTTCAAGGAGATCAAGCACGACCTGGCGATCCGGCCGATCTTCCACAAGACCGAAGAGCGCATCCAGGCGCACATCTTCGTGGCCTTCCTGGCCTACTGCCTGCAGGTCACCCTCAAGGCCAAGCTCAGGGCCGTGGCCGGTGGTACGACGCCGCGCGAGGTGCTCCAGAAGTTCAAGACCGTGCAGATGGTGGACGTGCATTTGCCCACCACCGACGGGCGCGAACTGACCCTGTCGCGTTACACGCAACCCGAGGCCGAACACCGCATGCTGCTGGACCAGCTGCGCCTCACCTTGCCCAGCCAACCGCCACCAAAGATCACCGCTGCACAGGCCAGACAGACCACCGCAGAACTCGCTCTGTAGTGGAGACCTACGGGCCTCCCTCGAGTCAAATCAACAACTTGGCGTCGATGTCTGGGGGAATATGAGAAAGACGGGCTAGCAACAATACTTGAACATTCTGTGCGTGTTACTCGCGTTGCGCAGAGGCCAGCGCTTCGAGGCAAATCCATGGGCCAGCCCGATAGGCCCAGTCATCGCGGCAACGTGCTGGCTCCCATCAGGTACTCATCCGCCGCCCGCGCCGCCTGCCGCCCTTCCCGGATGGCCCAGACAACGAGGCCTTGGCCGCGACGCATGTCGCCGGCGGCGAAGACCTTGTCGACGCTGGTTCGATAACCGCCCGTTGCTTCGGTGCCAGCACGGGCGTTGCCACGCGCATCCTTGTCGACGCCAAAGGCATCCAGCACCGCTGCCACCGGGCTCACGAAGCCCATCGCCAGCAACACGAGTTCGGCCCGGATGTCCTTCTCGGTGCCGGGCACTTCGACCATCTTGCCGCC
>JANNGZ010000372.1:0-3992 GCA_031404155.1 Burkholderiales bacterium
CTGCGCGTCGCCGGCGCGCGATTCGTGCAGCGCCTTCAGCGCCACGAGCTGCTGCGTCGTCGGGTCGCGGGCCTGGTACAGGCGGTGCAGGCCGGTGTCGGCCACCGGCGCGGTGATCACGTAGCGGTCGACCGGGTCGCCGACGCGCTTTTTCGCTAGCGCCGGCAAGCTGCGGAACCGGGCGGTCACGTCATGCAGGCGCTCACGGTCCAGGGCGAGCACGCGCAGCACCAGCGCAGTCGCGTTGTCCTTCGCACCTGCCGCCAAGGCCGCGTCGACCAGCGCGTCGCTGGCCAGTTGTGCACTGCCGGAGCGCACCAGTGCTGCAATTCGGTGCGGTTTCAGCACGCCATGAACACCGTCGGTGGTGAGCACGAAGGTGTCGTCGACACGCGCCTCGCCCTGGATGAAGTCGATGCGCACCAGGTCGTCCAGGCCGACCGCGCGGGTGAGGCGGCTGCGCTGGTCGGGGTGGGCGAGCGCGTGGTCCTGGGTCAGAAGATGCAGCTCATCGCCACTCAGGCGCCAGAGGCGGCTGTCGCCAACATGTGCGGCGGCAAAGCCATGGCCTTCGAGCACCAAAGCGGTGAGCGTGGTGAGCGCCGCAGCATCGCTGGCGTGCTCGCCCACCGCGCTTGTGCTCGTGCTCATTCTCGTGTTCGTACTCACGCCAGCGCGCAGGTTTTCACGTTGCCGGTTGTGCGCCACCAGCCAAGCGTTGTGCGCGCCGATCACACGGTCCAGCGCCACCGTGGTCTCCCAGGTGGCGGGCGTGGCGAAATAGTCGGCGAGCAACCCCCGCACCACGGTTTGGGCGGCTTCGCGGCCGCGCCCGCCGCTGGAGACGCCGTCGGCAACGGCCGCGATCAGGCCACGCGCGGCGTCCGCCGCCTCGGCGCGGCTGACCCCGGCGTAGTCCTCGTTGACCTCGCGCGGGCCGCGCCGGCTGGCATGCCCGATGTCCACCTCGACGCTCATGAATGTCCACCCCCAGGCCGCTGAATACAGCTTCCGCCCCCCGAGGGGGTCGCGGCCGCCTTCGGCGCGGCCGTGCGCCGGCCGCCCGATTCTCCTCGTCCGCCGCCCCGGCTCACCCTGCCCTGGCACCGTGCTTGCTAGAGCCATGCAAGAAAGGAACCTGCATGAAGAAAATGAAGCTGGTGATGGTCGGCAACGGCATGGCCGGGGTGCGCACGCTGGAGGAACTGCTGAAGATTGCGCCGGAGCTGTACGAGATCACCGTCTTCGGTGCCGAGCCGCACCCGAACTACAACCGCATCCTGCTGTCGCCGGTGCTGTCGGGTGAGCAGACGGTGGACGAGATCATCTTGAACCCGCTGAGCTGGTACGCCGACAACGGCATCACGCTGCACCTGGGCAAGGCGGTCACCGAAATCAACCGCGCGCGGCGTGTGGTGCAGGCGGCCGACGGCACGCAGGCCGAATACGACCGGCTGCTGATCGCCACCGGCTCCAACCCCTTCATCCTGCCGGTGCCGGGCAAGGACTTGGCCGGCGTGATTGCCTACCGCGACATTGCCGACACCGACACGATGATCGACGCCGCGCGGCAGTACAAAAACGCGGTGGTGATCGGCGGCGGCCTGCTCGGCCTGGAAGCGGCCTACGGCCTGATCAAACGCGGCATGCAGGTGAGCGTGGTGCACATCATGCCGTGGCTGATGGAGCGCCAGCTCGACGACGTGGCGGCGGGCCTGCTGCAGAAGTCGCTCGAACAACGTGGCTTGAAATTCCTGATCGGGGCGCACACCCAGGCGCTGCTGGCCAATGAAGCAGGTCGGGTGCGCGCGGTGTTGCTGAAGGATGGCACCGAGCTGCCCGCCGACCTGGTGGTGATGGCCGCCGGCATCCGCCCCAACACCACGCTCGCCGAAAACGCCGGGCTGCGCTGCGAGCGGGGCATCGTCGTCAACGACACGATGCAGACCGCCACCGACCCGCGCATCTACGCAGTGGGCGAATGTGCCGCGCACCGCGGCATCGCGTACGGGCTGGTGGCGCCGCTGTTCGAGCAGGGCAAGGTGTGCGCTACGCACCTGGCGCAGTTCGGCATCGGCCGCTACACCGGCAGCCAGACCAGCACCAAGCTCAAGGTGACCGGCATCGACCTCTTTTCGGCCGGCAACTTCAGCGGCGGCGCCGACTGCGAGGAGATCGTGCTCTCCGACCCCTTCAACGGCGTCTACAAGAAGCTGGTGCTGCGCGACGACAAGCTGGTCGGCGCCTGCCTGTATGGCGACACGGTGGACGGCAGCTGGTACTTCAAGCTGCTGCGCGACGGCCGCTCGGTGGCCGACATCCGCGACCGGCTGATGTTCGGCGAATCCAATATCGGCGACACCGGCCACGAAGGCAACACCCGCGCGGCGAGCATGGCCGACAGCGACGAGGTCTGCGGCTGCAACGGCGTCAACAAGGGCACCATCTGCAAGGCGATCAAGGACAAGGGCCTGTTCACGCTCGAAGAGGTGCGCAAGCAGACCAAGGCGAGCGCGAGTTGCGGCTCCTGCACCGGCCTGGTCGAGCAGCTGCTGATGTTCACCGCCGGTGGCGACTACTCGGCCGCACCGAAGAAAAAGGCGATGTGCGGCTGCACCGACGCCAGCCACCAGGAGGCCCGCGACGCGATCCGCAAGGAGCATCTGCTGACGGTCGACGCGGTGTACCGCACGCTCGGCTGGCGTACGCCGAACGGCTGCGCGAGCTGCCGGCCGGCGGTGAACTACTACCTGCTCAGCAGCTGGCCCAAGGAGGCCAAGGACGACCCGCAAAGCCGCTACATCAACGAGCGCAGCCACGCCAACATCCAGAAGGACGGCACCTACAGCGTGATCCCGCGCATGTGGGGCGGCGAGACCACCGCCGCCGAACTGCGGCGCATTGCCGACGCGGTCGACAAATACAAGATCCCGACGGTGAAGGTGACCGGCGGCCAGCGCATCGACCTGCTCGGCGTGAAAAAGGAAGACCTGCAAAATGTCTGGCGCGACATCGGCATGCCCAGCGGCCATGCCTATGCCAAGGCGCTGCGCACCGTGAAAACCTGCGTCGGCTCCGAGTGGTGCCGCTTCGGCACCCAGGACAGCACGCAGATGGGCAAGGACCTGGAGCGTGCGCTGTGGCGCATGTACGCGCCGCACAAGGTGAAGCTGGCGGTGAGCGGCTGCCCGCGCAACTGCGCCGAGAGCGGCATCAAGGACGTGGGCGTGATCGGCGTCGACTCGGGCTGGGAGATCTATGTCGCCGGCAACGGCGGCATCAAGACCGAGGTGGCGCAGTTTCTGGTGAAGCTGAAAACCGCCGCCGAAGTGCTCGAGTACAGCGGCGCGTTCTTGCAGCTCTACCGCGAAGAAGGCTGGTACCTGGAACGCACGATCCACTATGTGAGCCGGGTGGGCCTGGACCACGTGAAGAAAAAAATCCTCGACGACGCGGCGGGCCGCAAGGCGCTGTGGGAGCGCCTGCAGTTCTCGCTCGACGGCGAGCCCGACCCGTGGTTCGAACATGAAAAGGCGGCGGTGGATACAAGGCAGTTCATACCGATCGCCACGGCCTGACTTCTCCCTCCCCCTCCATGGGGGAGGGTTGGGGTGGGGGTGCTGCCACCACGTCACCACAACGCACAAGACCACACCATGCCCACCTGGAAACCGATCTGCCACCTCGACGACATCCCCAAACTCGGCGCCCGCCGCGTCGCGCGCGCGTCCGCCACGGACGTCGCCCTCTTCCGCACCGCCGGGAACAAGGTCTTCGCGCTGCTCGACCGCTGCCCGCACAAGGGCGGCCCCCTGAGCCAGGGCATCGTCTTCGGCGACAGCGTGGCCTGCCCGCTGCACAACTGGACCATCGGCCTGGCCGACGGCTGCGCGCGCGCGCCCGACGCCGGCTGTACCACGCCCTTCAAGGTGCGCCTGGACGACGACGGCCGGGTGTTCCTGGACGCTGACGAGCTGAACACGCTGGCGATT
>JANNGZ010000373.1:0-3422 GCA_031404155.1 Burkholderiales bacterium
AAAACAGCGCCACGTTCGGCCAGACGATGATCGTGGCGAGCACGGCGAGCATCGGCACCAGCATGATCATCGTGTCCTTCAAGGCGTCGACGATGCGTATCTTGGCGATGGCGCAGGCGATCATCAGGCACAGGCCGTAGGGCGGCGTCACCAGGCCGAAGGCGAGTGCCACGATGCCGACGATGGCGAAGTGCACCGGGTCCATGCCGGCGTTCATCGCCAGCGGTTGCAGGATGGTGCCGACGATGATGATGGCCGGTATCGCGTCGAGAAAACAACCGACGACGAGGAACACGCCGGCGATGAAAAAGCCGGTGGCCGTGACGCCCATGCCCCAGGTCGACACTCCCGCCAGCAGCGCCTTCGGAATCTGGTAGTAGGCGAGCAGCCAGCCGAAGGCGCTGGCGGTGCCGACGCAGAACAGCGCCACGGCGGAGAGTTTTCCGGTGTCGAGCAGCGCGGTGTACAGGCCCTTCAGGTTCATCTCGCGGTAGACCCAGAGCGACAGCGCGCCGGCGTACAGCACAGCGATGCAGGCCGACTCGGTGGCGGTGAACCAGCCGAAGATCTTGCCGCCGATGATGATGAAGGGCGTGAACAGCGCCGGCAGCGAGACCATTGCCGAGACCAGCACTTCCTTGAATGTGGCGCGGGTGTAGGTGGGGTAGCCGCGCCGCTTGGCGTAGGCGTGCACCGTGGCCATCTGCGCCAGCCCGATCAGCAGGCCGGGGATGATGCCGGCGAGCATCAGCGCGCCGATCGACACGGTGAGCACGCCGCCCCAGACGATCATCAAGATCGACGGCGGAATGATCACCGCGAGCACCGCGGAGACGGCGGTGATCGCCACCGAGAAGCTGACGTCGTAGCCCTCCTTCACCTGCGCGTCGATGAAGATCTTGCTCTGGCTCGCCGCGTCGGCGGTCGAGGAACCCGAGACGCCGGCGAAGAAGATCGACAGCACCACGTTCACCTGCGCCAAGCCACCCGGAAAGTGGCCCACCAGCGCGCGCGAAAAACGCACCAGCCGGTCGGTGATGCCGCCCACGCCCATCAGGTTGGCGGTGAGCAGGAAAAACGGCACCGCCAGCAGGATGAAAGAGTTGTAGGCGTTGAAGGTTTCCTGGATCAGCCCCTGCGGGTCGAGGCGGTCTTCGATGATGAAGATCGGCAGGCAGGCCAGGCCGAGCGCGAAGGCAATCGGCACGCGCAGGAACATCAGGCCGAAGAAGATCCCGAACAGGATCATCGCGGCGGTGGGGGGGTCCAGCGTCGCGGCGGTCATGGGTGCACCTCGTCCTCGCCCGCCAACACCTTGATCGCATTCAGCAGGTGCTCACCCTGGAACAGCAGCCAGGTCACACCGGCCAGCGGCCAGGCCATGTGGATCAGCCACAGCGGCAGCTCGGCCAGTTCGGAGAAGCGGTTCCACGCAAAGCGGGTGAACTGCCAGCCCCACCAAACGAACACCAGCGCGAAGGCGAGCACGAAGATGCTCGACACGATCTTCAGCAGCGCCGTGCCCCGCGGCCCGAGGCGCGGCCAGACATCGACATCGAAGTGCGTGCTCTCGCGGATGCCGACCATCGCGCCGATCATGATCATCCAGACGAACAGGAAGCGCGCCATTTCCTCGGTCCAGATGTAGCTCGGGATCAGGTCGGTGTAGCGCGAAAAAATCTGCAGGCTCACCGGGATGACCAGGATCGCCACCGAGGTGGCGAGCAGCCACGACAGCAGCCGGCTGTACGCGGCGGTGAACCGCTTGAGCACCCGCAGCCAGGTGCTCACTGGTGTACCTTCGTGCTGCGCACTTCGGTATTCGCCCTTGGGGCGGCCCGGCGGGCTCATGCAAAAAGAGCGGCGACGTGGCGCACGTCGCCGCTCTGCTGCGGGTTGCGGCTCCTAGGCACTCAGAGCGCTTTGATCTTGGCGAAGATCGCCTCGGCGCCCACTTCCTTGGCGTAGGCCTCCATCACCGGGTCCACCAGCTTCTTCATCGCGTCGCGGTCGGTGAAGGGCACGCGCTTCAACTTGTTGGCCTTCTCCAGCGCTTCGAGTTTGGCGCTGTCTTCGGAGGATTCGATCTGGCGGCCATGCGCGCCGGCCTCCTTGCCCGCCTTGAGGACCGCGGCCTGAAGATCAGGCGGCAGCTTGGCGAAAGTTTTGCCCGAGAAGCAAATCGGCCGGATCGTGATCGCGTGCTCGGTCATGCTCAGGTGCGGCGCCACTTCGTAGAACTTCATCGTCTCGACACCCGCGGCTTCGTTCTCGCCGGCCGAGATCACGTTGTTCTGGATCGCGTTGTAGACCTCGTTGTAGGCGATCACGGTCGGGCTCATGCCCGCGGCACTGAAGGTGCGGCTCCAGATCGGCGCGCCCTGCACCCGCACTTTCAGCGCCTTCATTTCGGCCAGGTTGCGCACCGGCTTGTTGACGAAGATGTTGCGCGTGCCGCCGCCGGCGTAGCCGATCAGCAGCACCTCGGCGTTCTTGGCCACCTCGTCGGCGATAGGTTTGAGCAGGTCGGCGTCGAGCACCTTGTTCCAGTGCGCCAGGTCGCGGAACAGGAAGGGCGCGTCGATGAAGGGCGCGGCCTTCGAGAAGGTGCTCATGTGGGCTGGCGAGACGATGCCGTAGTCGACCGCCTTGCCCTGCGCCATGTACTCGAAGTACTGCTTCTCCAGGCCGAGCTCGCTGTTGCGGTGCAGGACGAAGTTGATCGGCTTGGCGTAGTACTTCTTCACCAGCTCCTCGAACTTCAACAGCGCCTTGTTGAACGCATGGTCGTCGTTGAACTGCACCGCGCCGTGCAGGGTGATCGCCTGGGCATGGGCCGAATGAACGAAGGGTGCGCCGATGGCCGCGCCCGCAGCCAGGGTGCCGATGAAGCGTCTGCGTTGCATGAGCTGTCTCCTGTTGGGAGCGCTCAGGCTAGCCCGATGAATCGCTCGGCGCATCGGGGCAGACCTGAGGGCGGGCGCCGGCAAATCCCAGGGGGCGAGACGACCGCAAGGCTCGCCACGGCGAAGCGACATGGCGAGGCACCGCTGTCCGACATGCGGTCAATGCCGACGCAACCTGTCCGCCATCCGCACAGTGCGGCTGCGGCCGTGGCGAATTGGTGTGCCGCTCCCGCCGCCAGCGGGGGGCGCGCCCCGGCATTCCATGCCGATCCTTCGGGGTTTGCCCTAGAGCACGCGAATCTGGCACTGCTCTTGCGGCAGAGTCGGCGTCGCTCTGCTCTGCGCGCAGACCTCACCGCAACCAGGAGATTCGATCCATGACCCCAATGCTCGACAAACGCCGCGCCGCACTTACCGCCATCGTTGTGGCCACCGCGGCGCTCGGCGCGCCGGGCTTTGCGCTGGCGCAAGCCAAGGAAATCCGCATCGCGCACATCCACAGCAAGACCGGCCCGC
>JANNGZ010000374.1:0-5941 GCA_031404155.1 Burkholderiales bacterium
ATGATGCCGAGTTCGGGCGGGTTGCGTTCGTCGTCGGCGGAGTTGATCGCCATCAGCGTGGCCGTGATGCGCTCAAGCCCGGGCGAGGGGTTGTAGTCGCGCGACGAGTCCCATTGGTAGAGGTGGTCGTTGGCGTCGCCGGGGAAAGGCGCCTTCAGCCGCTGGTCGAGCAGCTGGTCGGCTTTCTCTCGCGTCGGCGCCTGGCGTTGCAGCGCCTGGTGGCCGCCGTTGGTACCCAGGCCGTAGAACACCGACGCGAACTGCACGCTGCGCGGCGGCTTGGTGTACTCGCCGTTCATCCACTCGGGGTCGTTGCGGATCGAGTCGACGATCAGCCGCCGCATCATCCAGTTGCGGCCGGACATCTCGGTGGGCATCGAGGCCATCGGCACCAGCACGTCCATGAAGTCGGGGTACTTCACACCCCAGATCCAGGTTTGCATGCCGCCCATCGAGTTGCCGATCACCAGCCGCAGCCGCTTCAACCCCAGGCCTTCGGTGACGAGCCGGTATTGCGCCTGCACCATGTCGTCGTAGTTGTAGCGCGGGAACTTCGCGCGCAGGCCGTCCGACGGCTTGCTCGACTTCCCGGTGCCGATGGCGTCGGGCAGGATGATGAAATATTTGCTCGCATCCAGCGCCTGGCCGGGGCCGAAGAGCTCACCCGCAAACGCCGGGTTGACCATGCCCGCACCCGAGCCGGTGGTGCCGTGCAGCACCAGCACCGGCTCTCCCGTGGGCTCGCCGACGGTGGTGTAGTTGATGCGCAATTGCGCCATCACCTCGCCGGTGTGGAAACGGAAGTCGCGTGCGACCCAGCTGGCTTCCTTGGCTGCGGGTGCGGCTGCGCTTGTGGGTGCGGTCGTGGGTACGGCCGTGGGTGCGGCCGTGGGTGCGGTCTGGGCCTGCGCCATGAGCGTTGCGATGCAAAGCGCGGCGCCAGCGAACGCGCGCCAGCAGCGGGCAGATGAGTTCATGTCGGTCTCCATTTTTCGAAGGGGGTTCGGAACGGTTCGTCGGCCAAACGACGTGTGCGCACTGTATGGGCGGCGGCAGGTGTCGGCAAGCACGCTGCGCGCAGAATGGCGGCCGCGATGACCCCTCGACCAGGCCCTTCCGCGCGCACGCTGGCCCAGAAACTTGTCGCCAAAGCGGCCGGGGCGAGCCACGTGGCGCCGGGGCAGCGGCTGCGCTGCCGGGTCGACCTGGCGATGTGCCATGACGCCTCGGGCCCGCAGCGTCACCCGGAGCTGCTTGCGGCGCCGGGCGCGCGCATCTGGGACAGGGACAAGGTGGTGCTGGTGATCGACCACCATGTCCCGGAGGCCGACGCCGCGTCGCGCCGCATGGCGGACAGCCCGGCGCATGTTCGCTCGGTGGACGACCTGGAGCGCACCCCGATCGGCGTGGCCTACATCGGTGCCTGCACCGGCGCCAAGCTCGACGACCTGCGCGCCGCGGCGCGGGTGCTCGCCGGCTTTCGCGTCGCGGCCGGCGTGCAGTTGTTCATCGCACCGGCGAGCCTGAAGGACGCCGCGGCGGCGCAGTCCGAAGGCATCCTGCGCTGCCTTGTGGACGCCGGCGCCACGCTGCTGCCGAGTGCCTGTGGCGCCTGCGCCGGGCATGGCAACCTGAACCCCCAGGGCGCAAGCGTGATCTCCTCCAGCGCGCGCAACCTGCAAAGCAGCCTGGGCGCGGCCAGCGCGCGGGTGTTCCTGGCGTCGCCCTACACGGTGGCCGCGTCGGCGCTGCGCGGCGTGATTGCCGACGCGCGGGAGGTGCTGGCCTAGTGCGGGTCGTGCTCCCGGCGCATGGACAATGCGCGCCGTGAACTCTCGAACTCAACAGATTCAAGGGGCCGCGCTCGTCGGCCCGCGCACCGGCCTGCGTGTCGCCCTGCTCAGCGCCCTGATCGTCGCCAACCTCTGCCCCGCCGACGCCACCGCCGCCACCCGCAGCAAACGGGTCGCCGCGGCCAACGCCGCCAAGGAAAACGCCGAACTCGCCGCCTACGGCCGCCGCGACGACGTGCTGCGCTTCGCCGATGAAGTTGCCGCGCGCGGCGTGCTGCCCCTAGGCTGGGTCGAGGCGCAACTTGCGCGCGCACGTTATGTGCCCAGCGTCGCGAAGTTGATCGCGCCACCACCAGCGGGCAGCGCAAAGAACTGGGCCGCGTACCGTACCCGCTTTGTCGAGCGTGAGCGCATCGCCGCCGGGGTGGCCTTCTGGCGCGCCAATGCCGATGCGTTTGCGCGCGCCGAAGACACCTTCGGCGTGCCCGCTGCCATCGTGGCCGGCGTGATCGGCGTCGAGACCTACTACGGCCGCGTGATGGGCGACTTCCGCGTCATCGACGCGCTGGCAACACTCGCCTTCGACTTCCCCACCACCCGGCGCGACCGCAGCGCCTTCTTCCGCGACGAGCTCGAGCAGTTGCTGCTGCTCAGCCACCGCGAGGGCCTGGACCCGGTGGCGCTGAAGGGCTCGTACGCCGGTGCGCTGGGCCTTGCGCAGTTCATGCCCGGCAGCATCAACCGCCATGCGATCGACTTCGACGGCGACGGCCGCGTTGACCTGGCCAGCAGCGCGGCCGACGCGATCGGCAGCGCGGCCAACTACCTGGCCAACTTCGGCTGGCAGCGCGGCATGCCGACGCACTACAGCGTGGCGGTGCCGGTGGAAGTGGTCGACCGCGCGGTGCTGCTCGCGCCCGACATCCTGCCCACCTTCACCGCCGCGGAGTTCGCCGAGCGCGGCGCGGTGCTCGACCCGGCCGGCCGTGCGCATGAAGGCGCGATGGCCTTGGTGGAGCTGCAAAACGGCGACGCCGCGCCGAGCTACGTGGCCGGCACGCGCAACTTCTACACCATCACGCGCTACAACTGGTCGAGCTACTACGCGATGGCGGTGATCGAGCTGGGCGAGGCGGTGGCACGGGCTTGGCGGGAGGCTGGCGCCAGATGAATGCCGGGCGGCGGCCAACAGGCCTCAGCCGTCGCGGAAATGCAGCCTCACCCGCCACCCCGGCGCCGCCGCTTCAGCGCTCCACGCGCCGCCGTGCAGCAGCATCACCTGCTGCACGATGGCCAAGCCGAGGCCGCTGCCCTTGCCGGCGGGTCCACCCGCGCCGGCCGGGCGTGGCGTGGAATAGAAGCGCTGGCCGAGATGTTCGCGGGCGTAGTCGGGTACGCCGGGGCCGTGGTCCCGCACCTCCAGCGTGGTGCTCTGCGTATCGCGGCGGATGCCCACCTCGATCACCGCGCCCGGCGGCCCGAAGTCCAGCGCGTTGCCGAGCAGGTTGGCAATCGCCAGCGTGATCAGCTCGCTGTCGCCATGCACCTCGGCTGCGGCATCGGCGCCTGTCGTCGTCCATTGCAGCGTGGTGTCGCGCTGCCGCGCACGCGCTTGCAGCGTGGCCCAGGCCTGCGCCACACAGGCCGAGAACCGCGCGCGGGCCTCCGGCGCAATCGGCGGGCGGCCTTCGAGCTTGGAGAGTTCGAGCAGGCGCTCGACCAGCACCCGCAGACGCTCGGCCTGGTCTTCGATCTGGGTTGCGAACTCGGTGCGGTCGCGCTCGGGCAGCGCGTCGCGCAGCAACTCGGCCGACGCTCGGATCGCGGCCAACGGGCTCTTCAGCTCGTGGGTCAACGCACGCACCGTGCCCTCCAGCCGCTCGCGGCCTTCGAGGCGGGTGCGCATGCCGTCCATCGCCTGCGCCAGCTCACCGAGTTCGCCGCTGAGCGTGGGCAGCTCCACACGCGGCCCCGCGCCCACGGCTTGTGCATAGCGGCGCAGGCGGCGGATCGACCAGATCAGCCAGGCCGACACCAGCACGCCGATGGCCAGCGAGAGGCCGAACAGCCAGAGACCGGCACGAAGAATTTTTCGCTCGACACGTTCGATGAAAGGCTGCACCGTGGCAAACGGCTTGCCCACGGTGAGCACGCCGATCACGCGGCCCTCGGCCGTCACCGGCGCGGCGACGAACATCACCGAGGTGCGCTCGTCGGTTTGAATCTCGCGTGTGGCGCGGGCGCCGTACTCGCCGCGCAGGGTGCGCGCCACGTCGCGCCAGCGCGAGTAGTCGGCCCCCACCGCGGCCGAGACCACGCCGGCACCGGCGTCGAAGACCACGCGGCCGGCGGCGTCGGTGACGTACACCCGCAGGTCGAGGCTGCGTTTGTCCAGGCCCCAGATGCGCGCGTCGATCGGCCGCGCGGCGTAGCTGCGCACGCTGCGCGCAAAACGCGAGTGGTCGTCCAGCGAGCCACCCGCCGGCAGGGCCGCCAGCTCGTCGGCCACCTGCTCGGCGAGCAGGTTGGCGGTGTCCACCAGCACGTCTTCCATCACCTCGCGCACGCTCGGCTTGATCTCGGCCACGAAGACCCGCAGCACGAAGAATGCGGCCAAGCCCGCGACAAGGAAGAAGCCGAGCAGCAGGCGGATGCCGAGCTTCATCGGAGAACCATGCCGGGCTTCAGCGTTGCTGCCCCTCAGCGCGCGGCCGGCAGCTCCAGCGAGTAGCCCAGGCCGCGGTGCGTCGCGATCGGGTCGAGGTCGGGCCTGACCTCGCGCAGCTTGCCGCGCAGGGTTTTGATGTGCGTGTCCACGGTGCGGTCGCCACTCTCGGCGCTGTGGCCCCAGACCGCGTCGAGCAAGGCGGCGCGCGAGTGGATGCGCCCGGGCGTGCGCAGCAGCAGCCGCAGCAGCCCGACCTCGCGCCGGGTGAGCGTGAGCCAGCGGCCGGCATAACAAACCCGCGCGCCGGCTTCGTCGAGTTCGAAGAGGGTCTGTGCGGCGACGACGCCTATCGTCTCGGGCTGCGGCCGGTTCATCCGCGAACGCCGCAGCAGCGCCCGCACCCGCGCCACCAGTTCACGCGGGCTGAAGGGCTTGGTGAGGTAGTCGTCGGCGCCGAGTTCGAGGCCGAGCACACGGTCGGTTTCGTCGCTGCGCGCGGTGAGCAGCAGGATCGGCAGCGTGGCCTGTGCGGCGCCTCCGCTCATGCGCAGCTCGCGGCACAGGTCCAGGCCGCTGCCGTCGGGAAGGCTCACGTCGAACACCGCCGCGGCGTGGTTCGGGCGGCCGGCGTTGAGGCGCTCGCGCGCGTCGCCCACCAGCAGCACATGCTCGACCTCGAAGCCCTCACGCTCGAGCGCATAGGCCACGGTGCGGGCGATCGCGGGGTCGTCCTCCAGCAGCAGCACGTGGGATCGGGAAGCGGGCGGCGACAAGAACGGCGCGGCCGCCGGCGCCGGTTTCACGCAATGCGCCCCTGCGTCAAACGCAGCACCCGCCCACAGCGTGCGGCCAGGGTTTCGTCGTGGGTGACGAGTGCAAACGCGGTGCCGAAATCGCGCGCCAGTTGCAGCATCACGTCGTAGACACCGTCGGCGGTTTCGCGGTCGAGGTTGCCGGTGGGTTCGTCGGCGAGCACGCAGGCCGGCTTGGTGACCAGCGCGCGTGCGATCGCCACGCGCTGGCGTTCGCCGCCGGAGAGCTCGCTCGGCCGGTGGCGCACCCGCTCGGCCAGGCCCACCTGCGCCAGCACATCGCGTGCCACCGCGCGGGCCTCGCTTTTGGGCATGCGGCGGATGCGCAGCGGCATCGCCACGTTGTCCAAGGCGCTGAACTCGGGCAGCAGGTGGTGGAACTGATAGACGAAGCCGAGATGCGCGTTGCGCCACCGGCCCTGCTCGCCCGCGTTCATGCTGGTGAAGTCGCGGCCTTTCAGCAGCACCTGGCCCTGCGTGGGCGCATCGAGCCCGCCGAGCAGGTGCAGCAGCGTGCTCTTGCCCGAACCCGACACGCCGACGATGGCCAGCGTTTCACCCTGGCGGATTTGCAGGTCCACGCCGCGCAGCACTTCGACATCGAGGTCGCCTTCATGGAAGCGTTTGCGCAGGCCCTGGCATTGCAGCACCACCAGGTCGCCGGCCGC
>JANNGZ010000375.1:0-2202 GCA_031404155.1 Burkholderiales bacterium
GCCTACGACACCCGGCCGCGCGAGGTGTCCACCGGGCAGGTCCAGACGCTCCAGGCGCTGGCCGGTGCGGCGATGGAATTGCTGCGCCAGCGCGCCGAGCCGATCGCGGCGCACGTGGGCCAGGCCTCGGCGAACGAGGCGGACTGAGCTCCCACCGCCCCCGAGCTCACCGATATCCTTCGGGCCTGCAACAACTTCGGCAAAGCCGCCGAGACCCAGGCTCTGAAAGTGACCATCGAAGCTTGAGATGCCGGGCGCAGCCGATGACCCGTCCGCCGCCGACGCCGCCACCGTCGCAACGCCCTCGACACCAACCTCACTTCTAATCTTCGTTCTCTTACGACCTACTTCTTCACCGCGCTCATGCGCATCGCATCGATCTGTCGAGCCAAGTGCAGACGGACAAACTACAACCGGTCATTGATGCAGCGTTGCTCGTTGCCGAGCGTGGCTGCGGACCCCGATGAAAGACGCGCGCGGGGGCCTCATTCGTTAGCCGCGATCGTCGTCGCCGACGCCGCCTTGACATGACCAGGCACACCCCGCGCAGATCCCAGGCGCCCAAACCTAACTGCTCTGCGCGCTTCGCCTATGTCACCGAAGACCGGGAACCGCGCGGTTGGTCAACTGGCCAGATTCAGGATGGCGCGCTCAGCTTCACCTGCAATTCAAGCACGGGCGGGGTTTGCAGATTCAAGCTGGTCGATAACGAGCTCTGGGTCTCTTACAGTGGCTCGCTGGGCAACAACTCAGCAGTCTTCAGGCGTGTCGCAGCACGGTGACGCCCCGCGATCGCGCGCCCTTGCACCGTCAGGACCAGGCGGCACCAGGCCGCATGCCGCCTCAGCAGGGCCGGCCGAACGCCCAGGAGCGGCGGCAAGCGCAGCAGCAGGTGCAGCAGGTGCAGCAGGAGCAAGCGCAGCAGCAGCGGCAAGCGCAGCAATCGTGACGACGGTGACGAGCCCGGCAAGGAACGCAAGAAGTAGCTGGTTGCCGTAGTTCGCGTTCCACTCGACCTCGGTCTCAGTCTCGACATCGTCGGAGGCCCGTCGGGCCGGCAGCCGGATTTCAGGCCGCGCCGCGCCGGTGATCCGCCAGCACTTCGTCGATGACCCTCCAAGCCGCCGCAGCGTCCACGGCGTGGGTCGTCGTGAGCCTGGCGGCCACGATCAAGGCTTTCCACAAGGTCCAGCCGCGAGCGCGCGCCCAGGTGTCTTTGTCGAGCGCGAGCAGGGCGCAGAAGTCGGCGCGGCTTTCGCCTTGCAGGAGCGTCCATGCAATCGACAGGTCGCAGGCGGGGTCACCCACGCCCAGCTGCCCGAAGTCGATGACGGCGCTCAAGTGGCCGTCTTTCACCAGCAGATTGCCGGCGCTGACATCGCCGTGCAACCACACCGGTGGCCGTCGCCAGGTGGACATCAGCGCGGCTTCCCAGACTTCGGTCGCGGCGGCGGCATTCACGCGGCCCCGCAAGGCCGCGATCGCCTGCCGTGTCTCGGCGTCGTAGCTCGCCAGCGGCCCGCCGCGATGGAAGTTGTGCGGCCCGGGCGGAGGCCCCTCCATCGCTTCAATGCCTTGCAGCGCGATCAGAAATTGTGCGAGGCTGGCCGCGAAGGCACGCATGTCGGCGATGCGCTCGGGCGTGGCGGACTCGCCCTCGATCCACCGGTTGATCGACCACTTCCAGGGATAGCCCTGCGCCGGTTCGCCGAGCGCCAGCGGCTGTGGAATCGGCAGTGGCAGCTCAGGCGCCAGCGTGGCCAGCCAGCGCTGTTCCTTCTCCACCTGCGTGGCGTAGTGCGGCGCGCTCGGCAGGCGTGCCACCAGCCGCTCGCCGAGGCGAAAGGTCCGGTTGTCCCAGCCTCCGGGCGCCACCGGCCGCACCGGCAGGTCCGCCCATTGCGGAAACTGCGCTGCCACCATGCGGCGCACCAGTGCGGCGTCGATGCGCGGCGGATTTTCGTCCAAAGGAGTGGCGGGCACTTCGATGCTGTTGTCCCTGGCAGCCGGCGGTAGGGCCGGCCAATGCGAAATGTGCACCAGCGCACAGACCTCCACGCACGCCGAGGCCACATTGCCATTCTCCGAGGCCCGTTTCATCGAAGGATTGAACATGCAACAGCTGAAAGAACTGATGAGCCGCGACGTCAAGGTGGTCAGCCCCGACATGAGCATCAGCGAAGCCGCGGGCCAGATGCGCGA
>JANNGZ010000376.1:0-1712 GCA_031404155.1 Burkholderiales bacterium
GGAGCAACAGGGCCGGCACCGGCTCTTCGGTGTTGAGGTTCAGGCGCCAGTGTTCCGCACGTGCGAAGGCGAGGTCTTGCGTTGCGAGCAGCTCGCCGCCGGGGGGTTCGTCGAGTGCGGGCAGCGGGCCGAGCAGCCGGCGCAGCACATCGCGGCGGGCCACGGTGGCCGCGGCGTCGCCGAGCCAGGGCCAGGGCTTCATGTCGCCACCAAGGGCACGACACCCGACACCAGTTCGAGCTGGCGCTGTTCATTCGCCGGCAGCACAACGTGGACTTGCGAGTACGGCAGGCGCCAAGTTCCCGACGGGCTCGCGGCAATGCGGATGATTGATGCATCGGCACGGGCCTCGAAGCGATGCAGCACGTGGCGGCTGGCGGCATCACCCACCTGCAACCCATCGTCCTCGAAAAGCTCTGCGGTCGATGTCGACGGTGTCGCGCCAGGCGGCGGGTAGTAGCGCAGCGCACGCGACGGCTCTTCGGTGCGTGCAGCGTCGTCACAGGTGTCGGTGGTGGGCAGCAGCGCGCCGGCCCGCACGAACAGGGGCAGCCGACCCAGCGCGGCAGGCACCTTGACCCCCGTGCCACCGAGCCAGTATTCGCCGCTCCAGAAGTCGTACCAGCCCTGCGCATGCGCACCTTTCGGCAAGACCAACTCACGGTCGCGCTGCCCGGCCGCGAACACCGGCGCCACGAGCAGCTCGGCGCCGACCATCATCTCGTCGTTGTCCTGCCAGCAGTTCGGGTCGTCGGCAAAGTGGAAGAAGGTCGGCCGCAGCGCGGGCTGGTGCTGCCGCGCGGCCTGCCACATCAAGGTGTAGAGATAAGGCATCAGGTGCAGGCGCAGGCGCACCGCGTCACGGATCGGCTCGGTGGCCTCGGGGTGCAGCCAGGGTGAGTTGACGCTGCCGTCGGCCTTCCATGAATTCATGATCATTCGCGGCAGCAGGCAGCAGGCTTGCGTCCAGCGGATCAGCAGTTCGGCGTCGGGCACCGGGCCGGCAAAACCGCCGATGTCGTGGCCGATGTTGAACAGGCCCGACAGGCTCATCGTCAACGCCATGCGCTGGTTCCAGCGCAGGGTGTGCCAGTTCGTGGTGTTGTCGCCCGACCAGGTTTGGGCGCAACGCTGGATGCCGGGCGGGCCGGCGCGCGTGACGGTGTAGACACGCTCGTCCGGTTTGAGCGCCTGCTGGCGCGCCGCGGTGGCCTGCGTCATCAGCAGCGCATGCAGCGGGCGCGAGCGGTGGATCGGCAGCGACGCGCCTTCGGCATGCGAGGTGCCGCCCTCGCTCCAGATCGGGTACTCGTTGTTGTCGTTCCAGCCGGCGTCGAAGCCGACGTCGAGCACCTTGCGCTGCAACTGCGCTTGCCACCATTCGCGGTCGCTCTCGCGCGTGAAATCGAGGTGCGCGCCCCAACCGTCCCAGAACGGGTCGAGGCAGATGCGGCCATCTAGTTCACGCACGAAGCCGCCTGCGGCCGCCACCGCATCGAAGGCCGGATGGTCGTCGAGCAGGCAGGGTTTCAGGTTCGCCACCGTGCGCACGCCGGCATTGCGAAAAGCTTGCAGCAGCGCGGGCGGGTCGGGGAACTTGTCGCGGTTCCAGGTGAACACGTAGCGGCGTTTGCCGCGGCTGGTGTAGCCCGAGCCGAAGTGAAAACTCGACAGCGGAAAGTTCAAGCACTGCGCGGTGGCCAGGAATTCGG
>JANNGZ010000377.1:0-1937 GCA_031404155.1 Burkholderiales bacterium
CTGACCAAGGGCACCACGCTGAAGGTGGAACTCGACGGCGGGCGGATCATCCTGCGCAAGGACGTGAAGGACGCCATCTCGCGTGTGCGGGGGCGCTTCAAACTCCCTCCCGGCGTGACCACCGACGACATCATGCGCGAGCTGCGCGGCCGCGCGCCGGGCGACCCGATCGATATCTGAAACCATGATCGCGATCGACACGTCGGTACTCATCGACCTGCTCGGCGAGGACGCGCTCGCCGAAGCCGCCGAGGTGAGCCTGCGCCAGGCGCTGACGCTCGGGCCGGTGGTTGCGTGCGACGTCGTGGTCAGCGAAATCGTCGCCGGCCTCGGCCGCGGCAGCGAGGTGATGGAGGCGGTTGAAGAGATGGGCGTTCGCTTCGCGCCCACGGAACTCGCCGCCGCGGTGCGTGCCGGCGAGATGCAGCGCCGCTACAAGCAGCGCCTGCGCGACGAAGGCCTCTCACCCGCATCCCCGCGCACCATCCCCGACTTCCTGGTCGGCGCGCACGCCCTGCTGCAATGCAAGGGCCTGATCACCCGCGACGCCGGTTTCTTCCGCGACTATTTCAAGGGCCTGAAAGTCATCGTGCCGAAAGCGGCGTGACCCGGGCTCGGACCTGTTCTTCCAACTTCACAGACCACAAGGCCACCCCATGCCCCACGCCTTCGCCTCCACCCTCAAGACCTTCAAGACCGCCTCCGGCAAGGAGGGCCAGTTCCACTCGCTGCCGCAGCTCGCGAAAGACTACCCGGGCGTGGCGCGCATGCCGGTGTCGATGCGCATCGTGCTGGAGTCCGTGCTGCGCAACTGCGACGGCCTGAAGGTCAACGCCGACCATGTGAAGCAGCTCGCCAATTGGAAGCCCGTGGCCGAGCGCAGTGACGAGATCCCGTTTGTGGTCGCCCGCGTGGTGCTGCAGGACTTTACCGGCGTGCCGCTGCTGGCCGACCTGGCCGCAATGCGCAACGTGGCCGCCAAGCTGGGCAAGGACCCCAAGACGATCGAGCCGCTGGTGCCGGTGGACTTGGTGGTCGACCACTCGGTGATGATCGACCACTTCGGCTCGGCCCAGGCGCTGGACCTGAACATGAAGCTCGAGTTCAGCCGCAACCAGGAGCGCTACCAGTTCATGAAGTGGGGCATGGACGCGTTCAGCACCTTCGGCGTGGTGCCCCCGGGCTTCGGCATCGTGCACCAGGTGAATCTGGAATACCTGGCGCGCGGCGTGCACAAGAATGCCGCCGGCGTGTACTACCCCGATTCATTGGTCGGCACCGACAGCCACACGACGATGATCAACGGCATCGGCGTGGTCGGCTGGGGTGTCGGCGGCATCGAGGCCGAGGCCGGCATGCTCGGCCAGCCGCTGTACTTCCTAACGCCGGACGTGGTCGGCTTCGAGCTCACCGGCCGCTTGCGCGAAGGTGTCACCGCCACCGACCTGGTGCTCACGGTGACCGAAGCGCTGCGCAAGGAAAAGGTGGTCGGCAAGTTCGTCGAATTCTTCGGCGAAGGCACCGCCAGCCTGGCCGTGCCCGACCGCGCGACCATCGCCAACATGGCGCCCGAATACGGCGCGACGATGGGATTTTTCCCGGTCGACGAAAAAACCATCGACTACTTCGAAGGCACCGGCCGCACCAAGGCCGAGATCGAGGCCTTCGCCGCCTACTTCAAGGCACAGAAGATGTTCGGCGTGCCGCGCTCCGGTGACATCGACTACAGCCAGGTTGTCAAGCTCGACCTGGGGCAGGTGGCGCCCAGCCTCTCGGGCCCGAAGCGGCCACAGGACCGCATCGATCTGGGCCACATGAAGACCCAGTTCGGCTCGCTGTTCAGCAAGCCGCCGACTGAAAACGGCTTCAACCAGCCACCCGAGAAGTTGAACCAGGCGTTCAGCACCGCCGGTGGCCTGGAGCTGCACAACGGCGAC
>JANNGZ010000378.1:0-4223 GCA_031404155.1 Burkholderiales bacterium
TCGATCGTCCATTGCGAGCCGAGGTTTTCGACGCACCAGATCCATTTTTTGGCGATCGTCTCGGCGCCGCGCCAGGGAATCTCGGGCAGGCCGGGCGGAAAGTAGTGCACCGCGTCGGCGGTGAAGCAGCTCATGAAGCCGGCGTGGTCGGCGGCATTGCAGGCGTCGAAGTAGCGGCGGATCAGGCTTTCGAACTTGTGCATCTTGGGTCTCCGTCTGGGTCTCCGTCATTCGCCGGCAGCGATCGGGGGCCGGCCCGCCGCCACCCAGGCCTTGTGTTCGTCGCGGGTGGCGGCACTCGGCGGGTACAGGCCCCAGAGCGCCTCGCCGGCCTGCACCCGCAGCGCCAGGTAGGCCTCGAGTTCGTCCTGCGCCTCGCACAGGCCGGCCATCTCCTCGGCCAGGTGCGCGGGCACCACGCTCACGCTGTCGGCGTCGCCATGGATCACGTCGCCGGGGTACACCGCCACGCCGGCGCAGGACACCGGCACTTGCAGGTCGGCCACATGGTGATAGGACAGCCGGGTCGTCGCGGTGATGCCGGCGCACCACGCGGGCAGCGCCATCGCCGAGATTTCGCGGCCGTCGCGCAAGGCGCCGTCGGTGACCACCGCGCGCACCCCGCGTTTCATCATGCGGGTGAGCAGCATGTTGCCCATCGACGCGGCCGCGCCGTCGCGCCGGCTGTCGATCACCATCACGTCACCGGGCAAGGTCTGCTCCACGCCCACCCATTGCAGGTTGTCGGCGTTGGGCGAAGTGGTGAGCGTGGCGTAGGTGTCGATGTCTTCACGCGCCGGGATGAAGCGCATCGTGTAGGCCCGCCCCGCGAAGGCTTTCACCTCGCGCTGGAGCGGCTTCAGGCCGGTGAGCACCGGTTGGCGGTAGCCCTTCTTGAACAACTGTGTGGTCAGCGAGCCGCTGCTGATGCGCGCCAGGCGGTCGAGCACCTCGTCGCTCACCCGCACCGGCGCACGTGCCGGCGGCGGGGTTGGCGTGACCGGCTGGGAGCGAACCGGCACGGACGGCAGGGGCGCGTGTGGTGGCTTGAGCATGGTGCGAGTTGGGTTGAGCAAAGGCGGGCGGAGCCCACGCTCGGGCTTTGGCCCGGCGCAGACTGTTCCGCTGGGCGGGCAGACTCCGGCGCTGCCGCCGACCCGGGCTGTCGGTCGGTGCGAGGCTTCGATGCTAGGCATGCCGCGGCAGCCGGCCAAGGCGGCGTAGAGTGCCACCGCACTACTCCGTTCCACAGCTTGGGAGCATCACCGGATGAGCGCCAAATCCGCCGAAGGCACCGCCTCGCTCGACAAGGCGCTGGACGTGCTTGACGCGGTGGGCAACGCACCCGCAGGCCTGAGCCAGGCCGAACTCGCGGCGAGGTTGGCGCTGCCGCGCACCACGCTGTACCGGCTGCTCGCCACCCTCGTCGCCCGCGGCCTGGTGCGGCGCGACCCGCTGCGGCGGGTCTACTGCCTCGGGTTGCGCTGCTTCGAATATGCCCGTGCGGCTTATGCGATGCCCGACCTGGTGGCCGCCGCCGGCGCCGAGCTGCGTGCGCTGCGCGACATGAGCGGCGAGACCACCTACCTGGCCGCGCTCGACGGCTTGGAAGTGATTGCGCTCGAACGCTGCGACGGCGCCCACAGCCAGCGCTCGCATTCCGCGCTTGGGCAGCGCAAGCCGCTGCATTGCACCAGCCAGGGCAAGGCGATCCTTGCGGCGATGCCGGCGGCGCAGCGCGACAACATCGTCCGCGACCTGCCGCTCACCGCGGTGACGCCGCGCAGCATCACCGACCGCCGCCGCTTGCAGGCCGAGCTCAAGCTCACCGCCACGCGCGGCTATGCAATCGACGACGAGGAGATCGTGCCCGGGGTGCGCTGCTGCGGCGCGCCGATCGTCGACGCCTCGGGCCAGGTGCGCGGCTCGGTGAGCGTGGCGGGCCCGGCGTTCCGGCTCTCCATGCAGCGCATCGAACTGCTCGGGCCCGAGGTGGCCGAGGCCGCGCGGCGCATCGGCGCGCAGCTCACCGCGGCGCATGTGCGGCCCGCCGACGGGCCGGTGCAACCGGTGCCCGGGGGCTGGGCGTTTCATGGCGCGCACCTGCGCTGGTCGGCGCGCGAGAGCGCGCTGTACTGGGCCGACCTGCTCGCGCCCGCGGTGCAGCGCTGCACCCTCGACCCCGGGGCCGCCGGCCTGCTCGAGAACGCAGCGGACCGCTGCATCGCGCGGCTCGAGTCGCCGATCGAATTGCTGCTGCTGCACCGCGACGGCGTGGTGGTGCAGCAGGGCGCCGGCGACTGGCTGCAGGTGCGCCATGACGGCCTGGTGCAGGCGCAGCCCGGCCTGCCGAACCGGCGCATCAACGCCGCCAGTGTCGGGCCCGACGGCCGGCTTTGGGTTTGCCAGGCCGACGGTGAGCGCTGGCGCATCGGCGGGGTGAGTGCCGAGGGTGTGGTGCTCGGCGGCTGGCGCCTGGCGGAGCCGGTGAGCGCCTTGGCCTGGGGCCCCGACGGCGCTGCGCTCTTTGCGGTGGCCAGCGAAAGCGGCACGCTCTACGCGATGCACGAAGGCAGCCCCACGGTGCGCCGCCTGGCCACCGTGCCCAAGGGTTCGGGCCGTTTGAGCGGCCTGGCCGCAGACCGTGAAGGCGGCCTGTGGAGTGCCTTGCGCGAGGGCTGGAGCGTGGTGCGTTTCGAAGCCGACGGCAGCATGGACCGCGTGGTCGGCGTGCCGGTACCCAGCCCCACCGACGTGGGCTTCGGCGGCACCGACGGCCGCACCCTGTTCATCACCAGCAGCCGCAACACCCTGAGCCGCGACGCCCTCGACGCCGCACCTTTGTCCGGGCGCCTGTTTGCGTTGCAGACCGAGGTGGCGGGGGTGGGCTTGCATGTGTTGGCCTGAAGCCGTGGCGTAGGCACGGCGACCTCGTGCTGAAGCCGCGGCGCACATCAGGCGCGCTTGCCGAACCCCGGGTCGACGCGCATCAAGGCCACCGCAATGAATGACGGGACCGTCGCCACACAAACCCAGAGGAAGAAACGCGGGTAGCCCAACTGCTCCTGCAGCCACCCGGCGGCCATGCCGGGCAGCATCATGCCCAGCGCCATGAAGCCGGTGCAGATCGCGTAGTGCGCGGTTTTATGTTCGTTCTCGCGCCCGTCTTGGCGCTGGCCGGCCACCATCAGCATCGCCACCATGTAGGCGGCAAAACCGAAGCCATAGAGAAACTGCTCGAGCGCGATGCCGCCGCTGATGGTCCACAGGCTTTGCGGCTGTGCGATCGCGAGCGCCACGAACACCCCGTTGGGCAGGTGCATGCCGATCACCAGCGGCCAGAGCAGCCGGCCCAGGCCCCAGCGTGAAATCACCCAGCCGCCGAGCAGCCCGCCGGCGGTGAGCGCGACGATGCCTACCGTGCCGTAGGCGATGCCCACGTCCTGCGTCGTCAGCCCCAGGCCGCCGGCGGCGCGGCTGTCGAGCAGGAAGGGCACCACCAGCTTGAGCGCCTGCGCTTCGGCAAACCGGTACAGCAGCAGGAAGGCGAGGATGCGCAGGATGCCCGGCTTGGCGAAGAAAGCGGCGAAGACGGCGATGAAGTCGCGCCAGAAGGCACCGCTCGGCGCGGCGGGCCGGTCGAGCAAGGGCCGCGGCAACTGCCACCCGTGCAGCAGCGCGGCGAGCACGAACGCCAACGCGAGCATGCCGAACACGAGCGACCAGGCCAGGCGCACATCGCCGCTGTGTGCCTGCAAATGCCCGGCGAGATACACCAGGCCGCCCTGGCCGGCGATCATCGCGAGCCGGTAGAAGGTGCTGCGTACGCCGACAAAGGCGGCTTGGCTGTGCGGCGGCAGCGCGAGCATGTAGAAACCGTCGGCCGCGATGTCGTGCGTGGCCGAGGCAAAGGCCATCAGCCAGAACACCGCCAGCGTGGCGCGGAAGAAATCGCTGGCCGGCACCGTGAGCGCCACCATCGCCAGCGCCGCGCCAACGATGAATTGCAGCGCGACGATCCAGCGCCGCTTGCTGCCGAGCAGCTCGACCAGCGGGCTCCACAGCGGCTTGACCACCCAGGGCAGGTAGAGCCAGCTGGTGTACAGCGCGATCTCGGTGTTGGACACGCCCAGGTTCTTGTACATGACCACGCTCAGCGTCATCACCACCACGTATGGCAGGCCCTGCGCGAAGTACAGCGTGGGGATCCAGCGCCAGGGCGA
>JANNGZ010000379.1:0-4243 GCA_031404155.1 Burkholderiales bacterium
GCATCGATTCTCTCGCCATTAACGACGACACCTGTGGCAACGCCTTTCCTTTGCACGATTGAGGTCACATGTTTGTTGGACCAGATTACGTGCCGCGCTCGGCAAGCGTTTCGCCGGGCACCGCGGTGACCGAGACGCTGACCTTTTGCTGGTCTTCCACGCGGCGGTTGGTGGTGACGGTCACGGTCTGAATCTCGCCGCTGTCTGCCGCCTTCGCCGCGGGCGCCGTTTGCGCGAACACGGCGCCGGGAGCCTGCAAGGCCCAGACCCCGAGGGCGAGCGTCACACGGGTGGCCAGGCGATTGCGGTTGAGGTGAACCATAGAAACTCTCCAGAGGGGGAACGAACCAGGGACCAGGTGGCGAGCGCGGCTCACCGCGAATCTGTCTCGAAGTTTGCGGGGTGGCCGACTGTCTTGCAAGCGTATGCAATGCCTATGCATGCCGAGTCGGTTAAACCCTGATCGCCAATTGGCTCGCGCGCGACACGCGCTGCGGCCGCGCTGCCCAAGCTGCCGGAGATGCCCGCGTATGCAAGCTTGGGCCGCACGCGGGTCCTAACGAAACGCGAGGCGGCAGCCTGGCGGCGCTCAGTCGTCCGGGGACGGGATGCCGTTGAAGACGCCGCGCAAGCGGCGGCCACTCCTCAGCATCTCGGGCGCTGGCGCGTGTCGATCAGGTGTTGGATGTTCACTGGCAGGACGTTCAGCGTTGAGCACGGTCCAGAAAGCGTTTCGGGGCTACGAAGCCATTGGCGTCCAGGGCCAGGCCGTTGGCCGCTGCGGCCTGCGGCACCGTGTCGTCCCAGAGGATTCGCTTGCGGTGGTCGCCCGCGGTGAACAGCAGCGCCAGCGCTTCGCCCTGCCCGCTGTTGCGCAAGCTGCGCCAACAGTCGGGCGGCAGCGCATACGTGTCCCAGGCGGTGGCGGCACCCTCCAGGGTTTGGCTCACCGGACCGTCGCTGGTTTCCACGGTCACTTCAATCTTGCCGGCCTTGGCGATCAGCACCTGCTTTTCGTGCAACAGGTGCCGCGATACGCCGCCGCCCGGCGGAATGCGCAGCCACTCGATCGACATACCATGCGCGTCGCTCACCGGCGCCTGCGTGTCGCGGTCCTGCGCGATGCCCAGGCCCACGGCAGCCGCGAGCTGCGCGCCGCCTCCGGGCAGGCCCGAGTCCAGCAGGCCGTGGCGCGACCAGCCCAGGTCCTTGAAGCGGACGATGCGGCGTGCCATCTCCTGTGGCATCCAGACCCGCAATTCGGCGATCTCCTCGGGGGTCATCGGCTGCATGCGCTGTGTGCCCGGTTCGAGCGTGTCGCCGCGCCGGCTGTCGACGATGCGGTAGTCGGCGGTCAGCACCACGCCCTGCGCCGCGGCGGCCGCCAGTGTGGTTGGGCCCCAGAGGATGCCTCCGGTGTTGTCGCCGCCGAGCGCGGTAAACATGAAGCCGTCGTCGCCGCCGATGTTGGTGAAGCCGCGGTAGAGCCAGGTGGGCACCGACACGATGTCGCCCTCGCCGATGTCGGCTGCACTCGGCTCGGGGTTGAAGCCCCACTGGATGCGCCAGTTGCCACGGGTGCAGACGAACACCTCGCAGGTGAAGTGCATGTGCGGCGGATTGATCTTGCCGTGCGGGATCGACACACCTCCGACCTGAAACCCGTGCGGCTCGCGCAGGCTCACTGGCTGGTTTGGGTTCTGCGACACGCCGGGCCCGATCAGCGCGTAGTTGAATTTCGGCTTGCATTCGGGGATGCAGTAGTCGATGAAGGCCTCGGTGCTGTAGCGCAGGCTGGAAAACGGGATGAAGCGCTCCTTGAGGGCGTCGCGGGTGATCATGCGTTGGCTCCGGTTGAGGGTGCGAGAGGTGTCCGAAGCCAGCAAGCCAGCAGGCGTGCCTGGCGGGTGGGGCTTCCAACGTAGTGAAAAAAGTCAGCCCTTGACCGCGCCCTGGGTGAGCCCGGAAACAATCTGGCGCTGGAAGATCAACACCAGCACGATCAGCGGCAGCGTGATGCTCACCGCGCCGGCCACGCCCTGCATCAGCAGCGCCTCGCTTTCGGCGCCGATCGAGTTGGCAATAGCAGCCGGCATCGTCATCTTCTCGGCACTGGTGAGCGCCGAGCTGAGCAGGAAATCGTTGTAGGCGAGCAGGAAACTAAACAGCCCGGCGGTCACCACGCCGGGCCACATCACCGGAACGATCACGCGCCGGAAGGCCTGAAAGCGGGTGCAGCCGTCGACCATGGCCGCCTCGTCCAGCTCATGCGGAATGTTGACGAAGAACGAGCGCAGCATCCAGATCGTGAACGGCTGGTTGATCGCCACCAGCACGGCGATGAGCGTGAGGGTGGTGTTGCGGATGCCCAGCGCGTCGAACATCACGAAGAACGAGGGCAGCAGCGTGGAGTGCGGCAGGGCGCGAAACACCAGCGCGATCAGCAGCAGCCAGAACCCGAGCGCACCGCGGTAGCGCGAGAGCGCGTAGCCCGCGAGGCAGCCCACGGTGAGCGAGATCGTCACGGTGCCGAGCGAGACGATCAGGGTGTTGAAGAAGTTGCGGTAGAACTCCCGCTCGATCCACAGGCGGCTGTAGTTTTCCAGCGTGATCGGCGCAAGCCATTGGATCGGCGAAGAGAACGCGTCGACGTACTGGCGCAAGGAGATCACCGCCGTCCATGCGATCGGCAGCGACGCCACCAGCAGCCAGGCGGCCAGGCCGGCGTAAACCAGCGGCGTCAAGCTCCGGGGCAGCTTCCGGCTCACGCTAGGCACCACGACGCTGCTCGCGCCATGTTTTCACAAGCAGGGGAACCAGCAGCACCAGGATGCCGAGCACCGTGAGTACCGCCGCGGCGCTGGCCTTGTACGGGTTCTGCTCCTGCAAAAGGATCTGATAGGTGAGGTACTGCACGCTGGTGGTGAACGCGCCCTGGGTCAGCACCAGCACCGGCTCGAAGACGCGGTACGCGTCCATCAAATGGATCAGGGTGACGAACACCACCAGCGGCATCAGGTGCGGCAGCGTCACGTAGCGCAGCTTCTGCCAGCGCGAGGCGCCGTCGATCGTCGCGGCCTCCAGCGAGTCCTGCGGCACCGACTGCAGCCCCGCATAGAGCACGATGAACGCAAACGGTACCGCATGCCAGATGCCATAGAGCACGATCAGCAATTGCGCCGACCAGGCCTGCGCCATCCAGTGCAGTTGCACGCCCAGGCCCGAGAGCAGATGCGGCACCAGGCCGTTGTCGCGGAACAGCCATTTGATGGCCAGCGCGCCCACCACCGGCGTGATGATGAAGGGCAGCAGCGACGCGGCGATGAAGCTGCCCTTCAAGCGCTGCGTTACGTTGTCCACGCCCAGCGCGAGCAGGAAACCGATGCCCAGGATGAAGGGCAGGGTGAGCAGGGTGTAGACCAGCGTGAAGCGCAAGGCCACCCAGAATTCGTTCGCGGGTTTGTCGGGCTGCACCGTGGCCACGCCCGACGGCGATGCGCCGGCGACCGAGGCTTCAGCGTCCAGCCCCAGCACCTTGCGAAAGTAGTCCGCGCCAACGAAGCTGCATGCTTGCACGGCCCTGCCGTCCGCGCCGACCTTGGCCTGTTGCGTCACCACTTCCTGCGTGCCGAAGGGGCCGGACTGCTGCACCGTCACCAGCTCCATGTCGAGCGCGCAGTTGTGCACCGACAAGTAAAAAGTGATGGCCAGCGGCAGCGCCAACAAGGCCAACATCAGCCCCACCGACGGCCCGACAAATTGGAGGAAGCTGCTCGTCTTCATCGACGCCTACTTGATGAAGCCCTTTTCGGCCGCTGCCTTGACATAGGCCGCAGCGGCGGCGTCGAGAGCCGCCTGGGGGGTGACGGCGCCGGTGAGCGCGCCGGGCAACACCTTGCCGATTTCGGCATGCGCGAGGCTGAAGCTGGGCTCGGTGGGCCACACCGGCGCGCCAGCTTTTGCCGAGGCCAGGACACCGCTGCCGAAGCGGTTGGGCTTGTAGTTGGAACGGATCCAGATTGCGAGCTCGTTGCCCTTGCTCACCGTCTCCTCGTCCAACGCTTCCATCAGCAGCTGGAACACGGTGTCGCGGTTGCCCGCAATGTTCTTGGGCATCACCACGCCGTCCCACCACAGGTGAGTGGCGCTCCTGCCGCCGGCGACCACCGCCGGCGCGGCGACGAAGTCCATCTTGCCGACCACCTTGGACGCCGCGGGGTCGTCCATGCGCGCGGCGCGGCTG
>JANNGZ010000380.1:0-3085 GCA_031404155.1 Burkholderiales bacterium
GCCGCTTGGCGCCCGCTCGCCAACGGCTTGCCTTGCAGCCACGCGCGCAGCACACGCTGCTCGTGCTGGGGCAAGGCGCCGAGGGCGCGCAGGCGCTGGCGGATTTGTTCAACGTGCATGGTGCGGCGTGGTGGGCGTGGCGGGCATCAATTGTCGTCGCTGGTGGCTGGCGGCGGCTCGCTGCCGGGCTCCGGGGTTTTCGCCACCCTGGCCGCCAGGCCGCCCGATGCGGGACATCCCTGAGCCCAAGCCGATTGACCCCACCCGGCGCCGAACGCAGAATCCGCGAATTGGCCTGACCACTTGACCTACGGGCCAATCGCGCGAAGCCTCCACCCCGGCTCGCATCCCTACCCCACCTGCTTCCGCATGCCGATCCAGACCATCGAACCGCGCCGGCTCTACCGCCAGATTGCCGACCAGCTGCGCGCGCTGATCGACGCCGGCGAATTTGCGCTCGGTTCGCGCCTGCCGCCCGAGCGCGACCTGGCGCTGCAGCTCGGCGTGTCGCGGCCGTCGGTGCGCGAGGCTTTGATCGCGCTGGAAGTCGAAGGCCTGGTGGAGGTGCGCATGGGCTCGGGCATCTACGTGCAGCCGGAGCCGCCCGCCGCGCGTACCGCGCAGGCCGCGGCTACCGCCACCGGCGAGAGCCCGCTGGAGACGATCCGCGCGCGCCAGCTGATCGAATCCGAACTCGCGGCACTCGCGGCCGAGCGCATGAGCGCGGCGCAAGTCAAGGGCCTGCGCGAGGCGCTGGCGCTGATGAAGCGCGACGCGGCCAGCGGCAAGGAGCCTACCGCCGGCGACCGCCTGTTCCACCTGCGCATTGCCGAGGCGGCCGACAACTCGGTGCTGCTGCGCTTGGTGGCGGGCCTGTTCGACGAGCGCCACAACCCGCTGTTCCGGCAACTCGGCAGCCATTTCGAGACGGCCCAGAGCTGGGCCACGGCGTTGGACGAACACCGCGCGGTGCTGGCGGCGATTGCCGAGCATTCGCCGGCCAAGGCGCGTAGCGCGATGCGCCGGCACCTGGTCAATTCGCACGACCGCTTCACCGCGGGCTGGCCTGCGGCAGAGCCGGTGGCCCCTTCAACCGCTTCACGAGCCGCTCGTGCTTCGCGCGGCACGGCGGTCGATATCAAAACACCAGCCCGCCGAACGACGCGCGCCGTCGCCTGAGCGCGAGCCCACCAAGGAACAAGCATGAGCCTGGTCTGCCGAATCCACGCCGCGCGCGACCTGCGCCTGGAGCAAGACCCCGACCCCGCCCTCTCGCCGCACGAGGTGCGCATGGCGCTCGGCGCCGGCGGCATCTGCGGCTCCGACATGCACTACTACCAGCATGCGGCGGTGGGTGCGTTCGTGATGCGCGAGCCGCTGATCCCGGGGCATGAAGTCTCCGGCGTGGTCGCCGAAGTCGGCAGCGCGGTCACGCGCGTGAAACCCGGCGACAAGGTGGCGGTGAGCCCGTCGCACGCTTGCGGCCATTGCAGCTACTGCCTGGGCGGGCGCTTCAACCTGTGCCGCAACATGCGCTTCCTGGGCAGCGCGAGCGTGTGGCCGCATATGCAGGGCATGTTCCGCGAGCGCTTCGTGATGAACGAGGCCAACCTCACCCCGATCAGCGAAGACATCTCGCTCGGCGAAATCGCCTGCGCCGAGCCGCTGTCGATTGGCCTGCATGCGGTGCACCGCGCCGGCGGGGCGTTGCTCGGCAAAGCAGTGCTGATCACCGGCGGCGGCACCATCGGCTGCATGTCGGTGCTGGCGGCGCGGCTGGCCGGCGCATCGAAGGTGATCGTTTGCGACATCAACGACCGTGCCCTCGGCATCGCGCGGCAGGTGGGCGCGGACGAGACAATCCGCTCCGACCAATGCACGCCGCAGGAGCTCGCCGACATGGCCGACATCACGATCGAAGCCGCCGGCAGCCCGGCTGCCTTGAACACCTGCCTCGCCGCCACGCGCCGCGGCGGGCGCATCGTGCAGGTGGGCACGTTGCCGGCCGAGGGTGTGCCCTTCCCGGCCAACAGCATCATGGCGCGCGAGCTGGAGTACGTGGGCGCCTTCCGCGCCGCGCATGCTTTCGACTGGGCGGTGCAGGCGCTGCGCAGCAAGCGTGTCGATGTGCGGCCGCTGATCAGCGCGCAGCTGCCGATCGGCCGCGCGGTGGAAGCCTTCGAACTCGCGGCCGACCGCACGCGCAGCACCAAGGTTCAGATCGTGGCCGACGCCGCGCTCTGAGGTCCAATTTCCCGGCCGCAGGCGCGGCCCTCACGATTCACCCCCCGAAGGAGACGACGATGAAACGCACGACCCTCAAGACCCTCCTGGCGCTGGCTGCGTTTGCAGTCTCGGCGCCGCTGCTCGCCCAAACCAAGCTCAAGTGGGCGCATGTGTACGAGACCAGCGAGCCATACCACACGCAGAGCGTGTGGGCCGCCGAAGAGATCAAGAAGCGCACCAACGGCAAGTTCGAGATCCAGGTCTTCCCCGCCTCGTCGCTGGGCAAGGAGACCGACATCAACCAGGGCATGCTGCTCGGCACGGTGGACATGATCATCAGCGGCCCGAGCTTCGCCGCGCGCAGCTACCCGCGCCTGGGCATCGCGTACTACCCCTTCATCTTCCGCGACGGCGAGCACCTGCTGGCCTACAGCAAGAGCGCGGTGTTCAAGGAAATGATCGACGGCTTTCGCGAGAAGACCGGCATCCAGATCCTGGCCTACACCTACTACGGCGCGCGCATGACCACGAGCACCAAGCCGTTCACCGACTGCGCCGGCATGAAGGGCCTGAAGATCCGCGTGCCCGACGTGCCGAGCTACCGCGCGACGCCCGAAGCCTGCGGCGCGAACCCGACGCCGATCGCGTTCGCCGAGGTTTACCTCGCGCTGCAAAACGGCACCGTCGATGCGCAGGAGAACCCGCTCACCACCATCGAAGCGAAGAAGTTTTATGAAGTGCAAAAGCACATCATGCTCACCGGCCATATCGTCGACGGGCTGACCACGCAGGTGGCGCCGCACATCTGGAACAAGCTCTCCGACGGCGAGAAGAAAATCTTCTCCGACGTGGCGCTGGA
>JANNGZ010000381.1:0-4976 GCA_031404155.1 Burkholderiales bacterium
GAGAGCTCGGTGCCGGGCAGGCGCAGGCCGTGCATTGCCCCGGCAGCTTCGGCGGCGAGCACCCAGGCGGCGAGGCGCGACAAGCGCGCTTCGGCCGATGTGTTGCCCGCGGCCGCGGCGGCCTGCCACTCGAGCCACAGCTGCGCGCTGGCCGAGGTGCTGGTGTCGCGGGTGACCAACTCGCCGGTGCGCGCCACCTTTTTCCACACCACGCGGCGCAGCGGGTCGCCGCGGCGGTAGGCGCGCACGCCTTCGAACTCGCCGCCGTCGCGCACCCGGCGGTCGGCGCCGTCGCCGTCTTGCGCCTGCGGCGAGGGCAGCGGCGCGGCCGGGCGCTCGGGCGCGGGCCAGGCGAGCACCTGCGACAGCGGGCGCCAGAGCGTCCAGGCACGGAACAGCCCGAGCGGGAAACGTGTTTCGGCCCGCAGCACCGGCACTTCGTGCAGGCCGCGCTGCGGCGGCACGAAGGACAGCGCCGACACCGTTTGCCCAAGTGCCGGCACGTCGCACCAGGCCTGGCGATCGCGGGTCTCGGGGGTCTGCACGCTCAGGGCGAGGCCGCGCCGCGGGCGTGCGCTCGGGTTGGTCAGCACCACCTCCAGCGTGGCCGGCTCGCGTGCGAAGCCAGGCGCGCCGACACGCAGGCGCAGGGTGAGGCCGCGCAGGTTGGCATGGGTGAGGTGGATCGACACCAGCGCGCAGCCGGTGAGCAGGAAGGTGAGCACATAACCGAGGTTGAGCTGGTAATTGATCGACGCGAACAGCATCACCAGCAGCGTGGCGGCAAAGGTCCAGCCGGCCTTGGTCGGCACGATGTATATGTTGGATTGCCCGAGCGCCCAGGTGTCGGTGCGCGGCAGGCGCCCGAGCCACCAGGCCAGCCAGCCGGCGCGCCACGCATCACGCAGCCGCCGCGGCAGCGAAGCGACGGTGGGCGCGAAGCCGTGGGCCGGCAAGGAGACGGGCATGCGCGCAGTGTGGCGCAAGAAAAATGCTGGCCGAGGCCCGCCTTTGGCATGTCGAGGAATTGTTGTCGTTGGGAGGCGGCTCAGCGCTCACGCGTAAATCGTGTTCGGGGCAACGCCCGCCACAAGGCCCCTTCCGGGCCCTTGTGCGCGGGCTCAGTTCGGCCGGCGGCGGATGGCCACAAAACCGATCGCCATCAGGCCGGCGAGCAGCAGGGCGTAAGTGCTGGCTTCCGGCACGGCCGAGGAACTCAGCTCCCCCGGTAGCGGCGGCGCCGGGTTGGTACCGGCGGACGCCGGCGTTGCCGGGTCGGCGGCCGCCGCCGCGCTGGCGTCCGCGTCCGCAACCCGTTGCAGGCTGCCGCGGGGGCCGGTGCCGCCGGCGGGGAGGCTGCGCTCCGCGTGGTTTTGGGGGCCGGCAGCACGCGAGTAGTCGTAGGTTCCCGACGCGAGCTGCTTGAAGCTGTCGCCGCCGCTCTCGGTGCCCGGTGGCAGCAACCGGGGCAGGCCACTCGGGGCCGGCTTCTGCGCTGGCGGCTCGGCGGCCAACGCGCCCACGACCGCACCGGCCAACGCAGCCGCGAGCACGAATTTTCGGGCACTGGGAAGCTTGAACACGACGGGGGCCGACTCGAGCGATGAAGGTGCCCAGCGTAGGCCTCGGCAGGGTCGAGGGTCTATCCCCGGCCTGGGGGGTTCCGACAAGGACAAGCTTCTCTGCGCGCGCTGGCGGCGCGCTTCAGCCACCCGCGGTCAGGGCAGGGCCACCGCCTCGACCATCGCGCGCACTTGCTCGGAGGCACCGCGCCCGGCACCGGCCACCGGCACCAGGCGGTGCGCGATGGTCTGCGCCAGGATCGCCTGCACATCGTCGGGTGCGACGTATTCGCGCGCATCGATCAGCGCACGTGCCTTGGCCGCGCGCAGCACCGCGATGCCGGCGCGCGGCGACAGGCCCTCGACGAACCACTGGCCGTTGCGCGTCGCCGCGATCAGGGCCTGCAGGTAGTCGAGCAAAGCGTCGGAGGCATGCACCTTCAGCACCTGGGCTTGCGCCACCAGCAACTCCGCGGGCGTCATCACCGGCGTCAACTTCTCAATCGCGTGGCGGCGGTCGGCACCGGCGAGCAGCAGGCGCTCGCTGGCACGGTCGGGGTAGCCGAGCGAGATGCGCATCAGGAAGCGGTCGAGCTGGCTCTCGGGCAGCGGGTAGGTGCCGAGCTGGTCGGTTGGGTTTTGCGTGGCGATCACGAAGAAGGGTTTTGGCAGCGCGCGGGTGTCGTTTTCCACCGTGACCTGCTGCTCCTCCATCGCCTCGAGCAGCGCACTCTGCGTCTTCGGGCCGGCGCGGTTGATCTCGTCGGCGAGCAGCACCTGGGCGAACACCGGGCCGGGGTGGAAGACAAAGGTCTCCTTGCTGCGCTCGTACACGCTCACGCCCACCAGGTCGCTGGGCATCAGGTCGGCGGTAAATTGCACGCGGCTGAACTTCAGGCCGAGCGAGACGGCCAGCGCGTGCGCCAGCGTGGTCTTGCCCACGCCGGGCACGTCTTCGATCAGCAGGTGGCCGCCTGCGAGCAGGCAGGCAACGCAGTCGACGATCTGCGGCCTTTTGCCGACGATGATCGTGCTAATCTGGTCCGTCAATCGAGACAGGTGGCGCGACAGTTCTGAACTCATGCGGCCACCTTAGCGCAAAACGCCGCAGGCCCAGCCCGATGACTACCGCCTTCTACAGCCACCCCGAGTGCAAAGCGCACAACATGGGCCGCGGCCATCCCGAAGGCCCGGAACGCCTGGACGCGATCACCGACCACTTGCGCGCCACCGGCCTGGACGCCGCGCTCGACTGGCAGGAGCCGCCGCTGGTGGACCTGGACGCGGTGGCGCGTGCCCACAGCAGCGGCTATGTGAACGAAATCGCCGACCTGCTCGAGCAACTGCAGATCAGTGGCGAGAGCCGCGCGATCGACCCCGACACCTCGGCGGGCCCGGGCACCTGGGCCGCGATGCGCCGCGCCGCGGGCGCCGCGGTGGCCGCCACCGACGCGGTGATCGACGGCCGTGCCGAGAACGCCTTCTGCGCGGTGCGCCCGCCCGGCCACCACGCCACGCGCAGCGCGGCGATGGGCTTCTGCTTCTTCAACAACGTGGCCGTGGCCGCGCGCCACGCGCTCGATGTGCGCGGCCTGCAGCGCGTGGCGGTCATCGACTTCGATGTGCACCATGGCAACGGCACCGAAGACATCGTGGCCGGCGACGAGCGCATGTTGATGTGCAGCTTCTTCCAGCATCCGCTCTACCCGTACTCCGGCGGCGTGCCCTTGGGCACCAACATGGTCAACGTGCCGGTGAAGCCCTTCACGCGCGGGCCCGAGGTGCGGCAACTGGTCGACGAGATGTGGCTGCCGCGGCTCGACGAGTTCAAGCCGCAGATGCTCTTCGTCTCCGCCGGCTTCGACGCCCACCGTGAAGACGAGCTCGGGCAGATGGCGCTGGTGGAGGCCGACTACGCTTGGATCACCCGGCGCATCATGGAGCTGGCGCGCCGGCACGCCCAAGGCCGCATCGTCTCCTGCCTCGAAGGGGGCTACAACCTGAGCGCCTTGGCGCGCAGCGTGGCGGCACACCTGCGCGTGCTGGCGGGCGTGGACGCATGACGGGGGTGGAGGCGGGCCCGGCCGCGCCGCTCGTGTTGGCGCAGGCAGGCGTGCTCGCCGGAGCGCAAGCCGCAACGCCGGCCGCAGTGCCCGCGGCGGTGCAGGCCGTGCCCGCAGCCTCGGCGCCCTTGAACGCCGACCTGATCGGCGTTGCCTCGCGCTCGGAGCTGGCGTCGGTGCTCGCCGCGCTCGGCGGTCCCTCGACGCTGGTCGAGCTGGCGGTGGTCGTCGTGTGTGTGTTGATCGCGTACCTTGTGGTGCGCTCGCTGCGTGGCGCAAAGACGCAGCCGTCGAGCATCTGGTTCGGCGCCCGCAGCATCGACGGTGTGCTGTTCCCGGCGCTGGCGCTGCTGCTGGTGCTGCTGGCGCGCTTCCTGCTCACCGGCGGCGTCTTGCCGCTGGCGCTGTTCAAACTCGCGGTGCCGCTGTTGACGAGCTTGCTGCTGATGCGCGTCGCGGTGCGTGTGCTGCGGGCGCAGTTCCCCGCTTCGCCCGCGGTGCGCGTGCTCGAACGCTGGTTGTCCTGGCTGGTCTGGCTCGCGCTGGTGCTCTGGCTCACCGGCTTGCTGCCGCTGCTGCTCAAGGGCCTGGAGGGCATTTCATGGAAGCTCGGCGGCGCCGAGGTTTCGCTGCGCAGCCTGCTCGAAGCGGCCTTGAGCGCGGTGCTGGTGCTGCTCGGCGTGTTGTGGCTTTCGGCGGCGCTGGAAGCGCGTTTGCTCGCCGGCGCCACCGACAACCTGAGCCTGCGCAAGATCGCCGCCAACGCCACCCGCGCGCTGCTGCTGCTGGTGGGCCTGCTGCTCGCGCTCACCGCGGCCGGCATCCCGATCGCGGCCCTGGGTGTGCTCGGCGGCGCAGTCGGCGTGGGCATCGGCTTCGGCTTGCAGAAGCTCGCGGCCAACTATGTCAGCGGCTTCGTGATCCTGGCCGAACGGTCCTTGCGCATCGGGGACATGGTCAAGGTGGACAACTTCGAAGGCCGTATCACCGACATCAACACCCGCTACACCGTGGTGCGCGCGCTCAACGGCCGCGAGTCGATCGTGCCCAACGAGATGCTTATCACGCAGCGGGTGGAAAACAGCTCGCTGGCCGACCCGCATGTGGCGGTCAACACCATGGTGCAGGTGGCCTACGGCACCGACCTCGACGCCCTGATGCCCAAGCTGGTGGCGGCCGTGGTGGCCGTGCCGCGTGTGGTGGCCAACCCGCCTCCGGCGGTGCAGCTGAGCCAGTTCGCCGCGGACGGGCTGGAGCTGAGCATCGGCTTCTGGATCGCCGACGCGCACAACGGCCAGGGCAACGTGCGTAGCGACGTGAACCTGGCGCTGCTGCGCACGCTGAACACGCT
>JANNGZ010000382.1:0-4179 GCA_031404155.1 Burkholderiales bacterium
TTGAACTCCGCGCTGTGCTCTCGGCGCCGACGTGGCACCCCTACGACTTGCTTGTCCATGATGTGCAGTACCGGCTTGATGCACACCATCGCAGGCGCGCTCGATCAGGCGATCGTGCTCATCTGCCTCCCGACGGGCAAGAGGGCCTTGAGGCCACGCTTACGTTGAAGCCAACTTTGACGACAATTTCCCCGGCTGAACCGTCGAGCGTGACGCCCGCGACGATGCACTTGACTTCCCGGGTCTGGGCGTCGCGCTGGCGCTCCCTGATTTGCCCCGTGAGGACGATGTTTTCGAGGTCGAGGATAGAGAGGGTGTCATCTTCAAGCCGCTTCAGCAGCGTGGGTTGAAACGACGTAGTTGAGCGACCGAATCGGTTGGCGGAAGCGGCTGATGGTTGCTTGGGCCATGGCTCGAAGTGTACGAAGACGGCCGCGATCAAACCACCCGCCCCGGGTTCATCGTGCCTCGCGGGTCCAGCGCCTGTTTTATCGCGCGCATCAAAGCCAACGCCACCGGCGACTTGTAGTTCGCGAGCTCCTCGCGCTTGAGCATGCCGATGCCGTGCTCGGCCGAAATCGAACCGCCGTGCGCGGCCACCGCGTCGTAGACGATGCGGTTCACCGCCGGCTCTTCGCGGTCGAGAAACTGCGCGGCCGGCATGCCCGCTGGCGCCTGCACGTTGTAGTGCAGGTTGCCGTCGCCAAGGTGCCCGAAGTTCACCAGCTGCGTGCCGGGGAAGGCCGCGCGCAAGGCCGCGTCGGTGGCCTGCACAAACGCGGGGATGGCCGACACCGGCAGCGCGATGTCGTGTTTGATGTTCAGCCCCTCTTGCGCCTGCGCCAGCGGGATGCTTTCGCGCAGGTGCCACATCGCACGCGACTGCGCCACGCTCTCGGCCACCGCGGCATCGTCAATCAAACCCTGTGCCAGCGCGGCTTCGAGCAGCGCCTCGAAGCGGGTGCGCGCTTGGCTCTCGCCGTCGCCGTCGCAGAGTTCGAGCAGCACTGTCCATGCGGCGCCCGGCAGCGGCTGGCGCAGTGGCGCAAAGTGACGCGCCACCAGCTCGAGCGAGAAGCGGTTCATCACCTCGAAGCCGGTGAGCCCGGCGCCGAGCCTGGATTGCGACAGCGCGAGCAGCGAGACGCAGGATTGAAGCGACGTGCATGCGGCCAGCGCGGTCATGCGTGCGGCGGGCTGCGGGTGCAGCTTCAGCGTGGCCGCGGTGATCACGCCCAGCGTGCCTTCGCTGCCGATGAACAGGTCGCGCAGGTCGTAGCCGGTGTTGTCCTTGCGCAGGCCGGCCAGGCCGTTCCAGACTTCGCCTTGCGCGGTCACCACTTCAAGGCCGAGGCACAGCTCGCGCGCATTGCCATAACGCAGCACCTGCGTGCCGCCGGCGTTGGTGGCCAGGTTGCCGCCGATGGTGCAGCTGCCCTCGGCCGCCAGGCTCAAGGGGAAGAGCAGTTGCGCCTCGGCCGCGGCCTGCTGCACCGCCTGCAACACGCAGCCGGCTTCGACGGTGAGCGTGAGGTTGGCGCGGTCGAGCGCACGCACCCGGTTCATGCGTTGCAGGCTGAGCAGAATTTGACGGCCGCTGTCGTCGGGCACGCCGCCGCCCACCAGCCCGGTGTTGCCGCCCTGAGGCACCACCGACACGCCCTGCGCGGCGCAGGCGCGCACCACCGCGGCGACGTCCTCGGTGCTGCCCGGCCGCACCACCGCCAGCGCCTTGCCGCGCCAGCGCTTGCGCCAGTCGAGTTCCCAGGCCGAGAGGTCGCCCTCGGCGAGCACCCGGGCCGGGCCGACCAACCGCCGCAGGCCGTCGAGAAAATCGCTCATCGCTGTGTCTCGTGCCCGGATGAGCTTGAAGACGAACCCGAGCGTGGCCCCAGGCGCAGCCGCACATGCATCACGCAAGCCACGAACAGCAGCACGCACAACAAAACTTCGACAGCCGCGAGCCACGCGCTGAGGCCGCGGTCGGAAATGGCCCGCACCACGCCCTCGATGAAATACGGCCACACCAGCAGGCTCACCCAGCGGTAGGTGTACAGCCGCTGCTTGAGCAAGCCGACCAGCGGCAGCGCCAGCGGCAGCACCTTCAGCGCCAGGCTGCGGTTGCCGGTGGGCGCAAGCCACAGCTCCCAGGCCAGGCCGAGTGCGATCAGCCCGAGCAGCGCGGCAACGGCCAGCGTGCGCACCCGGTGAACCGCGTCGCGCAGCGGCACTGCGGCCGCGGCGGCATCGGCAGAAGTTGTTGGCATCATGTTTGGCATGATAGTTGTCATGCCTTCGCTGCTGACCGACCCCAAGGACGCCGGTGTGCCGAACCCACCGCGCGGCGGCAGCGCTTGGCAACCCGGCGCGGCGCGGCGTTTTCTGGCGAGCCAGGCCGAGCGCCGCCTCAACACTGCGGAGCTGCTGCGCAGCCTGCGAAGCTGGCCCTGGTTCGACACCCTGCGCACCCTGCACCAGCGCTTTCGCGAAGACCGCCTCGGCATCACCGCCAGCAGCCTCACCTTCACCACGCTGATCGCGCTGGTGCCGCTGGTCACGGTGATGCTCGCGGTGTTCGCCGCCTTCCCGGTGTTCGCCAGCTTCCAGGGTGCGCTGGAGAAGTATTTTCTCCAGGCGCTGGTGCCCGACTCCATCGCCAAGCCGGTGCTCGGCGCCTTGACCCAGTTCGCCAGCAAGGCCAACCGCATCGGCGGTGTCGGCCTGGTGATGCTGCTCGGCACCGCGCTGGCGATGATGCTGACCATCGACCGCGCACTCAACGCGCTGTGGCGGGTTCGCCGCCCGCGCCCGATCGCGCAGCGTGTGCTGGTGTACTGGGCCGCGCTCACGCTCGGGCCGGTGGTGCTGGGCGTTAGCCTCACGCTCACCTCGTACGCGATCTCGGCGTCCAAGGGCTTTGTCGGCGCCTTGCCCGGAGGCCTCGCGCTGTTGCTGCAACTGATCCAGTTCGGCCTGCTGGCGGCCGCGATGGCGGGCCTCTTCCACTATGTGCCCAACACCGTCGTGCGCTGGCGGCATGCGCTGGCCGGCGGTGTCTTCGTGGCCCTGGGTTTCGAGCTGGCCAAGCGTTTGCTGGCCTGGTACCTGGCCGCGGTGCCCACCTACTCGGCGGTGTACGGTGCCTTCGCCACCGTGCCGATTTTTTTGTTGTGGATCTATATCGGCTGGGTCATCGTGCTGCTCGGCGCCGTCATCGCGGCCTACGCACCGAGTTTGTCGATGCGGGTGGTGCGCCAGTCGAGCAAGCCGGGGCAGGGCTTCGCGCTCGCACTCGCGGTGCTGCGGGAGCTGGCGCCGGCGCGGGCCGGCGAACAAAGGGGCCTGTCAGCCGCGGCGATCGCCAGCGCGCTGCGGGTCGACCCCTTGCAACTCGAACCGACGCTCGAGCTGCTCGCCACGCTGGACTGGACCGCACGCCTGGACGAGGGCGGCATGCAGCGCCATGTGCTGCTGGTGGATCCCGCAAGCACCCGCGCCCAGCCCTTGGTCGACGCGCTCCTGATCGAGCCGCACGACGCCGCGCTGGCCTTCCGCCGCCGCGCCGGCATCGCGTCGATGATGGTGTCGGAACTGATCGAATAGGTGGCCTACCCCCGTTGCGCCTTCGGCGCTCCCCCTAAAGGGGGCACTGCCAGCGGCCTGGCAGAGCCAGTTCCGCGGCAGTTGCTTGGCATCACCTCGCGTTTTTGTCGTCGTGACAACTGACATGCGCGGCCGGCACCTCGCGCCCGGCGCGCGATGTCAAGCCGGATGCAGCACCACCAGCAAAGCCACCGCCGCCGTCTTGCCGGGGTTGCGAATGGCATGCGGCAGGTCCACCGCATAACGTGCCGTCTCGCCGTGGCGCAACCGCGCGTGGGTATCGCCGGCCTGCACCTCGAGCGCGCCGCTGAGCACGCTCAGGTGTTCGCGCGAGCCTGGCTCGTGCGGCTCGGATTCCAGCGCGCCGCCGGGCGCCACCTTGAGCTCGTACCACTCGAATTGCCCGGCCAGCTCGATCGGGCCGAGGATGCGCAACTCACATTTGCCGTCGGGGCTTTTCAGCGACGGCGTGGCGTGCGCCGCCACCGTGGCCAGCTGCGGCGCGGCGGGTTTGCCGCCGGCCGCGCCGAGCAGCTCGCCGATCGCCACCCCGAGCGCATTGGCCAGCCGCCAGAC
>JANNGZ010000383.1:0-7438 GCA_031404155.1 Burkholderiales bacterium
GGCGCTGTACGAGGACACGCCGAACCTAGAGGTGCGGGTGAGCTTCGACGCCGAGGCCAAGACGGTGACGATCCGCGACAACGGCATCGGCATGAGCGCCGACGAGGCGGTGGCTCACCTGGGCACGATCGCCAAGAGCGGCACACGCGAATTCATGGCGCAACTGCAAGGTGAGCAAAAGAATGACGCCAACCTGATCGGCCAGTTCGGCGTGGGCTTCTATTCGGGCTTCATCGTCGCCGACCGCATCACGGTGGAGTCGCGCCGCGCCGGGCTCCCGGCCGACGAGGGGGTGCGCTGGAGCAGCGACGGTTCGGGGCAGTTCGAGGTCGAGTCGATTGAGAGGCAGCAGCGGGGTACCGACGTGATCCTGCACCTGCGCGAGGGCGAGGAGGAGTTCCTCAAGACCTGGAAGCTCAAGTCGATCATCAGCAAGTACTCGGACCATATCTCGCTGCCGATCCTGATGCGCAAGGAGGAGTGGGTGGCCGAGAAGGCCGAGAGCGTGATCAAGGACGAGTGGGAAACGGTGAACAAGGCTGCGGCGCTGTGGGCACGCGCCAAGAGCGAGATCACCGACGCGCAGTACCAGGAGTTCTACAAGCAGATTTCCTTCGACAGCGATGCGCCGCTGGCCTACACCCACAACCGGGTCGAGGGGCGCACCGAGTACACGCAGCTGCTGTACCTGCCGGCGAAGGCGCCGTTCGATCTGTGGAACCGCGACAAGCGCGGCGGCGTCAAGCTCTACGTCAAGCGTGTCTTCATCATGGACGACGCCGAGGCCTTGATGCCGGTGTACCTGCGCTTCGTCAAGGGCGTGATCGACTCGGCCGACTTGCCGCTCAACGTGAGCCGCGAGCTGCTGCAGGAAAGCCGCGACGTGAAGGCGATCCGCGAAGGCTCGACCAAGCGTGTGTTGGCGATGCTCGAAGAGCTGGCCAACAGCGACGACGCGTCCCAGAAGGAGAAGTACGCGCGTTTCTGGGGCGACTTCGGCGCGGTGCTCAAGGAGGGCATCGGCGAGGACCACGCCAACCACGAGCGGCTTTCCAAGCTGTTCCGCTTCGCCTCGACCCACGCCGACACGGGTGTCTCGTTTGCCGACTACCTGGCGCGAATGAAGGAAGGCCAGGAGCCGGTCTACTACATCACCGCCGACACGCTGGCCGCGGCCAAGAGCAGCCCGCAGCTCGAGCTGTTCCGCAAGAAGGGCATCGAGGTCTTGCTGCTCGTGGACCGGGTGGACGAGTGGATGTTGTCGCACCTGTACGAGGTCGAGGGCCATGCGCTGCAAAACGTGGCCAAGGGCGCGGTGGACCTGGGGGCGTTGCAGGACCAGGAAGAAAAGAAGAAGGCCGACGAGGCCGCAACCACCTTCAAGCCGGTGCTCGAGCGGTTGAAGCTCGCGCTGAAGGCACGTGCGAAGGACGTGCGCGTGACCACGCGGCTGGTCGACTCACCGGCGTGCATGGTGGTGGAGGAGGGCGACATGAGCTCGCACCTGGCGCGCATGCTCAAGCAGGCCGGGCAGGCGGCGCCGACGACGCTGCCGATCCTCGAAGTGAACACCGAGCATGCGCTGGTGCAACGGCTTCAGGCCACGGCCGAGGGCGACGAACATTTCGACGACCTGGCGCAGGTGCTGTTCGACCAGGCGCTGCTGGCCGAGGGCGGGCAGCTCGAGGACCCGGCGGCCTATGTGCGGCGGGTCAACCGGATGCTGGTGGCGTGACTCGAAGCCGCCGAAGCGGGCCGCGTCAGAGCGTCATCGCCTCGACCTGCTCGCGCAGCTGGGTGGCTTGCTGCGACCAGTAGGCTGAGCTGCCGAAGAACGGGAAATTCAGCGGGAAGGTGGGGTCGTGCCAGCGCGCCGCCAGCCAGGCGCTGTGGCGGACCATGCGCAGGGTGCGCAGCGGCTCGATCAACCGGAGTTCGCGCTCGTCGAAGTCGCTGAACTGGGTGTAGCCGTCGAGCAGCAGCACGAGTTGCCGCTGCATCGACGACGCGTCGCCCGAGACGAGCATCCACAGGTCCTGCACCGCGGGGCCGGTGCAGGCATCGTCCAGGTCCACCACATGCGGTGCGCCGTCGCGCCACAACACGTTGCCCGGGTGGCAGTCGCCGTGCAGACGCAGGGTGCGCACAGAGGGCACGGCGCCGAATGCCTTGTCGACCAGCGCCAGCGCCGGCCGACACGCCGACTCCCACGCGGTGCGCTGGTCATCGGGCACGAAGCCGCCGTCGACGAGCAGCTCAAGGGCCTGCGGGCCGTCGACCTGGGCCTGCATGCGGCGCCGATGCTCGAAGGGCCGCCTGCGGCCCACCGCATGCAGGCGGCCGACGAAGCGGCCGATCTGGCGCAGCGTGTCGGGGTCGTCGAGCTCTGGCTCGCGGCCGGCGCAGCGGGCTGCGACCGCGAAGCGATGCGCGCCGTTGCCGTCGTGGTGGCGAGCCAGAGTGGCCGGTGTGCCGAGGAGCTCGACCGAGCTCGGCCCTTGCTGTGCGGCCAGGAGCAGCGGCGGCACCACCGGCACCTCTGCTTCCGCGAGTTCAAGCGCGAAGCGATGTTCTTCGAGGATCTGCGCGTCGCTCCAGCGCCCGGGGCGATAGAACTTGGCAACCACCGCCGCACCGTCTTCGAGAAAAACCTGGAAGACGCGGTTCTCGTACGAATTGAGCTGAAGGATTCGCCCGTCGCCGCGCAGGCCCACCGCGTCGAGCGCATCGAGCACGAGGCTGGGTGTCAGGCTGCCGTAGTCACCGCCTTCGCTTGTGCCGCCGTGCTCGCTGCTTGTATTGGAGCGGGCGGCAGCGGTAGGCATGCACGCATCCTACGCGTGCGGCCGTCTCGGGCGGATGGGTGCGCTACGGTGGTGCGTCGCGGACGCGTCGGCGACGCGTCCGCGATAGGTCCATCAGGCGTCAGTGACGCGTCGACGAGCCGAAGCGCGGGGTGTCGACGACGACACCGGCGAGGTCATCGCCGGCATCGCTGCCGCCCGAACCACGCGAGCCGCCTGCCCCCGAGTGCGAGCTGAACTCGCTCGAACTGCCGCTCTCCAGTCGAAGGTCCGGCGCGAAGAACGAGTCCTGGAAGAAGCTGGAGTCTTGCCACAGCGCTGTGCGCTCTTTGCGGCGTGATGCAACGGTGGTCGAGAGGGTGTCGCGCGCCTGGTGGACCGACGGTGCCGGCTGTGGGCCACGGGATGCCGTGATGCTGTGCGGCACCAGCAGTTGCAGTTCAGGAATCGACGGCAGGTGGTCAACCGGGCAGCGCAGATAGCGAACCCGACAGGCGCCGAGAACCGACTGCTTGATCTGGAGGATGCGACGCGAGTTGCCGCGGTCGGTATCGAGATCGATCGCGGCAAGCACCCGCCCGTTGGCGCTGCAGATCGCGAAGGTGACATGAATCGAGCCGAGAAGCTCGTACCAGAAGCGCACTTCCTGCGGGTCGCTCGGCTGGCAAAACCGCACCAGGGGTAGCTTGGACAACACGATGTGATGCGGCAACGCTTCGCGCAACTGCCGATAGACCCGGCGCTCGTCGGTGCTGAAAACAGGGCGGGCGCTCAAAGCCCATTCGGTGGGCAGAGGCTTGGGTTGAGGTTTGCGAAAGCGCCACACGAGGCCCGCTGCGACGACGACAACCAAGAGAGCGATCGCCACGAGTGCGATGATCCATGGAAGCGATTGTTGGATGTCCACGCGAGGTACGCTCCGTTGTAGGCCCCCGCAGGATCAACGGGCGACTTTGAGTTTCAGTGACGACATGTTAACGCCGGTGGTGGAGCCGACCACCCCGCGTCCGCTGGCGTTTACACAGGTGACGCGAACGTCACCCTCGCGCCCAGGCGTGCGGCATTCGACGCATCGCCGACTGACGGCCGCAAGCAGCAGGCCCACCGGCCGCGCCAGGCTGTTTGGTTGACTTGCCCCGATACCGCTACAATCACAGGCTTTCCCGAAATCGGCTCGGGGAGTACATGGCGCATCGTGCCACCAAGGTTTAGGCGGTTTCACGCCCGGACCGGCACAGCGACTGAGAGGCCGCCATACACAAGCGGCACCGATGTCTCGCACTGCCGTGTTCGTCAAAGCCGTGTCTGGTCGCGAGGCGGGTTTAAGCCCCGCGGCCGCAACTGAAAGACCCTCATGAAGACCTTCAGCGCCAAGCCGGCCGAAGTGAAGCACGAGTGGTTTGTGATTGACGCCACCGACAAGGTGCTCGGACGTGTTGCCAGCGAAGTGGCACTCCGTTTGCGCGGCAAGCACAAAGCCATTTACACGCCTCACGTCGACACCGGTGATTTCATCGTCGTCGTCAACGCGGAAAAACTTCGCGTCACGGGCAACAAGGCCAACGACAAGGTGTACTACCGTCACTCGGGCTTCCCGGGCGGTATCTACGGCACCAAATTCAAGGACATGCAAGCCAAGCACCCGGGCCGCGCGCTCGAGAAGGCGGTCAAGGGCATGTTGCCCAAGGGCCCGCTTGGTTATGCAATGGTGAAGAAGCTGAAGGTGTATGCCGGTGCTTCGCATCCGCACACTGCCCAGCAGCCCAAGGCGCTGGAAATCTAAGGAGCGGCGATGATCGGTAATTGGAACTACGGTACGGGCCGCCGCAAGTCTTCGGTGGCGCGGGTGTTCATGAAAAAGGGCAGCGGCGTCATCGTCGTCAACGGCAAGCCGGTTGACGAGTACTTCGGGCGTCAGACTTCGATCATGATCGTCAAGCAGCCTTTGATGCTGACGAACAACGGCGAAGCATTTGATATCAAGGTAAACGTCGAGGGCGGTGGTGAGTCCGGCCAGGCGGGTGCTGTGCGCCATGGCATCACCCGCGCGCTGATCGACTACGACGCAGCGCTCAAGCCCGACTTGAGCCGCGCCGGCTTCGTGACGCGCGATGCGCGCGAGGTTGAGCGCAAGAAGGTCGGCCTGCACGGCGCGCGGCGCCGTAAACAGTTCAGCAAGCGCTAGGCCGCCAACTGCACCGGAAGCTCTGAGGAGGCCGCCGCCGAACGCAGCGGCCTCTTTCGCTTCCAAGCGAACTCATTGCCGTCATGCGCTGGAAACTCCTGCGCCGCCGCCTTTCGATCAGCGCACCGCGCATGATCGTCCGCAGCCACCTGCCGTGGCCCTTGCGTTGGGCCGTGATCGCGCTGATGTTCGGCTTCTCCGCGGCCCTCGCGCTCTGGGCGTTCGAACTCGGCAAGGACCTCGCCGGACTCGACCGCAGCAGCAAGGACGAGGTCGCGCAACTGCGCAGCGAAACGGCGCAGCTGCGCGCGGACCTGGACAAGGCACAGTCGATCTCCAACACGGCGGAGAGCCTGCTGCGGGCGGAGCGGGCAACCCAGGAACGCCTGACCCAGCAGCTTCGGCACGCCGAGCAGGAAGCGATGGCGCTGAAGGCCGACCTCGGCTTCTTCGAGCAGCTTTTCCCCGCCAGCGGCGAGGGTTTCGCGGTCCGCGGCCTCAAAGCAGCGGCCGTTGCGCCAGGCCAGCTGCGCTACCAGATGCTGGTGGTGCAGACGGGGAAGGCGCCGCCCGCCTTCAAGGGCCGGTACGAGTTTCTGCTCTCGGGAACGCTCGACGGGAAGGCGTGGAACTCACCCGCCGCGGCGGGCAAAGCGCTCGAAGTGAAACAGTATGCTCGGGTTGAAGGTCTGATCGATCACCCGCCCCAGGCCGTGGTAAAAACCGTTCAAGTCAAGGTGACCGACAGCCACGGCGCGGTGCGGGCGACGCAGACGGTCAAACTTTAATACCGCGAACCTTGCGGCCTCAGTCGACGGGAACAAACCATGTTGTGGTTCGGCAAAAAACCCCAACCTCCGATACGCAGCCTGATCGGTGAGGGCACGGTGCTGAGGGGCGAGATCCGGTTCGGCGACGGTCTTCGCATCGACGGCGAAGTACTCGGCGACGTGGTCGCCGAAGGCGAGCAGCGCAGCATCCTCGTCATCAGCGAGAAAGGCAGGGTCGAAGGCAAGGTGAAGGCGGGTCATGTCATCATCAGCGGCATGGTGGTCGGCCCGATCGAGTCGGACGAACTGCTTGAACTTCAGCCCAAAGCCCGCATCATTGGGGATGTACGCTACCAAGCTCTGGAGATGCACCAGGGCGCGTCGATCGACGGTGAGTTGAGGCCGCTGAAGGCCGAAGACAAACCGGCCCTTAAACTGGCCGCCTCGAACGAAGCTTGATCCGTCACTTGCCTGCACTATCCAGGAGCCTGTCATGAACGCCGTCGCCGAACAAATTCCGCTCACCGCCGATGGCATGCCGGCGCCGCTGATCTTCACCGACAGCGCCGCCGACAAGGTCAAGCAGCTCGTCGACGAAGAAGGCAACCCGGAGTTGAAGCTGCGCGTCTTCGTGCAAGGCGGCGGCTGTTCCGGCTTTCAGTATGGGTTCACCTTCGACGAGGTGACCAACGACGACGACACGCAGATGACCAAGAACGGCGTCACCTTGCTGATCGACGCGATGAGCCTGCAATACCTCGGCGGCGCGGAAATCGACTACAAGGAAGACCTGCAAGGCGCGCAGTTCGTGATCAAGAATCCGAACGCGACCACCACCTGCGGATGCGGGTCCTCATTTTCCGTCTGAACCGAGACACGGTTGCCGCTTCGAACAATGGCCGCCTTCGGGCGGCCTTTTTCATGGCTGCGGCCGCGCCGCCGGATAGAGCGCGCCGAGCACGCGTGGCGCGCGCGCCCCGGTGACCTCGACAAGATTGCCGGGCAGGCGCTCGATGAAGCGCTGCGCCAGCCAGGCGAAGGCCGCGGCCTCCACTTGATCCACTGGCAGGCCGTGCAGTTGCGCGCTTGTGCCGACCCGCACCGCCGGCAGGTGAACCCGCAGCCGCTGCATCAGGTGGCTGTTGTGGGCGCCGCCGCCGCACACCGCGAGCGTGGTGGCTCGGGGCGCCTGCCCGGTCACAGCCAGCGCCGCAGTCCTTGCGGTCAATTCGGCCAGGGTGGCCTGCACGTCCTGCGGCGCCGTGGTGCGTGCGTGAACGGACAGTTTTCGCTCCAGCCAATCCAGGTCGAACAGGTCGCGGCCGGTGCTCTTGGGTGGCGGCAACGCAAAGAAGGGCTCGTTCAGCATCTCCGCGAGCAAGGCGTCGATCACGTGGCCCGAGGCGGCCCACGCGCCATCGCCATCGAAGGGCAGGCCGCAGTGGCGCGCGCACCAGGCGTCGAGCAGCAGGTTGGCCGGCCCGCAATCGAAACCCCCGACGCGGCCGTCGGCGCCGAGCAAGGTCAGGTTGGCAATGCCGCCGAGGTTGAGCACCGCGCGGTCTTCGCCGGCGCGGCCGAACATCGCGGCATGAAACGCCGGCACCAGGGGTGCGCCTTGCCCGCCGGCGGCCAGGTCGGCGCTGCGGAAGTCGCAGACCACGTCGATGCCGGTGAGC